>ASZJ01000099.1 GCA_000416275.1 Osedax symbiont Rs1
ATCCCGAAACTTGAGTTATAAAATACTTAGTCGCTAAATTGATCTCCTCGAGCTGTAAAATGGGTGTGAGGTAGCGTTAAATTGATGCTACTTGTCGCTACAAATGCTTATTTCTCTGCAGTAAATGATAGATGGAGACCTCTGCATAACTTACCCAGAGGGTATCATAACTGTGCTCGGTAATGCGGCGTTAAAATCCGGCTCAATATGCTCATTTACACCAGTAATACCCATAAAGAAGGGCACACTGACTTCGCTATCTCGCCGGTTTTCCTTCGCTCGCAACGTTATGCAGAGGCCTCAGATGAGGTGTCTACATAATTAGTTAGCCCCTAGCTCGCTCTGAGCGAAAATATCTAAACATTAGCTGATCAAACTATTGGAAGGTGGTGCTTAATTCGATGATTAATTTAGTTTTGTCTCTAATTGCATCTCCATTTTTCTTAACTACGCTAGAGAGCTGGGTGTTTTGTTGGGATATATTATCGATCTCTTGTAAGCTATGGGTAAATTGATTAGCCACTGTACGCTGCTGTTCAGTGGTTGAGCTTATCGACAAGGTCATACTGCTAACTTGGCTCATCAACTCGGTAATGTTGCTGATGGAATCGCGAGTAAGGCGGCTTTCTCTGGAGCATTCGTCTGCCTGTGATTGACTTGTTTTCATCATATTACTGAAGTTACCTAATACTTCTTGTAACTGCGTAATTGAACTTTGAATGTTGCTGGCCGCTTGCTGGGTTCGCTTTGACAGATTCCTAACTTCATCGGCAACCACGGCGAAGCCCCGACCTTGCTCTCCGGCCCTAGCGGCTTCAATAGCGGCGTTTAGAGCAAGTAAGTTGGTTTGCGAGGCTATGCCGTTAATCTCTTCCATCGTTTGATTGATGTGGTTGGCATTTTCTATCATCCCCATCGCTGTGTTCGACGCCGTCCCTACGTTTTCTGCCAAATCTGCAGTTTTTTGTTGAGTGATCTCTATCACCGATGCTGCATTTTGACACTCAGCGTAAACGCTTTCCACTTTTTGGTGAGTCTCAACAGTATTGTGGTTAACTGTGTTAATACTCTCGTTTAATTCATTTAAAGAGAGTAATAAGTTGGTTAAATGTTGTTTTTCGTTCTTCAGCCCCTGTCGTGACTGCAGTGCTGATTTATCTAATGATTCTGATATGTTTGACAATTGGTTGCCAACATCTAGGCCTCTGCCTAGTACGGTAGAAATTCTGGACTGTAATAATTGACTTTGGTATTTGATAATCGCGGTAAAGCCTTTGCCAGAAATGATTAGCCGTGTCGGGCTGTCTATTTTGGCAGCCAATTCTTTTGCATAGCGTGGAAAAGTCAGTAACTCCTCTGAAAAAATGGCAAAGATGCTAGCGACAAAGATGAGTTGGATGATGATGCTTGCTTCGACGCGACTAAAATATAATTGGCAGCCAATAGAGATGCTGAAAGACATGAGGGTCAGTAGGTATTTTAATCTGGAGTTAGCATGAAAATCGAAGACTTTTTTTCTCTGCTGTAGACCGGCATATAATGCTTGCGCTGCCTGCTTGTGTTGGCTGCAAGGTTTTGTTCTAACTGATTGATATCCGACGATTATATTGTTTTCAAAGAGCGGAGTTACATAGGCGTCTACCCAGTAGTAGCCCCCTTGTTTACAGCGGTTTTTGACTAGACCGCGCCATGCAGAACCGCTTTTTAGTTTACTCCACAAATCAGCGAAAGCAGCTTTTGGCATGTCTTTATGCCGAACAATATTGTGATCTTTACCTAGGAGTTCCTCCCTGGTAAATCCACTTATTTCACAAAAACAATCATTAACGTACAAAATTTTACCTTGTAAGTCAGTGATAGAGACTAATTGCTGGTCGCTTGAGAAGTGAATTTCATGAGTTGAAGAGTTAGTCATCATATTTTGCCTCCATAGCAATGTGCTGGGCGGTCTTTTGAATACTAAAAATATTAACAGTTTTGTAAGTCTGGAGGCTAGGTATGTCAGCTATATTTATGTTGTGTTCATCAAAAATAACAAAAATAACAAAAATACTTAGAGCCAAAAAAGATCAGTTGTTTAAGTTGGAATAGGTAATCTGAGTGGTTCGTCAGTTACTTTTGAAGGGTGAAAATCATGCTTTAGGATGGGTTGTTTAAATCTAATATAGGCAAAACTTTTAACGATCGTTAATTGCAAAATAACTTGAGACCTCTGCATAGCGTTGCGAGCGAAGGTAATACAAGGCAAAAAACGGCGAGATAGCGGAATTAGTATGCCCCTCATTTTGGGTACAGTGTGCCCCTCTCTTTGGGTATAGTGTGCCCCTGTTTATGGGTATTACTGGTGTAAATGAGCATATTTAGCCGGTTTTTAACGCCGTATTACCGAGCGCAGTTATCATACCCTTTGGGTAAGTTATGCAGAGGTATCAACTTATAAAAATCATAACTGCGATTTAGTTTTCCTTGAGTTTAGCGCCAGCTAGATCAATTTCTGGATTTATGGTGTGCCCCTGAAAGTTTCTATTGAGTGTGCCAGGCAATCGGTTGCTCCGTACGGCTTAAGCCTGGAGCCGCTAAATAAAAGCATACCTGCATAAAATCCATAGCTTCAGTGGCTCTTTTGCTAATCGACGTACAATCTAGAGCTTGCGCTATGTGGTGCTGCCAAGTCATTGATTGAGGTTAAAACTAGCGATAATTAAAAGTTTCTAGATTGTAATTGAATTTATATTATGTATGATAACACTAATAATTCTTATTTAGATCGATATAATGAAAATATACCGCTGCAGTCTGCTTTATTTTGTTTTGATGATGTCCTCAAATCTTCTTGCTGAGAGCCCTGGTAAAGTAACAGGTTCGGTGGTGGGAGTGATTTCCGTTAATTCTCAGCAGCACACTGCAGGTGTTTATAATCCGGCAAGTCGTTTGAGCTTAGAGTACAGCGAATTGCTGGCTGAGCTTGACGTAGCTGTCGATTACAACCACAAAATTCAGAAAAAGTTAGCGCTGCAAGAAGGTCAATTGTTGAGCTTGCAGCAACAGCTAGCGTCACTGCCTAATATTGAGAAAAACATTTACCCTTTGATAAAACGCATGCAGGGTAGTTTGGAGCATTTTATCGCTGAAGATCTGCCTTTTAGACTTAAGCAAAGACAGCAAAGCTTGCGACAGCTAGATAAAGATTTAAGCAGTGAAAGTCTATCTTTAAGTCAAAAATATCATAAATTATTATCGGCTTACAAAAAAGAAGCTGAATATGGTCATCAGCTGCAAACCTACCAAGGTGGGTTGTCTAGCAATAGCTCACAAGTGAATTTTTTAGTGCTAGGTAGAGTAGCCTTCTATTACCAAACCTTAGATGGGCGCTATTCGGCCAAATGGTCAGAGGGTTCTTCGAAATGGATCGCTCTGAGTGTCAAATTTAACGATGAGATCAGTAAGGCAATAGATATGGCAAGTGGTGCCAGCGTTGAGCAGCTTATTAACTTTCCAATGTTGGGGTTGAAATAATGATTAGCGGTTTGAAGTTTTTTTGTCTGAGCGCTTTTCTTGTTGTCAGCACGTCATTATTGGCGTTCGGTGAACTTGATAGATTGGTAGATGATGTAAAAAATCAGCATGCTCAGCAGTTACAAGAAGATCTGCGGTTGACAAAATTCAAGCGAGCTGGCGATGCGCAAAAAACGCTTATTGATTTGCTTAAAGCAGAGCTGGAAGGCGCCGGGGAATCTCAGTTGCAACTGTTAGAACAGTTTCAAGTGGCTAATTTGCAGATTGAAGATTTAAATAGTCAGTTGACGCGACAAAGCTCCGGGCTGAATGAATTGTTCCCCCTTGTGATAAAGCAAGCTCGAGATTTGTCGGCAGAGTTTGAGTCGTCGTTAACCAGTGGTCAGTTTGGCTTGAGGAAAAAGGACTTGGCTTTTGCTAGAAGTGAAAATATACCCCAGTTGAAAAATATAGAAACGCTGTGGTTTTTGACCTTGCAAGAGATGATTGGCAACGGGAGATTGCAGCAATATCAAGCCGATATTATTGATGTGGATGGCAGATTGGTCAATCGAAAAATTTTGCAGGTCGGGGCTTTTTCCGCCGTTGATGAAACGGGTCAATATCTTAAATTCAATAAGAACGCGGTAAAGTTGCAGGTGCTTTCAACACAAAGGTCCGCAATTAAAGAGCAGGCACAAGCTTTCTTTGCCGCTCCCAAAAATCAATTTTTAGTGGATCCTCTTAAAGGCAAGCTGTTGTTGCAGCAGAGTCAGCTTCCTGATTTTCAGCAGCGTTTGCAGCAGGGAGGGTTGGTTGGCTATGTTATTTTGGGGCTGGGCGCTCTAGGGTTAATGATTGCAATATGGAGGATTCTCTATATGGCTACTGTCGAAATTCGCTTTAAAAAACAGCTGAGATCTAATACTTATTTAGCGGCAAATCCTCTAGGTAGAGTGTTGCTGGCAGCGCAGAACGTAACGGTGATGGAAAAAGCCGAGTTGTTGATTGATCAGGCAATATTGCAAGAGCTGCACAAGCTGGAACGTGGGCATAGTCTGCTTAAATTATTGGCGGCGGTCGCTCCTCTATTAGGTTTGTTAGGGACAGTGACCGGCATGATCGAGACTTTTCAAAGTATTAAGCTGCTTGGGGCAAGTGACCCAAAGTTGATGGCTGGCGGGATTTCTCAGGCTTTAATGACGACGGTGATGGGGTTGTGTGTCGCTATTCCGCTGTTGTTTTGTCATAGTTTTGTCAGTGGTAAAGCAAAATATATGTTGTTGCTTCTGCAGCAGAGAAGTTTATTGCTGTTAAGTGATTATTTTGCAGCTGATGTAGCTCTGGAAAATATACCCCAGAGTATCAGCTCCGTTAGTGGTTCTATAACACCGTCTAGGCAGCTTAAACAATCAGATGTAGAAGAGATTGTGATGGAAAATTCTAGCGAAGGAAGGTCTGCGCTTGCTTGAAACATATATAAACACGCTGTTTAGTCGTGTTGATTTAATAGAAACTATTCATTTGGAAGGCGTGCAGTCGCTGTTTGCTGCGGGTGGGGTTGTGCTGCAAGTGCTTTTTATTGCCGCTCTAGTGATCTGCTGGTTATTAATTGCAAAACTCTGGTTTCGAATATTTGAATACCCTAGGGCGTTGTATCAGTGTCAAAAGTCTGCAAACCAGCGAGCTTTTTACATGAATTACTTTGATTTACAGCAGTCGTTACAGCAGTCAATGAGCTTAATACGTACTGGTATTAATGTCTGTCCTTTACTTGGATTAGTAGGAACTGTGGTTGGTATGATCGAAATTTTTGATCTGATTTCCCTCAGTGGTGTTAGCAATGCACGAATAATGGCTGCTGGGGTGTCCAGAGCGATTTTGCCAACTATGGCGAGTATGGTGGTTGCTATTAGTGCTATGTTTATATTTGCTTATCTGCAGCGCTGGTCAGCGAAGCAACAAATGCTATTAAAGAGTTTGTCCTTTTCTTGGAGGCCTAAAGCTGATGCGGTCTAGGCTGAATTTTGAGTCTCAGGGGGAGGAGGCTAGCATTGATATGACGCCTATGTTGGATGTGGTGTTTATTATGCTGATATTTTTTATCGTATCCACCACATTTATCCGTGATGAAGGAGTAGATATTAATACTCCTAGTGCGAATCATGGGATTGAGAAAACCACTCGGGGAGTGATAGTGGCTATCGATAAATCTGGGGCGGTATGGCTGGATCAAAGCAGGGTTCCCATCGATGAATTACAGGACTCTTTGTCTCTTGCTCTCAGTAAAAAAACGGCTGAATCGGTGTTGATAAAAGCTGACGAAAAAACCGCCACTAAAGACTTGATAGCCGTCATTGATATTTTGAAAATATTAAATGTTAAACAAGTGGCTGTGGCTACTAAGTCGCCCTGAGTTTGACTTTTTAACGTAGCGAGCTCGAGGTTAGTTTTTCTTTTGAAAATAAAATATTTGATGTTGCCTCTTATTAGTATAATGATTGTTTGGTTGTTGTTTATCCTTATGTCTCTGCTATCAGGTCAAACTATTGATAAACATAAGCCTAATTTAGAGCCGCTATTAGTAAAAAGTTTCGATTTGAGTACTATCTCTTTTAATAGTGCTGATTTGAGCATCGAGCCTAAACTCGAAGAAATTAGTGGCTTACCAGAGAAGGTGCAGCCGCCTAAAAAAGTAATTTTACCTATACAAGTGGTGTCACCGAAAAAATTAAAGCTGCCCAGCAACGTCGCTAAAGAAATCGTCGACAAAGAGTCGGCAGAAGGATTTGATTTGTCGGAGTTGGAATCTGCCAGTGTCGAGGATGTGCAGGTTAAGGTTGTCAAACCTAAAGAAGTAGAAAAAAGTAAACCGCTACTAAAGACGATGGAAAAAGTGGTGCTTAAACCCGTTAAAATTGTCCAGAAGAAAAAGCCTTTAAAGAAAGCTAAGAAAGTACAGAAAGTCGCTAAGACCGCTAAGCGACACTCAACTAAAGTTGTGGCTAAGAGCAGTGGTAAAAAGAGCAAGGTTAATGCAGTTCGCTCTAATGATGGTGCCCTGTCTGATACCTCCTCCCAAGTCGTCTCTCACGTAAAAAACTCTCGGCCGGTACAGAGAGTTCCGCCTGTATATCCAAGGCGTGCTAGAAGAAGAAGCATAGAAGGAGAGGTGATCATACATTTTTTGGTGACCAGCGATGGGAATGTGGATAGAAAGACAATGCGGATTACTCATGCTGTACCTGTCAATGTCTTTAATAAATCGGTTCTAAAAGCGGTATCTAAATGGAGGTTTTCTCCCGGTAGTGCGCCATATACGACCAGTCAAAGATTAGTATTTAGTCTTAAACGTTAATGTTTTTAACGGTATTTCTAGGGACTCTCTGAATAGGTCCTTAACTAGAGGCGCTAAGCGACATAAATACTAAATAAGTATTGCTGCTCATTTATAAAAATGCTTAAATACAAATCGTTATCGTTATCGTTATCGTTATTTCTATCGTTGACATCTAATATGGTGGTCGGAAAGTGTCTTTATTAAATCAAAATTCTGCGAAAAATACTCTGAAACAAGATGATTCTATTTCTACAGATACCTTGATGCAAGGTAAAAATGAGCTGATCATTGTACATAGTGATCAAAAGTATATTTTGCGTATAACCCGAAATGGAAAGCTTATTCTCACAAAATAAATCTCAGTTTAGCGTTGGAGTTGCGCGACTGCTTAGGATGTATTAATCATTAAACTCTCTGTTCAATCATCATTTGTAATATCTTTATTCTGCATGAAATAGCCACTTGAGCGACAGCCAGTTAGTGCAAATTTAAAAGTTATCATCAACAGTAATCAAATTAAATTTAACTATCAGGTCGTACTATGAAATCCCCACTCCTTATGCTTAGCGGTGCATTAATCCTAGCAAATTCTTCTCTAACTCTCGCTGCTTCATCAGCAGAGGTTGTTAAAAATCCAAATTCACAGCTTAAAGATACGATATTTATATCTGCTAAAGCACCGATTAGTGCAAGAGAGTTTTCGGGCTCAGTCAGTGTCGTGACCGCCAAAGAAATAAAAGCCAGCGGAGCGACCACCTTGGCGCAGGCGCTCGATGGTGTGCCGGGAGTATCGATTGGTATTACGGGTAGCAATGGTGGAGAAGAAATAAGAATACGTGGTATGTCTGCTGAATACGGCTTAATTTTGATTGATGGTAAAAGAATTCCGAATGCGGAGCGCAATGTACCTTTTAATCCCGCTAACCGTAACCGCTGGGTCGCAATAGAAAATATCGAAAGAATTGAAGTGATTCGAGGTGCAGGTTCCAGCTTATATGGAACTGATGCACTTTCAGGGGTGATTAATATCATTACTAAAAAAGCATCGAAAAATTGGCGCAGTAGTGTGACGCTAAATGCTCGAGGCTTTAAAAGCTCTGGAGGAGAAGGTTCAGGGGTAAATATTAGTACCAGTGGCCCACTATCAGAACGAGTGGCAATGAAATTTTCCGTAGACCATCAAGATGATAACTCACTTGATGATGATTCGGGATTATCGATTAGATCGAAAAGACAGGTGACTAATACTCAGCTGGGCCTAAGTATCGACATTGATGCGGAATCACAATTAGATCTGGGGATTATTTATGGAGAAGAGCAAGCTATAGATACTGATGCGCCAAGGCATGGTGGTTCCCTTATTTCTAGTAAGGAGTTAAAACAAATCAAACGGCTTTTTTCTGTTGATTACTCCACAAAAATAGCCGATTTTAATACTAGATTAAACCTCTCAAATGCGAATACCACGATTAAACAAGGTAGGGATGATTGGAAGGTAAGTGATGATAATTTTGCCGTGGATTTTGATGGAGCTTTAAATGAAAGCCATTACTTAAGTACTGGCTTTGGCTATAGAAATGAAAAAGCTAATCGATATGATAAAGATTTTTCAAATGCTTTTAAATCGACCACAGGATTTGTCCAAGATGTCATTGATGTCAGCGAAAATCATGCTTTAACATTAGGTTTTTCTTTTGAAAATCATAATAAATACGGGAGTGAAGCCAGTCCGAAACTATATTGGAGCTGGATGGCTAGTCCGCAATGGACAGTAAAAGCAGGCTATTCGGAAGGTAGAATAGCTCCCGCTATACGTGAGGGTTCATCTGAATATGTTATTTCAGCAGGACCTAACAGAACTTATCAAGGTAATGATGATCTTCGACCAGAAGAGAGCCAGACTTTGGAAGTCAGTGTTGGCTATGAAGCTGAGAGTGTAGCGGCATCAGTTTCGCTATTTAATACAAATATTACTGATTTGATAGCTGCTAGAGAAATCAAGACAGGTCCACATACTTTAGCCCTATATAGCAATATAAACAAAGCAAGGGTTCGTGGTTTAGAAAGTTCAGTGGCATGGGATATTAATCAACAGTCAAAATTATCTTTCAATTACACTTATTTAAATACAGAAAATCGTAGCGGTTCAAATAGCGGGAATGAATTGACAAGACGGCCACAACATACAGCGCACCTTAAATTTGGCCATTATGTAAGTCAGGCAGATGCCAATATATCGATCTCTCTCAAAGGAGTGAGTTCCCAGTACACTGATGCTCAAAACAGCAAAAAAATAAGTGGTCACGGCATTGTTAATGTTGGATTTGTTAAGCAGCTAACCAAGCAAATTGACATTTCAGCCACTATTGATAACTTAAATGATAGAAAAGTTATGGATGGATTTGAGTCTATATATGCTGGCAGAGAATACCGTATATCGCTAACTGGTAGATTTTAATGATTTTTCCAGCAACAGCTAGCAACTACTTAATATAAAGAAGGACAGTAAAATGAATAACATATTAGCACTTTTTAGCAACCAAGAAAAAAGCTTGGATAACGCTGCGAGTTCCTTGTTTATTAATCATCAGCAACTGGTAGAAAAAACTCGACTTGAGAAAGGGCGGCCCTTGCATCGCAGAGATATCGCCCAGAAATTAGAAGTGCCTGAAGCGGCCCTCATTGATCAACAGTGTGGAGTTAAAAGCATTAGGCTGTTAGCTGATTTTGCAAAAATCATTTATGCCCTGCCTAAGCTGGGTTACATAATGACTTTAACTCGCAACGATAGCGCTGTGCATGAACGTAAAGGTATTTATAGTAATGTCAGTGTCAAAGGTCCTATGGGTCTTGTGATCACTGAAGATAGAAAAATTGATTTGCGAATTATTGTCAGTCGTTGGGCAAGTGGTTTTGCGGTTAAAGAACCCGTTGGATCTGGTTTTAGATATAGCTTACAATTTTTTGATCAAGCTGGCGCAGCTATTCAAAAAATATTTCTACAGCTGCCAGATATGAGTTCGTCGCAAACAAAAAATACTGACACAGCGAGTCAAAGTAGTGATATTGATGGTTATTGCGAGGTGGTTAATGAATTTGTCGATGCGGCTGCTTCGTCTCCTCTTTCCTTTAAAGAAATAACTATAGCTGAGAAAAGAGTCGACTCCTCGCAAGTTGATAGTGAAGAACTGATAGCACAGTGGCAGGGCATGACTAATGTTCATCAGTTCTTTGGTATGCTTAAAAAGCATAAAATTAGCAGAGAGCAAGCTTTTAGTATTGTTGGAGCGCCCTTAGCTCAACAATTTGATCCTTATCTGCTTGAAGGGTTATTGCTAGCAGTGGTAAAGGAGCAGCTGCCAATTATGTGTTTTGTTGGTAACGCTGGCAATATTCAAATTCATACTGGGGAAATTGAAACCGTAAAAAGAGTGGGACCATGGCTGAATATTCTAGACCCTGAGTTTAATTTACATTTATTGGAAAATAACGTCGCTAATGCTTGGGTGATTAAAAAACCGACCGTAGACGGGGATGTTACTTCAGTAGAGCTGTACGATGCAGCAGGTGAAACTATTGCACAATTCTTTGGTCAGCGCATTGAGGGTAACCCGGAAAATACGCAGTGGCGTGCTTTTGCAGAAGGTCTGCTGGAACAGGAAGTGGTTGCATGAAATGGTTCGACAATAAACCTGCATTAAAGCTGCTGTGTATAGCTTTATCATGTGTGGCTGTTAGCCTCCAAGCTGCTAGCTTAGAAAAGTCGGCAGCGCTTGATAGAATTGTATCAGCAGATGGCTCGCTCACTGAAATAGTCTACGCCTTAGGCCAGGAAAGCCGTTTAGTTGGGGTCGATACGACGAGTGGCTATCCACTAGTGGCGAAAAAATTACCGCAAATTGGCTATAAAAGAAATATATCAGCAGAGGGGGTGTTGTCTTTATCTCCGCAAATTTTAATTGTTACTGCAGATTCAGGGCCCGATAAAATTCTTCAGCAAATTGAAGCCGCAGGTGTGGTGGTCAAGCGCTATAGCGCCAATCCTAGTTTAGATGTGGTGAGAGAAAAAATTCTTGGGGTGGCTAAATTATTGGCGGTAGAAGAGCAGGGAGTAAATTTATGGAAAAAAGTGCAATCCCAAGTGCTACAGGCACGCTCTAAGCTTAAACATATTAGTCATCCTGCGAAAATTATGTTCGTACTTAGCGCGAAATCAGGTAGCCCTTTGATTTCGGGAACTGGCACTATGGCCGATGCTATTATAAAACTTGCTGGAGGGATGAATGCAGCGCAAGGTTTTAGCGGCTACAAGCCGATGTCGATAGAATCTATTATCGCAGCGGCTCCAGACGCTATTTTAATGATGAGCCGCTCGGGAAACCACAGCGGTGCAGCGGATATATTACTGCAAGCTGGTTTTAAAGTGACGCCCGCTGCTGCTAATAAGCGTTTGATCGTTATGGACGGGATGTTGCTGTTGGGCTTTGGGCCTCGTATTGGTGAGGCAGTAGAGCGTTTAATTACTGAGTTTTATCCGCATCTTAGTGTCGATGACTCTGAGCTAAATGCCTTTTCAGTTAACAGTAATGACTGAGGCTACTTTACTGTACTCGAACCCCAAAGCACTGCGCATTAAATGGAGTTTGATTTGTTTGGTCGCTGCACTAATAGTGGCTTTGATCGTATCGGTTGGCATCGGGCCGATGCATATCAGTATGTTTGATGCGGTCAGTGTGGTGTTGTCAAAATTGGGCTTAGTAGAGAGCCAAGTGTCGATGGCAATGCAGAATATTATTCAATCAATTCGTCTGCCCAGATCGATACTCGGCATGTTGGTTGGGGCTGCTTTGGCGGTGAGTGGCGCGGCTATGCAAGGTTTGTTTCGCAATCCATTAGCCGACCCTGGATTGATTGGGGTTACAGGTGGTGCATCTTTAGCAGCGGTTTTGCTGATTGTGTTAGGTGGCACTAGCTTGGGTTTCCTGTTCGACATATTCGGCGAGTATACGTTAATGATTGCCGCCTTTGGCGGTGCGTTTTTGACCACAATGTTAGTGGCTAAAGTCGCAACCACCCAATTTGGTACCTCTATTACTAGCATGCTGTTAGCGGGTATTGCCATCGGCATAGTGACCGGTGCCGCCGTTGGTCTGCTGACCTTTATGGCAGATGATGGGCAGTTACGCACGCTAACTTTTTGGTCGATGGGCAGCTTAGGTGGTGCAACTTGGAGTACTGTGCTTGCCGCGGGCTCACTCATTATTATTCCGCTAATATGTATTCCAATGCACGCTAAAAATTTAAATGCATTACTGTTGGGGGAGTCGGAGGCGCGACACTTGGGAGTCGACGTGGAAAAGGTTAAGCGGCAAATAATTTTACTCACCGCGATTGGCGTCGGTGCTGCGGTCGCCGTATCGGGAATGATTGGCTTTGTCGGTCTAATAGTGCCGCACATTGTACGTTTGGGGCTGGGGCCTGATCATCGCTACTTGCTGCCGATCAGTGCGGGTTTAGGCGCATTATTTTTATTGATCGCAGATATGATTTCTCGCACTATTATTGCGCCCGCGGAATTGCCTATCGGGCTAATTACTACCATTATTGGCGGGCCATTTTTTATCACTATGGTTATTTATCGAGCGCGGAGTAATTCTCTATGAGCTTGGTATTAAAAAATATTGGTTTAACCATAAACGGTAAAACTTTAATTGAAAATATTAATCTCACTGTCACCCCCGGTGAGGTACTTGCTATTTTAGGACCTAATGGCGCAGGTAAATCGACGGTCTTTAAAGTGATGGCTGGAGAGTATCGGCACTTTAGCGGTGCAATGACGATTAATGGTCAAACCTATCAAGGTTATTCATCTAATCGTCGGGCCAAAATGATTGGGGTGTTGCCGCAATCATCGGAGTTAGCATTTCCTTTTAGTGCCTATGAAGTAGTGATGCTTGGGCGTTTGCCACATAGCACTGGTAGAAAAAAAGATCATCAAATTGCGGTGGCTGCGATGCAGCAATTGGATGTCCTTAAGTTGGCTGATGCGCTGTATCCCGCTCTCTCGGGGGGGGAAAAGCAGCGGGTGCAGTTGGCGAGGGTGTTGTGTCAAATTTGGCAGGCAGCGAACGCTAATCTAGATGCTGAAAATCGATATTTGCTGCTGGATGAGCCGACCTCTGCGCTAGACTTGTCCCATCAACATCAGACGCTCTCTTTAGCCAGGGAATTGGCTGCCAGCGGAATGGGGGTGTTATGCATCTTGCACGATTTAAATTTAGCAGCCCAATATGCCGATAAAATTTTGATGCTAAGTGCTGGCAAAGTAATGAGCCAGGGCAGCGTATCTGAAGTGCTGACCAGTGAGCGTATTGCTCGGCTGTACGGTATCGACGTCACTGTTATTCCCCATCCAAAACATAATCATCCACTGGTTATTACAGGTTGAAAAGCAGCATGATGGCCTGAAATATGCTGATCTTTAGTGTTGTTATGCAGAGGTCTCACTCTAATAAAAGGGGATAAAAATTTATTCAGTCAAAACCTTCCTTACCGATTGCTGCCAGCGCTGCTGGTGGAGCAGACGCTGTTGATCACTCCAATCCGGGATGAACTCAGATTGGCACTGCCAGCGACTGCTAATGTCATCTAGTGAACTAAATATTCCCGCTTGTAGCCCCGCTAAATAAGCGACGCCCAGTGCGGTTGTCTCTACTAGCGCGGGACGCTGTACGTTTATAGCGATTAAATCACTTAGGAATTGTAGCAGCCAGTTGTTGTTTGCCATGCCACCATCTACTCTGAGATTTTTTAGTTGGATGTTGTCATCTTCTATCGCGGTGATTAGGTCTTTAGTTTGATAGCAGACCGCTTTTAAAGCCGCCGCCACAATATCGGCAATGCCAGTATCGCGAGTGAGGCCAAAAATAGCCCCCCTTGCGCTAGGATCCCAATGCGGCGCACCGAGTCCGGTAAAGGCTGGCACCATCACTACTTGAGAGTCACTATTTGCCGATTTAGCCAGCTCTTCCACCTCTCTAACATCGTCGATGATTTTAAGGCCGTCGCGCAGCCACTGAATCGCTGCACCGGCGATGAAAATACTGCCTTCCAATGCGTAAGTTACTTGTCCATTAAGCCGATAGGCAACCGTGGTTAGCAATCGATGTTGTGATTTAATCGCTTTATCACCAGTGTTGATAATTAAGAAACAGCCAGTACCGTAAGTGCTTTTAGCCATGCCCGTGTTAAAGCAAGCCTGGCCAAAGAGCGCTGCTTGTTGATCGCCAGCGATGCCGCCGATAGGAATGCTGGCGCCAAAAAGCTGCTTATCGCAGCGACCAAAATCCGCTGAGCAATCTAAGACTTGGGGCATCAAAGACGCCGGTATCTTAAAAAGAGCCAAAAGTTCAGCATCCCATTGTTGGGTGTGAATATTAAATAGCATCGTTCTAGAGGCATTGGTCGCATCTGTGTAGTGGCTTTCACCAGCGGTTAAATGCCAGAGTAAATAGCAGTCGACGGTGCCGAACAGCAATTCACCTGCTACTGCTCTAGCTCTGACGCCGACAACATTCTGTAAAATCCAATTGATTTTACAGGCGGAAAAATAGGAATCAATTAATAATCCGGTTTTATCGGTAATTAATTCACTGTATCCTTGCTTGACTAAATCAGCACAATATTGATGGGTACGTCTATCTTGCCAAACGATAGCGTTATACACTGGATCGCCGGTTTTTTTATCCCAAACAATGGTTGTCTCTCGCTGGTTGGTAATACCGATAGAGCAGATTTGATCGGGACTAAGTTGGGCCTGTTTTATCACTTGTCTACAGGTTGCAAGTACGGTATTTAGGATGTCCAGTGGGCTGTGTTCAACCCAGCCATCAGCGGGGAAAATCTGACTGAACTCCTGTTGGGCTTGATTGACTAATTGCGCATCACTATCAAAAATAATTGCTCTAGAGCTGGTTGTGCCTTGATCTATAGAGAGAATGTATGATTTCATTATTCGCAAGCCTTGCTATTAATGTGCGGGCGCAATAACCTACACAATATTATTTTTAGAATGAATGGAAATCTCAGTATTACAATTACGGCATTGTGAGAGGTAACGCCACTGTCCATTCGAGATACTTACATTTAGCCGATTACTGGATGATAGACATTTAATGACTAGCCAGCAGAGACAAAGTAAGATATTAGCCCTGATCAACCAAAAAGGTTTTATAAGTATTGATGAATTAGTAGAACTTTTTGATGTGACACCGCAAACTATTCGGCGCGATCTTAATCAAATGGCAGATGCTAATAAAATACGTCGTCATCATGGCGGGGCAGAGAGAGAATCTAGCACAGAGAATGAAGATTATCAAAGTCGCAAAATTCAAAATTTAGCCGCTAAAAAAGCGATGGCTCAACAAGTTGCGGCAATGGTCCCCAACGGGTCTGCTATCTTCATTAATATAGGCACTTCTACTGAATTAGTTGCCAGGGCACTATTGCAACATTCTGCTTTGAGGGTAGTGACCAATAATATCCATGTCGCGTCTATTCTATCGGCCAATGAAGATTTTCAAGTTATCATTGCGGCGGGTGAGGTGCGGCACAGTGACGGTGGCATCGTCGGAGAGGCAACTTGTGACTTTATTAGCCAATTCAATATGGATATTGGTATTATTGGTATTAGTGGGATTGGCGATGACGGGTCATTATTGGATTATGACCTTCGGGAAGTCAAAGTTGCCCAGGCAATCATCGCTAACTCTAGTAAGGTGATACTGGCTGCTGATCATTCAAAATTTGGCCGTAGCGCGATGGTTAAACAAGCGAGTATCAATCAAATCGATGTCTTAGTAACAGATCAAGCGGTGCCTGAAAAAGTTGCCAATATATTGTCGGAACAAAATATAGCGGTGATCATTTGTGACTGATAAAGTGTGAAATAGCAACTCGTGATCTAATGGTGAAGAGTTAGGGTTAAAAAATCGTGTCTTTGATAGTTTTCATATTTATACCTGGATCCGTGACTTCAAAGTGAATACAGAGTGTAAGATATTGGTTTTACAGTGGAATTGAAAAATCTTAGCCGCACCCATAGGTTCAGCGGGTGTTTTTCTAACCTCTGTATAATCAAGAGATTACGCTATGTAGTGCAGTGAAGTCACTGATTCAGGTTATAGTAAAAGTTGCACCTATCATCATAGGTATAACTGTATAAGGGGTTAACAGTGGTAAATGAAATTAAACGCCAAGATGAGGAACAAGAGCTCGATATATTGTTTGCTCGGCATTCTATCTATACAAAAAACCGAGATGTTGAATACTACGAGCTGTTGTTCCGTAGCAAAGATAATACATTTGACCCTAATATTGCCGATGAGCAGGCAACTTTTGAGGTGATTGTAAATAACTATGCTAACGTGATTAAAGACGGCATGCAAAAAACAGTCCCTTGTTTTATTAAAGTGACAGATGATTTGTTGTTGAATAACAAGTTACCTGACCTGCCAAAAGGCCGTTTTGTTTTGTCTCTATTAGGTAGATCAAAAATAACCCCAGAACTCGTTGCAAAGCTGAAAGAACTGGGCAATCAAGGTGTGAGGTTGGCGCTTTCAGACTATGATCCTAGAGAACGACGTTTTGACGTGTTATTGAATATAGTACATATCATTAAGCTGGATATTCAGCGTTTAGGTATGGAAAACCTACCTGGCTTGATCGCTAAACTCAAGCCCTTTCATCTTGAATTACTAGCAGATAAAGTAGAGTCACAAGAACAATATAATCAGTGTGCCACTATGGGTTTTTCGCTTTACCAAGGCTTCTTTCTCAGCGAGCCAGCCACTGTCAGAGGCAAAAAAATAGGTGCGAACAAAACAGTATTGTTGCAATTGTTGACGGAGTTTGACAGGCCAGGTGCAAATGCCAAAAGTATCGAAGAGCTGGCGTTAAATGACCCAAACCTGACCTATAAAATCTTAAAAGTGGTTAATTCTGCGGCGTTTAATACGCCTAAGGAAATCATTTCATTATCTCACGCGATAAGCTTACTGGGAATGGCGCAAATAAAACGTTGGGTGGTTATTTTTATGACCACCGGGGAAGAGTGCGCCGTACCCGATCTAGTATCGAACATGTTAGTACGTGGGAGAATGTGTGAAATAATTTCTGAAATGACTGGACAACATGATCCGATTAGCCATTTTATGGTAGGTTTACTGTCCCAGTTAGATGTGCTGCTGAATATTGAAATGTGCGATTTATTAGATCAGATGCCCTTAACTAATGAAATTAGTAACGCTATTTTAGATCATAAAGGTAAAATGGGTGAGATACTAAGCGATGTTAAGTACTACCAACACGGTGATTTTGATTCAGTGAAAGGAGATGTCAACAGTACTGTCTATCAAGTTGCCTATCGGCATAGTATTAAATGGGCCGATCAAGTGATGAAAGCTACCTAAGATATTCTGCACAATGTGACACAGCCCCGCAGGGTGGATAACTAAGAGCCTATCTCCTTGGTCAGAAACTTGATAAGGACTGGGTATTAGCGGGGTTCTCTCTCTCGCGGACATAGGCCCTTAGTTATGCACAGGGAGATGTGGGAGTTGTTCTAAAGAGCTAGTATCACTGATAACAGAACCCTGAATCAGTGACTTCACTGCACCATGTAGCGCAAGTTATTGATTCTAAACGGTTAGTAAAATACTCGCTGAACCTATGGGTGCAGTTAAGATTTTCAATTCCACTGTAAACCAATATCTTACATTCTGTATTCACTTTGAAGTCACGGATTCAGGAGATGACAGCTGTTTTTGATAGCGAGTTTTTTCAAACTGTGTAGGATCAATGGCCTATGCTTAGCAGTCGGTTATTTTGGTTGAACTGAACATAGCTTCTAAAAAAATAGAGATTGTTTATCAATTCTTTCAGTAATCATTTAAAGAAGCCCATAAAAAGTTGTAGTATATTAAAGACTGAAACGTCTTGTACTTCACTGTACGTAAATTTTCACAAAGATTTAATTTAAGCTGTCTTTATTTGTAGTTGACTAAGGTAATTGATTGATTGAATACTGAGAATAACAAAAGAGCTGCTCGCAATAAAATTCGAAAATTTGTACCATCATTTTTGCTGCAAATATGGGTGATATTAGTTGTTTGTGTGGTATTGGTTTCTGAGTTTTTTTGGCTGCCAAGTAGTTTAGAATCTACACTTAATCAGCACATCAATCGCTTTCAATTTGTGTTGCAAGTTTCTAGTCGTTTATTTGCTGCTCAGCCCTCTAATATTGAACGAGATCAATTACTTACTCTGCTTAATGAAAATTCTGAGGCTCAATACTGGCTGGAAATAGTCTATGCTGAAGAAGCGAACCTAAGGTTACAAGCGGCGGCTAATACAGAACTGCAACTGCTACTCCAGCCATTGTCTGACTCCTCTCTCGCCTACGGATTATGGTTCAATCCCTCTGAACTTTTACTTGAGCAAGAAGCATTATATCGCTGTTTTGAATTAATACTAATTGCTTTTGTCACTTTTATTATCGCTATTATTTGGATTAGGCGCTGCTCGTTTATAGCATCGCTAAAGAAATTGATTAAATCGGCTAAATCTTTAGAAGAAGGTGATTTTAATACGCCATTTCCCAAGGTTAATAGTCATTCCGGGTTAGTTGAATTATTTAACACTTTTGAGGTGAGTCGTAAGGCTCTGTCAAAAAGCCGTTCGGAATTACTCGCTCAAGTTGACGCTAATAAGCTCAGTGAACAACGATTGCACGATTCACAGGAAGTTGCTAAGTTGGGTAGTTGGGAGTGGATAGTCGAAGAGGATACTGTTTGGTTTTCAACCAGCCTAGAAAAAATACTAGCTATAGAGAAAGGCTCAGAACATTTTGGAATTAAGGAGTTTTTTCAACAAGTACATCCCGCCGATAGAAAAACTCTCCTGCAAAGTCTTGCGCCTAAATTGCAAGTTGGCGCGATCGTCTCTACTGATTTTCGAGTGTCAGTAGAAGGCGATATTAAGCATGTGCATTTGATGGCCGATGTCAAGCAACAAGCTGATGGGAAACTACGTCTGATTGGAACTTGCCAGGACATTAGTGAGCGCAAAGATATTGAATCACTACTGAAAAAATTATCTAGTGCTATTACTGCCAGTAGTTCTGGGGTGATGATTACAGATGTGATCGGTACGATTGAGTATTTGAACCCTAAGTTTACTGAAACTACAGGCTATGAGCTTGAGGACTTAGCGGGAAGTGCATCAGTGATCCTCTCTCGGGATTGTCTACCTGAAGGTCAGTATGATGAAGTTTGGGGGGATATTCTCTCTGGAAAAAGCTGGCGTGGAGATTTACAAAACATCCGTAAAGATGGCAGTTTATTCTGGTCCGTCGTCTCTATTTCTCCAATTAACAATGAATATAGTGAATTAACCCATTTCGTTATTGTCTGTGAAGATGTATCTGAACTCAAAGATGCCCATGCAAAAATGGAACAGCTAGCATTATTTGATGAATTAACCGGTCTGCCAAATCGACGATGGCTTTTTAGAAAACTAGCGGAATTATTTCGTAATGATGTTATGAAATATCCCGCAGTAGTGATGTTATTAGATTTAGATAATTTTAAAGCAATAAATGACACCCAAGGTCATCCCGCGGGAGACAAATTATTAATTGAGGTGGCTAACCGTCTTAAATTGAGTATACCGGACGAAGGGTTCGCAGCGCGTTTAGGGGGTGATGAATTCGCGATACTTATCAGCCCAGTCAAAAATGTAGAACAAATTGAAAACCTCGCTAAACAAGTGCTGAATGATATTGCTCGACCCTTTATTATCAATGGAAGCGAGATAAAAATTAGTACTAGTATCGGACTTGCCTGGCTGCCAAAAGATGGCAATATGCCCGATACTATTTTAAAACATGCAGACTTAGCAATGTATCAGGCTAAGGAAATGGGGCGAAATCAATACCGTCAATTCACCGAACAACTGCATGATCAGCTGCAGCGCCATATACGCTTTTCCAGAGAGTTACCTGAGGCGCTAGCAAATGGCGATTTTTATTTATGCTTCCAGCCTAAAGTAGATCTAGCCGCTAAAAAAATTATTGGGGTCGAAACTCTCATTCGCTGGAAACATCCTGAATTGGGAAATATATCTCCTTTTGATTTTATCTCGATAGCGGAAGACAGCGGATTTATCGTCCCGCTGGGAAATTGGGTATTTGCTGAAGCCTGTCGACAAATGAAAAAGTTGCGTGAAATGGGCTATGCTGATTTAACTTGCGCGATTAATATTTCACTGCGACAGTTTAGTGATCCCTCGCTACTGGGGGTTATCGAAAAATCTGTTCGCGATAATGGTTTGAAGCCGCAGAACCTCGAAGTTGAAATCACAGAATCTTTATTAATGGAAGATGTTGATAAAGCCATAATGACCTTGAAAAAAATTCAGAAATTAGGGATTAGTGTCGCCATTGATGACTTCGGAACTGGTTATTCTTCCTTCAGCTATTTGAAAAATTTACCGATCAATACTTTAAAAGTGGATAGATGTTTCATTAAAGATATTCCCAGAAGCCATGAAGACATGAAAATCACTGCGGCGATTATATCAATGGCACATAGCTTGAATCTAAAAGTAGTGGCTGAAGGCATAGAAGTAGAGAGCCAGAGTGAAATATTGTTAGAGCAAAAGTGTGATATTGGACAAGGTTATTTATTTGGCAAGCCAATGAGGCTAGCTGAATTGAAGCAGCAACTTGATCAAGAGGAGTTTTTAAGGCAACTAGAACAAGGGTGAACTGATTTTTTACTAGATTCTAGTTAGCCAATAGCTGTGTTAGAGTGGCGCAGATTCCTCTAAACTCTATCTGAGGTTGATAAGGAGAATACGTTGAATAACGTGAAGAAAATTGACAGCACTCAGCTGGCGGTACTAGAGCAGTTAATCGCTGCCATTGGCCAGGCTTTACTAGGTAAGCAAACGCAAATAAAGCTCGCACTTACTTGTATTTTGGCCAGTGGTCATTTACTAATTGAAGATCTACCTGGCATGGGAAAAACCACGCTAGCGCACGCTATCGCTGACGTACTAGGGCTGCGTTATAATCGGGTACAATTTACCAGCGATTTACTGCCGACTGATTTACTTGGGGTGTCTATTTTTAATCGCACCGAGCAAAATTTTGAGTTTCATCGAGGTCCGATTTTTACTCAGCTACTACTTGCAGATGAAATTAATCGCACCACTCCTAAAACACAAAGCGCTCTATTAGAGGCGATGGAAGAGGGGCAGGTAAGCATTGAGGGAGCCACCTATGAGCTCCCCAGCCCTTTCTTTGTGATAGCCACGCAAAATCCTTCACATAATAGTGGCACATATCCACTGCCTGAATCTCAGTTAGATAGATTTATGATGCGTATCCAGCTGGGGTATCCATCCAGAGAAGCTGAACTGCACATGTTGCGCAGCGTATCGAATCATGTTGGAGCTAGAAACAGAAGTAACAGTAGCCGCGTTAAATTATCGGCATTAGTTAACCAAGAGCAACTTGAAAGTTTGCAAGATAAAGCCGCAAGCGTAGTGGTGAGTGATCACTTACTTGATTATCTGCAGAGACTTATTCAATTTAGTCGTGAAGATAACGCCTTTAAATTTGGCATATCGCCTCGTGGTTCAATGGCTTTACTGTGTGCGGCAAAAGCTTGGGCCTTCTTAGAAAATCGCAATTATTTATTACCGGAAGATGTACAGCAAGTGTTTGTCGCAGTGATTGGGCACCGGCTGGTTGGCGCGGCAAGCGATCAAGCAACTGGTACTTTAGCTGAGTATATATTGGCCCAAGTAGATGTGTTGTATGAGTAAGGGCTGCTCGTTTAAAAACAGACACAAAGCGCATGCACCTCAGTATTAAACAGCGGTTAGTCTCCTATAAAAGTAATTTCCTAGCGCAGCGCAGACCGCGTAAAAATCAGCATCGCCTCAAGCAAAATAATCTATTCATATTCCCCTCTATATTAGGTGGCTGCTATTTATTACTGATCATGCTGCTGTGGCTATTGGGGACGAATTACGATAACAACCTAATTCTTGGGCTCTGTTATCTGTTATTAAGTATTATGCTGGTTAGTATTTTACACTGCTATTTTAACCTGCAGGGGCTGCAAGTCTCCAGTTGCAAAAGCAGTGCGGTGTTTTGCGGTGAATTGGCGATGATCAAATTAAAGTTTGAGCGCGCCAGCCTTAAGACACATTCTAGTATCGAGGTGAACTGGCACTCACAAGAGCATAACGGAACTGTGCAGGAGCCTGGCCAAGTTCAGATTTTAGATTGGCAAAACCGCAGCACTGTGGAAATGTTGTTTCCTGTGGTTACTATAAGCCGAGGTATCTTTCAGCCCCCTAGGCTAACAATTAAAAGTTATTACCCGCTCGGTTTATTGCGATGTTGGTGTGTGTTGGCAATCGATAGTCCGGTGATTGTATACCCTAAGCCAATTGCGGGAAATGCTCATCAGATCGCGTCATCGGTAAGTAATAGCTCTGCTAAGCCTCGTGATACACAGACACACACCGCTGAGCGAGAGTATCAAGATTTACAGACATATCGAGAGGGCGAACCCGTCAATCAGATTGCCTGGAAGCATTATGCACGCACTGAAGTACTGTACAAAAAAAATTATGCGTATTTGACGGGAGATCATTGCAGCTTAAACTGGCATAGCTACCCGGGTATCGCCTCGGAATTACGCTTGCAGTATCTCTGCCACCAAGCCATAAAATTAAGCGCCTTAAGGCAAGTGTTTAGCCTTGAATTACCGGGCTGTACTATTGCAATGGCTAGTGGGGAAGAACATTATCGTAAAGTTTTACACGCCCTTGCGTTGTTTCCTGAAAATGTATAAGCAGCTATGAATAATCGAGGGGCAAAGCTGCGACCGGCAGATATTAATTGGCTAGCGACAGCTCTATTACTGGCGATGCTGCCGCTGCTAAACGAGCTTCCCTGGTGGATGTTGACACTCACTGTGGTGATGTATGGTTGGCGTGTCCAAATAAATCGAAAAAAGCTGTTAAATCCTCATAAACTACTCAAGTTCGCAGTGCTCATTATCAGCATGGGCTTACTTGCCGTAAGTATCCAAAATATATTTTCCCTGCAGAGCTTCGTTGGTTTATTGACGCTAACTGCCTCGCTAAAAATTATTGAATTAGAGCAGCGCAGGGATTACTTGTTACTGGTTTTTTTAGGCTGTTTTGTCAGTGCAAGTCAATTACTCTTCGACAACAGTGTGCTGGTCTTCGGCTATACACTGGGCTGCTTTTTTGTATTACATTTGTGTCTGTTGCGCGCGAACTTCTCACCACTAGTGAGTGCTTTATTACCGGCGCGTGAGCTGCGCAAGGTAATGGTAATATTTTTACAAGCGCTGCCGATCGCTATGGTCCTTTTTCTGGTAGTACCCAGAATAGGTGGCTTGTGGCAAGTACCATTGAACACTGATGTAGCTAAAACCGGGGTCTCAGATAGTTTAACCATGGGTAGCATTGGGCTTTTAAGTCAAGACTACTCTCCGGCAATGCGCGTCACATTTGCTGCGCAGCAAAAACCGAGCAATGCCGAACTGTATTGGCGAGGTGTGGTACTTCCCTACTTTGATGGTCGTACTTGGTCTCGTCAAGCCCCGCAAGACTCCGCTCAACCTGCCGGCATAAAACTTTTGGCAAAGCCCCAACAACTGCAATTAAATAGTTTTGCAAAGCAAGCTACAAGTACCAAATACAGTTATCAAGTGATGTTAGAAGTGACCGGGCGTCGCTGGTTGTATGTTTTAAATACTGCAGTGATCGCGCCACAGAGCAGCGACTGGAGTTTAACCCAAGCGGCAAATTATAGCATTGCGCGCTCGACGCCGATTGTTGAAAGGTATCAGTACCAAGTTGATTCTTACCTCGATTATACTGACACGCGAGAGTTGAGTGCTGCGCAGTACCAAATTTATACCCAGTTACCTGATTCGCTAGATGCTAGCGGGAATACAGCTGCTACTAATATTAAAAGCCGAGCTCTCGGGCGACAGTTGCGGGCTAAGTACCCAGAGTCGCAGGCGTTAATTGCTGCGCTGATGGCGCGTTTTAATCAAGATTTTAGCTATACACTGAACCCTGGTAAGTTAGAGTCGAAGAATGCGATTGATGATTTTTTGTTTACCACTAAGCAAGGTTATTGCGAGCATTTTGCAAGTAGCAGCGCATTTGTATTACGAGCCGCGGGAATACCCGCAAGAATAGCCGCAGGCTATCAAGGTGGGCAGTGGAGTAGTGACAGTAGTTACTTATTAGTTACCCAAGCAGACGCGCACGCATGGGTTGAGGTGTGGCTGGCGGGAAAAGGCTGGGTCAGATTAGACCCGACCACGGCTGTCGCCCCAGAGCGAATAGAGTTAGGTAGCACATCCTTAATAGCTGCGTTAAACACCAACATGGGATTTGTCGTGCAGCTCAATCAACTCAGTTTGGTTAGAGAATTTAGACTGAGTTGGGATAAAGTGAACTATCAATGGCATCGCTGGGTGATAGGCTATGATAATCAACTGCAATTCTCGCTGGTTAAAAAACTGCTCGGTGGTGTTGATGCCTGGCGAATTGGGCTGCTAATCCTGCTGGTGGTAAGTGCTGTGCTATTGCCGATTTTACTAATGGTATATTGGCCGCGTCGAAAAGCTCGACCAGCTCCACTGCTAATCAGTTTACAAAAGCTCGATAAAAAAATAGCTGGATTAAAAGTTTATAGGCGTAAAGGAGAAACTCTGGCTGCCTTGTTAGACCGAGCCTCTCTAGTTAGCCAAGTGAATAAAGGCATCTTTAGCATGCTCGGTGATAAATTAAATAGCGCTTTGTATGGGGTGGCAGCGTCTCAATTGACAGATGAAGTGTCGAGAACTCGAAAAGTCAGCTTAGAAATAGATGCTTTAATTAAAAAAATTAAAGTCAATTGATGAGATCTCTTGATAGAATCGATCTAACTGAACTGAAGCTATCAATGTCGTTCCAATTCAGTTGAGTGCTAATAATTGACCACTATATTTTGCTGCTCTAGTGTCAATGCTCAACCAATTCTCCTCGGCCAAGTAACCATAAAGTGATGTGATGAAAACGTTAATCTTAAAAGTACTAATTGTTTTATCTTTAGCAGTCAGTCAGCAAGTTTTAGCCATTGATTTGCAGGCTTTTAATGGTTACAAAAGCTCACTGAGTGAGCAAGTTGGCCGCGGGAAATGGTCGGTAGTGGTATTTTGGAGCCACAGTTGTGTTATTTGCCGTCGCGAAACTCCCCTATTAAATGCCTTTTATCACCAGCATAAGAATCGAGATGCACGAGTGATCGGGATAAGTATCGATGGCAAAAAAAATCAGCGTAAAGCCGAATTGTTTATGCGTCAAACTCAGATGGCATTTCCAACCTTTATCAGTGAATTACCGGTACTTGCCATCCAATTTCAAGCGCTAAGTGGGGCTGACTTTCGCGGCACGCCAACATTTTTACTGTTCGATCCAAACGGCGAGTTAGTCGCCATGCAAACAGGACCGGTTAGCATGGCTGCGTTGGAGCGTTTTATCGGTGGCGGAAAACTTGCTGAGAAAACGTGACGGGAGAATGTCATTGAAAGAGAGCGAGGAGGTAAAGAGTTTCAAGTATTAAGAGCGATCAGTGCTGCAGCTAAAATCTGCAACACTGATCGCTCTTAATACTATGAGACCTCTGCATAATGTTGCGAGCGCAGTTATCATACCCTCTGGGTAAGTTATGCAGAGGTCTCACTATAGAGCATCAAACCTTGGGTTACTTAATAACTTACTCTAACCGTATCGCCTTGGGTAAGTACTCTGACTCTATCGTTAACGGCGAAGAAATTTGCCTGACTGATTTGCTGCACTATAGAGATTGTTTCACCAGAGTCCATGCGAACAGTAATTTCTTGTCCCTGTTTACGGGTGTACTTTTCCTCTATCTTCTGTCCTAAAATACCACCGACCACAGCGCCAATGCCCGCTGCAATATCGCTGCCACTGCCACCACCGACATTACTGGCGATCACGCCCCCTAAAATGCCTCCCGCAGCGGTACCTAACACGCCATTTTGACGGCCATCGATCACCACCGGACGCTCAGAGATAACCCGGCCGAACTCAACTGCTTGTACTTTCCTGGCCTCAGATGCTGAGTAATTGTCGCCGGTTAAATTACTCGCGCAACCGGTCAGGAAAAAAAGTGCCGCTAGTAATGGGTAGAGTGTGCCTTTAAATATCATAAATCACCTAAAAATATTGAGTTGGAATGTGAATTGGACAGTTATTAGCGCAAAACAGTCAAAAAAATTTAGCAAATCAGAAAAATAACTAAAAAATCCTGATTAAGTATCTAAACTTAATTGTTTACTGGATATTAATATGAGACCTCTGCATAACTTACCCAGAGGGTATGATAACTGCGCTCGGTGATACTGCGTTAAAAATCGGCTCAATATGCTCATTTACACCAGTAATACCCAAAGTGAGGGCACACTGACTCCGCTATCTCGCCGGTTTTTGCCTTGTCTTACCTTCGCTCGCAACGTTATGCTGAGGTCTCAATATACAACTGCGCTGAATTAAACCGTTAGCTTAGGGAACTCCTGAATAAGTCGCATACGCTGCGTAGAGTTTGTCCGGCGCTGGGCAGTTAGTTGGAACGGTTGTAACTATTTAACAGTCATTTAACAGCTATTTAATACTCAGTGAGACCTCTGCATAAGGCTGATAAAGCAGTATTAGTATAGCTATTTTAGAGTGCACTAAAATTTATTTACCAGCAAATTTAGATTACCCGCTGTTTTGATAAAAGGAATTAGCAAATGGCACTAGCAAAAGTGTATACCCGGGCGCAAGTGGGAATCTCAGCGCCTTTGGTTGAAGTAGAAGTGCATCTATCTGCCGGTCTGCCGGCATTCCAATTAGTCGGATTGCCTGAAGCTGCAGTGCGCGAATCTAAAGAGCGGGTGCGCAGTGCACTGCTTAATTTAGGTTTTAATTTTCCGATGAGTCGCATCACCGTTAATTTAGCTCCTGCTGACTTGCCGAAAGAGGGCGGGAGATACGACTTGGCGATCGCGGTCGGTATACTGGCCGCTTCCCAGCAAATTCCCGATGATTTGCTCGAACAGTGGGAGTTCATCGGTGAGCTGGCGCTGTCCGGAGACTTGCGAAAAGTAAAAGGTATTTTACCGGTGGCTATTGCCTGCCAAGCGAGCCAGCGTAAGTTGTGTCTCGCCAAGCAAAGTTTGAGTGAAGCTGTTTTAGTGTCATCACTAGAGCTGGCCGCGGCGGGTAATTTGCTAGAAGTGTGTCAGCTACTGACTGGCCAGCTGCCGCTATTTGATCATCAATGTTATCAGCCAGAACCTCGAGAGGAGCTGCTCTCATTAGATCTTATCGACGTAAAAGGTCAGTTTCAAGCCAAGAGAGCGCTTGAGATAGCAGCTGCTGGCAGCCACCATCTACTGATGTCGGGTAGTCCTGGGAGTGGCAAAAGTATGCTCGCTGCTAGGCTGGCGGGTTTGTTGCCGCCACTCAATGAAGCTGAGTGTATTGAATCGGCCGCCATTTATTCGGTGGCCGGCTTAGATACCGAGCAAGTTTGTGCGGGCATTCGCCCGTTTCGCTCGCCACATCATACGGCGTCAGCGGTCTCTTTAGTCGGTGGTGGCAGTTATCCACAGCCTGGTGAAATTTCATTAGCGCACAACGGCGTCTTGTTTTTAGATGAAGTGGTTGAGTTTTCCAGAGCGGTACTGGAAGTGTTACGAGAGCCTTTAGAGGCGGGCAAAATTCATATCTCCCGAGCGGCGCAAAAGGTCTCTTTCCCGGCGCGCTTTCAATTAATCGCCGCCATGAATCCCTGTCCCTGTGGCTATGCATTGGATGCCAGTGGGCAGTGTCGCTGTACTCCCGATCAAATCAAGCGCTACCAAAGTAAGCTCTCGGGTCCACTGTTAGATCGTATCGATCTACACATTCAAGTTAACCCGATCCCGCCCGTAGAACTACTCGCCATCGAGCGGGTAGCGGATCAAGAGAGCTCGCTGCAAATAGCCCAGCGAGTCAAGGCCAGCGTCAATACCCAGTTAGCGAGACAAGGGTGTAGAAACGCGCATTTGGAAGGGGAGTTACTGACTAAAATTTGCGCGTTGGATGATGGGCTGCGCGATTTGTTGGCGACAGCGGCTACAAAAATGCGCCTGTCCGCGCGCTCTTGTAACCGAGTGTTAAAGGTTAGTCGATCAATTGCAGACCTTGAGCTAAGTGAGCATATTAAGCGTCAGCATCTGCTGGAGGCCTTGAGCTATCGACAAGTATCGGCGATAACCCCCGGCTATTAATTGCTGGGCAGCTGCTGTTTTTTTACATCATCGATTAATAGATACTTCTGCAGTATTTTTAAGTAGTGACTCTTTTGGATGATCGCTAGCTGTTGAGCAGATAAAGGTTTTTTATGCTCACTTAGTTGGGTGCTTGAGCCCGGTTTCCAGAGCAGCTGCTGTTTGCCATCGGTGCTTACACCAGTATTGAAAATATAGCCACCCTGATCGATACTGCCATAGGCACTGTCGGCTTCTTTGTGCATCAGTGGGGTCCCGTAACTTAAATATTGTTCCCGGTTTAGTGCCAGTTCAAATAACGTTGGAAATAAATCCTTGTGTGATCCCGGCATTAACCGATCGGTTGCTGTGAGTTGATCGTACTGGGGCGGCAGATAAAAATAAACGGGCACTGCATAGCGGTTGTAAGCTTGATTGGCGGCTGAGTAGTTTGCAAAGCCTTTCAGTACATGATCTCCGGTCGCCACAACAATGGTATTGTCGGCAAATTTGGATTGTTTTAACCACGTCATAAACTCACCCAATGCATTGCTTTGAAAGTGGTAACCGGTGAGTGATTGATGAGTTTTTGCGTTATCTTTGGCAAAACCGTATTGTTCAGGGGCTAGGGGTGGCGCTAGATAATCACTGGGTAGTTTAATCGGTGGGTGATTATTGGTGGTTAGTACAAAAGAAAACAATGGCTTTTCAGGGTTGTGGTCAGTCAGCTGCTTTTGTAAATACTCAAATAAATTGCTGTCATAAACCCCCCAAGGATTATCGGACTTTTGCTTGATATAAGCTTCGATGGTGGCCCGTCCCAAATATTGATCGAAGCCCTGTCTGGGCCAAAATTGACCGTGTTTTCGCCAGGCGCTGTTGCCGCCACTTAAAAACAAGGTCTGATAGTTCTGGCGTTTAAAAGGCAGCAAATTAGCAGTGCTGAAGCTGTGCTTGCTCGCCGCCGATTGAGTAATAGGGCCTATCGGGGTATTTAGTAGTAAGCTTTCTATGGTTGGGTTAGTGCCGTATTTTTCTGAAAAAAAGCGCCTGAAGAAATAGTCGTCTGCAAGATGTTTAGCCATCTCTCCCAATACTTGGTTTTGCGGATTGTCGGCCAGTGCGATATGGCTCGACCAGCCTTCCATCAGTACAAAAATAACATTGGGCTTGGTGAATAGTGGACCTTTATCACCGCTGGTTTTGAGTAGTGGCTGCTGTCGGTTGAAGCCTGCCGCTATCTTTAACTCAGCAAGTGAGTTTAGCTTTGCCGAAGCCAGTATTTTTGCTCTGCTTAAGTTGCTAAAACTGTCGTCGTTGTAATCTTTATACGCATAGTAAAAGTGATAGGGGCCATTGAGTGCCAGCGAATTGATGGTTGGATTATCATTGATCACTGTGGTGCGTCGAGACAGTGGAAAAGTATCTAGTGAGCCTCGACCGAATAAGCCGCACAGTATTATTAGCAATACAGTGATTAGCCAAATAAGGCCTTTATTGACGGTACTTGGCGCTCGGGGGTTGCTAACTTTAGTGGCTTTTAAAAAATAGCTAGCTGTGAGCAGCGCTGCTACCACTGCGCTAAACATCAGTAAAACCAGTCGCCAATCGCTGAAAATACTGATCAGTACTGCGTAAGTGCCATCATCTACAATGCCGAAAATTAAGTTACTTATTTCCGTGCCAAAGAAAAAGTAAAAACCTATATCTAGAAAACTAAAAAATATCGTGATCAGCAACACCGTACATAGGGTGAGCCGCGAGTAATTCCTCAGCCAGTGCCAGCGATTGAATAGGCTGATGGGGAGCATCGGCAATAATAGAAATAAGATCAGGCAGACGGCGGATACTTTTATATCAAAACGTAGGCCGGTGAAGAGTACAGAGGCGAGATCAGCGTTGCGGGTATTTTGCCAATCGGCAATCAAAAATAAAATTAGCGCTCGGCAGCTGCCTAAAATGACTAGCGAAACAGCTAAATAAATGCCGCCATTCTTTAATTGCTGTTTAAAGGGATCAATAGTTGGCAGAGTATGATCGGTTAATTTTGCTACTACAGGCTGCTTCAAAATGGAGTGTCCATTGCGTGGGAAATTAGCGGACAGTATATTGGAAATTAAACTCGACTTAAACCCAGCTCAAGCCTGCAGCTAGCAATAAAGCCACTATAATCGTCAACCAAATGGCTGGTACTCCTCTTAACTGAAGAGCGAGTTGCGAGATCGGATCAAAATATCAGTGGCGGGATTGCTGCTGATATTAAGGATACTAATCACCGGCGAATTTTCAGCTAATACGGAAAACATTGGCGCGGTACTTGATCCTCTGATTTGTGCTTAAAAGAGCGCGAAGGGCTACCAGCTTGTGGCATAATGGATCTTTAACCTGAATCCGTGACTTCAAAGTGAATACAGAGTGTAAGATATTGGTTTTACAGWGGAATTGAAAAATCTTAGCTGCACCCATAGGTTCAGCGGSTATTTTTCTAACCGCTGTAGAATCAAKAGCTTATGCTATGTAGTGCAGTGAAGTCACTGATTCAGGTTTAACTTAGATTATCGGTGGTTAATTAACCACTGCAGCTAAGACGATATAAACGCTGCGAATCAGGCGATAAATCAGCCGGGAATAGAATGAATAAGTTAAACCCAAGACAACGTGAAGCGGTAGATTACATCAGTGGGCCGATGCTAGTACTGGCGGGAGCTGGCTCTGGTAAAACCAGTGTCATCACTCGAAAAATCGCCTATTTAGTGAATAGTTGCGGTATTGAAGCTCGGCACATAGCGGCGCTAACTTTTACTAATAAGTCTGCCAGAGAAATGAAAGAGCGGGTGGTAACTTTGTTGGCGAATGGCAAAGGGCGGGGCTTAACCGTATCTACTTTTCATAATTTGGGCATGAATATTATTCGTAAAGAGCACAAAACGCTCAAGCTAAAATCCAGCTTTTCAATTTTTGATGATACTGATACTCGATCGCTATTAAAAGACTTGCTGCTAAGCAGCGATGAAGACTCCGATCAAGTGGATTTGGTCAGAAATAAAATATCCTACTGGAAAAACGAAATGATCGAAACCGATCAAGCACTGCGAGAGGCGCAGGGTCCGGAGGATGTTTTATCGGCAAGAGTTTATGAGCGCTATCAAACCACCTTACAAGCTTATAACGCGGTCGACTTTGACGACCTTATTTGGACACCGGTAAAGTTATTTAGTAAGCATCCAGAAATTTTGCAAAAATGGCAGAATAAAATTCGCTACTTGTTAGTGGATGAATACCAAGATACCAATATGAGCCAGTATAAACTGGTCAAGCAAATTGTCGGTACTCGCGGTGCATTGACGGTGGTCGGAGATGATGATCAATCAATCTATTCCTGGCGCGGTGCTCGGCCTGAAAATTTAGCGCTGTTAAAGCAAGATTACCCCAGTTTGAAACTGGTCAAACTCGAACAAAATTATAGATCAACCCGGCTTATCCTGAATGCCGCGAACGTGGTCATTGCCAATAACCCCCACGAGCTGAGTAAAACCTTGTGGTCCGATATGGCGCCGGGAGATCCGATTAGAGTACTCCATACCCGTAATGAAGATGCGGAGTGTGAAAGAGTAGCCACCGAAATACTGGATCGACACTTGCGACACCGAATTGATTTTAAAGATTTTGCAGTGTTGTATCGCGGCAATCATCAGGCGCGTTTACTCGAGCTAAAACTGCAGGCGTTTCAGATCCCCTATAAACTGTCAGGTGGTACCTCATTTTTCGCCAGAGCTGAAATTAAAGACCTGATGTGTTACTTGAAAGTTTTAATTAATACTGCTGATGACAATGCTTTTTTACGGGTGATCAATTTGCCGCGCCGTGAAATTGGTCCCAGTACCCTACAAAAACTTGGAGAGTATGCGTCCGAGCGTGAAATAAGTATGTTTGATGCCTGTAACGAGCTGGGGCTCGAACAGGTAATGAAACCCGCACAGGTTGAACGGCTGCGCAAGTTTACCCACTGGCTGTCCGCTAAATATCAGCAGTGTATCCAAGGAGATCCAATCCAAGCTATCAGAGAGTTAATTTTTGATATTGACTACGAAGGGTGGATTCATCAAAACAGCGCCAGTGCTGGCACCGCTGAAAAACGCATGCAAAATGTCTATTTTTTGGTAGATTCAATCCGTAACACCATGGAGCGCCTACAGGAGGACGATCCCGAGGCAGGTGTGGAAGAGGCGATTAACCGTCTGATCTTAATTGATTTGATGGATAGGCAAGAGGAGGAGGAGGACGAGAACAAAGTGCAGTTGATGACCTTGCATGCCTCTAAAGGGCTTGAATTTCCGCATGTTTTTCTAATCGGCATGGAGGAGGAGATTTTACCGCATCGAAACAGCATTGAAAATGGTGATATCGAAGAGGAGCGCCGGCTGATGTATGTGGGGATTACTCGAGCAAAAATCACTCTGACTATCACCTTAGCTCGACAGCGCAAGCAGTTTGGCGAAGTGTTAGATTGTCAGCCGAGTCGTTTTTTAGACGAGTTGCCACAAGATGATTTACAAATTGAGGGCAACGGCGAAAAAGACCCCAAGGTGAATAAAGCGAGAGGTAAGGCAACACTCAACAGCCTGCGCAGTTTATTTGATGACTAGTAAGGGGCTACTAGTCTGAATTATAGCTGGGGCTGTGCTTCACTGGTGCGTCTCGATATAGTGCCTCGCCATGTATAAACCAGCGATGGCACGGCCCTCGGTAAACTCGGGGTTTAAAGCTAATGCATCGATATCACTCAGTGGCCATTTAACCACCTCAAGGGGCTCAGGCTCATCCCCTACTAGGCGACAAGGGTATAAATCCCTGGCGATAACCGCCTGCAGTTTATGTCCCATGTAATTGGGAGCGGTGGTTAGTTCTTTGAGGAAATCAATTCGTCTAGCGCCAAAGCCAATTTCTTCTTTTAGTTCGCGATCGGCGGCTTGGTAAATTGTTTCACCTTCGTCTACCGCCCCTTTGGGGAGAGATAGCGTGTAATCATCAATTCCGCCGGCGTATTCGCGAACCAGTAATAAATGGTTATCACTGTCGAGGACGATCATCATGACAGCGCCATGCCCTCTGCTGGCTAAACGCTCATAAGTGCGTTGCACACCGTTGCTGAAACGTAATTTTAGCTCTTCAACTAAAAACAATTTGCTCTTTGCAACTTGATTAATCTGCAAAACTTCAGGTTTAATGGGCATGCTGCATCAGATCCTAAATATTTACCTAAATTTGTGGTATTAAAGCGGTAGTTGAGTACGAAGAATTCTTATCCACTGCAATATTGAAAATATATTAGCTGAATTTGTGACTTCAAAGTGAATCAAGAGCTTGCGCTATGTGGTGCAGTAAAGTCACTGGTTCAGGTATTAGCTTAACACATCGTTTAAGCGGGTAGATTCTGCAGTTGGGTCAGAAACAAAAGTTTGTACTGATATTGCCAATTATCTCGTCACTCACAGTGGAAGTTTATTTTGTTAGCTATAGATTCGCTCGATTGGTCGAAAATTGACACGGTACTATTAGATATGGATGGTACTTTATTAGATCTACATTTTGACAGCTTTTTTTGGTTGCAGCATCTGCCGGTGCGATATGCACAAATTCATCGGCAAGATCTGGCTGAGAGTCGGGCATATTTATTACTCGAACTAGCAAAAAATCGAGGTACAATTGATTGGTATTGTACTGATTTTTGGAGCGAAAAATTCAATCTAGATATTGCCAGTTTACGAGCTGAAGTAGCACACAATATCGCTTATCGACCTTATGTTGAAGAGTTCTTAAAATTGCTGAAACGCTCTGGGAAAAGGGTGGTACTAGTGACCAATGATCATCGCTCGGGTTTAGCGCTAAAACTTGCCGCGACCGGGCTGGGCAAATATCTGGATAATATCGTGGTGTCGCACGATTACAGCGTAGCAAAAGAACAGCAGGCATTTTGGCAGCAGATGCAAGCTGATGAGGCATTTGATCCACAAAAGTCACTGTTTATTGATGATACAGTCGCGGTGTTGGACTCGGCGAAAAAATACGGTATCGCCCATTTAAGATATATAGTGCAGCCTAATTCGCAATTGACTCGCGAGCACTGTGATAAACACTTAGCTATTGATTGCTTCTCGCAATTTAATCGGGCACTAATACCATTGACTAGCCAAAAGGAGCAGTTATGAAGAGTAACATTCGATTAGATAAGTGGCTGTGGGCGGCGCGTTTTTTCAAGACTAGAGCGCTGGCAAAAAAAGCCATTGAAGGCGGTAAAATACACTATCAAGGCCAGCGCAGTAAATGTAGTAAAGTTGTTGAAATCGGTGCCTTTGTTAAAATTACCCAAGGTTGGGAAGAGCGAATTGTCGAAATAAAAGCGCTGGCAGAACAACGCAGGGGAGCACCTGAAGCAGCGCTGTTGTACGTCGAAACCGCTCTGAGTATTGACAGGAGAGTAGAGTTGGCAGAGCAGCGTAAAATATTGCGAGTATCAGACATGACCCCAGTCAAAAAACCCGATAAACGCAACCGCCGGCTGATTCAGCAAGCTAAACAATTGCTGCTCGCTGAATAAAAGTATTAACGCTTCCTTCTAAGGGAGACTTTGAACAGGTCTTAGTTATCCACCCTGCGGGGCGCAAGTTACTTGTTTAGAGGCTGGTTAGCTCACCAGTATTGTAAAACATGCAGCTTAATGTCCTGTATAAGTGACGTATAAATTGCATGTTAGGATTGCAGTGTTTAAAAAATTTCACACCATTAATTACCGCACAAATTATATTTAAATCGCGCATTACTAAACTAATTTTTATGTTAAAATTTGCCGAGTAGCTAGTTGTAAATATGACTAGGATACGCCTAGCCTAGTATAGATAGCCGTAGAGGCGCGCCAAGCAGCTAATAATAGCCATTTGCAAATGTCGAAAAATAATGTTTATTCGGCTGCCGCAGTCGCTATTTCGAATTATTGAAAGTTGAAAAATGAAAGTTGAGAAATTGAACCTGTGAAATTGAATAATGAGTAATAAAGACCAAATCCAACGTATATTGTTTGATAATATTGACGTTCGTGGGGTCATTACCAGCTTAGACCAAAGCTTTCAAGATATTATGGCGCGCCACAACTACCCAGTTATTATTGAGCAAGTGCTAGGCGAAATGCTGGCCGCGGTAACCATTCTTAGTACCAATCTTAAATTTAATGGGAAATTGATTTTACAAGCCAAGGGGGAGGGTTGTGTCTCTACTTTGATGGCTGAATGTAATCACCTTAAACACTGTCGTGCTATCGCGCAATTTGATGAGAGTATTCCCGCCGGCTTAAGTTTTAAACAAATGTTAGCAGAAGGTCATTTAGTACTAACTATTGAACCTGAAGTTGGGCAGCGGTATCAGGGGTACGTGCCTCTAGAAAATGATACTTTAGCTGAGTGTTTGGCAGACTATTTTGATCGCTCTGAACAGTTGCAGAGTAAATTTGTATTCGCCTGTGAAAATGGTAGGGCGCGAGGTTTGATGTTGCAAGTGTTACCGGCAATGAAGTCCGCAGAAGATGATTGGTCGCGGTTATCTATGTTGACGCAGACTTTGACGGTTGATGAGTTGCTTTCACTGGACAATGAAACGCTGTTGTTTAGATTGTTTCACGATGAGCAGTGTCGCCTGTTTGAAGGGCAGAACATTGAATTTAAATGCCAGTGCTCTAGAGAGCGCAGTGAAAGTGCATTAAAATTATTAGCCAATGAAGAGTTGTTGGATATTATTGCCGAGCGAAGTTTTATCGAGATCGACTGTCAATTTTGTAATAGTAACTACAGCTTTGACGCTAGTGATGTAAACGAAATTATCCTTAAAAAAGAGTTGGATTCTGAGCAATTACATTGAAAATAGTGCTGGACAAAGTCAGTCAGTGGACTAGTTGATCAGCGACTTTTAAATAGAGGCGCAGACAGCTTCGTCACAGCAATAGATAAGATCAGACCTCTGCATAACGCCGTATTACTGAGCGCAGTTATCATACCCTCTGGGTAAGTTGTGCAGAGGTCTCAAGATATACCACTGCTGGTGGAGTGTGATTTCATCATTAAATGAGATTGACGCTAAACAGAGAATTCTAAAAGTGCCAAGTAGCGATTTGCCATTTATTTTTGCCAACTCGGATGTTGCGTGCAAGATTCGGGCTAAATTGCCAGTTTATAGACCCCGCTAAATGGCAACTGATTAGATAACAGCCATATTACTGATAGAAAATATTATTCTTATTTGTGATAATGCGCGCCATAAATTCACGCAAAGACGTGAAAAATAAAATTTAAATTAATTTTTCGCTTACAGGTGGAGTTTGGTTAACAGCCAAAGGATTTAGTAAATGACCAATAAAACAGATATGGTGCATAGTAATTTAAGCCGGGCAGAACTTATTCAGCAAGCTATCGTAAGAGGTGAAGGTGAATTGGCTAATTCAGGGGCGTTGGTGGTTAATACCGGTGCAAGAACTGGAAGGTCTCCTCTAGACCGTTTTATCGTGGACGAGCCTAGTACTTCAGATCTTATCGATTGGGGTGGGGTTAACCGACCTTTCGATGCTGATAAATTTGATGCCCTTTGGGAGCGTGTGGAAAGCTACCTGGTTAGCAGAGAGCATTTTGTTTCCAACGTGCATGTCGGATCAGATAGCAATCACTATCTGGCGGTTAAAATGTCCACCGAGACTGCATGGCAAAACTTGTTTGGTCAAAATCTATTTATCCTTCCAGAAGAGTATAATCCAAAGTCAAAGGAAGAGTGGCAAATCATTAATGCCGCTGACTTTAAATGCGATCCAGAGCGTGACGGTACTAACAGCGACGGCTGTGTGATCTTAAATTTCGCCAAACGCAAAGTGCTTTTAGCGGGTATGCGCTACGCAGGCGAGATGAAAAAAGCAATGTTTTCAGTACAGAATTTTCTATTGCCGGAAAAAGATGTACTGCCTATGCACTGTTCGGCAAACGTTGGCGAGGATGGTGATACTACGTTGTTCTTCGGGTTGTCTGGCACCGGTAAAACCACCTTATCTGCCGACCCTGAACGCTACTTGATTGGTGATGACGAGCACGGCTGGGGCAAGGGAGTGGTTTTTAATCTAGAGGGCGGTTGCTACGCTAAAACCATCAACCTGTCGCAGAAGAACGAGCCTATTATTTGGGATGCGATTCGCTTCGGAGCGATCGTCGAGAACGTGGTGCTAGATGCTGCTAAGGTGGCTGATTATAATGATACTAGTCGCACTGAAAATGGTCGTTGTGCCTATCCACTGGAGCATGTCGAAAAACGTACTGCTAATAATTTAGGTGGCGAGCCTAAAGCGATTATCTTCCTGACTTGCGATTTGACTGGGGTACTGCCTCCGGTTTCAATACTCTCAAACGAAGCGGCCGCTTATCACTTTCTGTCGGGCTATACGGCGTTAGTTGGCTCTACGGAAATGGGTTCAGGTGGCGGTATTAAATCCACATTCTCAACTTGCTTTGGCGCGCCGTTCTTTCCAAGAGCAGCTAGTGTCTATGCAGAGTTGCTGATTAAACGTGTCGAAGAGTTTGGCTCGCAAGTATACTTGGTCAATACCGGTTGGACCGGCGGAGCTTACGGCACTGGTACTCGTTTTGATATTCCCACTACGCGCGCAATTATTGCCGCGATTCAAAGTGGCGCGTTAGTCGGCGCTGAAACCGTGTACTTAGATGGTTTGAACTTAAATGTACCTGTCGCGGTAGCCGGTGTAGATAGCGCTTTGTTGCAGCCTAGAACTACGTGGGCAGATCCTGCAGCTTACGATACAGAAGCGGCAAAATTGATTGAAAAGTTCACCACCAACTTTACTAAGTTTGATGCAGTATCGGCGAGTATTGTCGCCGCTGGTCCTAAACTTAAGTAAAGATGCTAGTTGAGGTTTAATGGCTATGGCTTGTTAAACCTAAGCTAGCGGTTGAAAATTTGATAAAGCACTCCATTATAGTTGTAGGTTTTTTAGAACTGGGTTGAGCTTATGGGTGTTACCTTAAGCCTAAATAGGTGGCTTTAAAGTGAATCTAGAGCTTGTGCTATGTGTTGCATTGAGGTCACAGATTCAAGTTAAAGTTGCAACTCAGTGTTTGCGGTTTTTAGGAGAGAGTTAATGAGCGAAAATATTATAAACGTGACCGATGCTTCATTTGAAGAGCAAGTGTTAAAAGCTGAGGGCACAGTTCTTGTTGATTACTGGGCTGAGTGGTGTGGTCCCTGTAAAATGATCGCCCCAGTGTTAGAAGAAATAGCTCAAGACTATGCGGCAAAAGGGTTGACTGTCTGCAAGTTGAATATCGACGAAAATAATGAAACGCCGCCAAAATTCGGCATCCGCGGTATTCCAACGCTGATGATTTTTAAAGCGGGTAATTTGGAAGCAACCAAAGTAGGAGCGCTGTCTAAGTCACAGTTGGCCGCTTTTATCGACGCTAATATTTAACCATTATTTGAGTAATAAGTAGTTAAACGAAGGTAGATATCATTAATATTGAAATCTACCTTTATTTTACTGGACAGTTAACGATCAACCTTCTATATTTAACAGGAATTTGCTGCTTGCTGATCTGTTATAGCGCAAATTATCCTGAAATTCCAAAATTTCCACGTCATTTAGTTTTGCAAACTAACAAATTATTCTTAAGCTTCGCCCAAAAGGGCCATCACTTCAAATTATATGAATCTTACCCAATTAAAAACTAAAAATGTTCACGATTTAATCGAGACAGCAACTGAAATGGGCCTAGAAAACTTAGGCCGTGCCCGTAAACAAGATGTAATCTTTGCAATACTTAAAAAGCATGCTAAAAGCGGTGAAGATATTTATGGGGATGGTGTCCTTGAAATACTGCAAGATGGCTATGGTTTTTTAAGATCTGCAGATGCTTCTTATCTTGCTGGTCCAGATGATATCTATGTTTCCCCTAGCCAAATTAGACGTTTTAATTTACGCACGGGCGATACCGTTGCCGGTAAAATACGCCCTCCAAAAGACAGCGAACGTTATTTTGCGCTACTTAAAGTTAATGAAATTAACTACGATCGTCCGGATAATGCCAAAAACAAGGTGCTCTTCGAAAATCTGACACCGCTGTATGCTCAAGAGCGTTTAACGCTGGAAATGGGCAATGGTAGCACCGAAGATTTAACCGCTCGGGTGATTGATTTAATGGCACCGATAGGCAAGGGGCAACGTGCATTAATTGTATCCCCACCTAAGGCCGGTAAAACTTTAATGCTGCAAAACATTGCTAACAGCATTACCAAAAACAACCCTGAGTGTCATCTTATAGTACTCTTGATCGATGAGCGCCCTGAGGAAGTAACTGAAATGCAGCGTACAGTACGCGGCGAAGTTGTTGCCTCCACTTTCGATGAGCCGCCAGCGCGCCATGTACAAGTCGCTGAGATGGTTATTGAAAAAGCTAAGCGTCTCACCGAGCACAAAAAAGATGTGGTGATTTTATTAGACTCCATCACCCGTCTGGCAAGAGCTTACAATACGGTTATTCCATCCTCTGGTAAGGTGTTGACTGGTGGTGTTGATGCACATGCTCTGGAGCGTCCAAAGCGTTTCTTTGGTGCTGCTCGTAATATTGAAGAAGGTGGCAGCTTAACCATTATAGCGACCGCTTTAATCGATACCGGTTCGAAAATGGACGAGGTTATCTTCGAAGAATTTAAAGGTACCGGTAACTCTGAAATTCACTTAGATCGCCGCGCCGCTGAAAAGCGTATTTACCCGGCAATTAATATTCGTCGCTCTGGTACTCGCCGTGAAGACTTGCTGACCACTGATGAAGAGTTACAGCGGATGTGGATTTTGCGTAAGTTGCTTGATCCGATGGACGATACTGCGGCAATTGAGTTTGTTTTAGAAAAGCTAAAAGACTTTAAAACCAACGAAGAATTTTTCCAGTCAATGCGTAGAAAGTAATCAGTAACATGTCTACCACACCGTGACAGGTGAATTGTCTTTGACGACAATTGCATAGATAATAAGGGTGAACTTAAGTTCGCCCTTTTTTTTAACTATTTTTAATAGCTAGCTGTTTTTTGAGAGCCCTGATGACCCAGTTAAAGTATAAAGATCTTAGAGACTTTATTGCAATTTTAGAAGCTCGTGGTGAGCTGGTAAGGATCAAACAAGAAATAGATCCCTATCTTGAAATGACAGAAATCAGTGATAGAACCTTAAAGGCCGGTGGACCGGCGCTGTTGTTTGAAAACCCTAAGGGCTATCAATTTCCAGTGCTGACTAATTTATTTGGTACCGCAGAGCGAGTGGCGCTGGGGATGGGGCAGCAAAATGTAGCGGCATTGCGGGAGGTCGGCAAAGTGCTGGCTATGCTAAAAGAGCCAGAGCCCCCTAAAGGAATGCGCGACGCCTGGGAGAAAATGCCAATTTTCAAGCAGGTCTTGAATATGGCGCCTAAAGTCATCAAAAAAGCGCCCTGTCAGCAATTTGTCTTAAAAGGTGATGAGGTTGATTTAAGTAAACTGCCTATTCAAACTTGCTGGCCAGGAGACGCGGGGCCATTAGTTACTTGGCCGTTAGTAGTCACTCGAGGTCCGCACAAAGAACGGCAAAATTTAGGCATTTATCGACAGCAGTTGATCGGTAAGAATAAACTTATCATGCGCTGGTTGTCACACCGCGGTGGTGCGCTAGATTTTCAAGAGTGGCAGAAAGAGCATCCGGGAGAACCTTTTCCGGTAGCGGTGGCTCTAGGTGCCGACCCGGCAACTATCTTAGGGGCCGTTACCCCGGTGCCTGACACGCTCTCTGAATACGCCTTTGCCGGTTTGCTGCGTGGCGGTAAAACAGAAGTGACTGGCTGTCTGTTGAGTGACTTACAAGTTCCTGCCAGTGCTGAGTTTATCCTAGAAGGGTTTATATATCCGGGTGAGATGGCAGATGAGGGGCCCTTCGGCGATCATACCGGTTACTATAATGAAGTTGATCAGTTCCCGGTGTTTACTGTAGAGGCTATTACCCACCGAGAAAATCCAATTTATCACAGTACTTATACAGGGCGCCCGCCCGATGAACCCGCTATCTTAGGGGTCGCTCTCAATGAAGTGTTTGTGCCAATTTTGCAAAAGCAGTTTCCAGAAATCGTTGATTTCTATCTACCCCCAGAGGGCTGTTCGTACCGCTTGGCGATAGTCACCATTAAAAAACAGTATCCCGGGCATGCTAAGCGCATTATGTTGGGGGTCTGGTCTTTTTTGCGACAGTTTATGTATACCAAGTTCGTAATTGTCTGTGATGACGATATTGACGCCAGAAACTGGGAAGATGTTATCTGGGCTATTACGACGCGCATGGATCCGTCTAGGGACACGGTGTTAATTGACAATACACCGATTGATTATCTAGATTTTGCCTCGCCGGTTTCTGGTTTAGGGTCGAAAATGGGTATGGATGCCACCAACAAATGGCAAGGCGAAACCACTCGAGAGTGGGGGGAGCCGATAGTGATGGATCAAGCGGTGACTGCAAAGATTGATCAGATTTGGCAGCAGTTGGGCATTGATAAGTCAGATATTGAGCGCTAGGAACTTGTCTAATTTAGCACTAAGCTACTGCGAAAATTTAGAATTTGGCGCTGTTTCCGGTAAAATAGCCAGTAATCTGCTGCAAATCTGATTCTTCTCGCGAGCATAGTCGCAGACAGGTGAGCAAGTCGGCCAACTTCTAGTTGGTCTATCTACCTGCAATTATGGGTGCGCTTTAGTTTCAGTACTGTTTATGGATGAAAAACAGTTATTTAAGCTATACTTTAAGCGGTAATGGCATTAAGTTATCGAATACAGGTAACCACGGCAAAAACCGAAGAATAGCGGAGTTAGTACGCCCTCACTTTGGGTACAGCGTACCCTTATCTATTGGTGGTACTGCTGTAAATACACATATTTAACCGGATTTTAACGCCGTTTTTCCGCGCGTTTTAGTTATGCATAGGTTTCAACGACACTATTTTACATGCAGTAGCCGTTTAATTTCTGTTACTACATCGAGTGATCTTAGTATATAGATTGATGGGCTAAGATGCTCAGGGGAATATATAATGAAAAAAGTAAATTGCAGTATTGAGAGTGTGCAAAAATTAAATCACGATGTCTATCAGGTGAAGTTACTGTTACCTGAAATGAATGACCAGAACATCGAGTATCGCGCTGGGCAATATTTAGATCTGTTCTTGGCGAGTGGTAAAAGTGCTTCGTTTTCAATTGGCTCTGCGCCTGAAGCCGGTCGTCATTTAGAGCTGCATATCAGGCACAATCCGCAAAGTGAAATTTCAAATGCGCTGCTTGCACATCTACAAAATGAAACGGCTATTGAGGTCGAGATAGCTAAAGGTTCCGCCTGTATTACGGCCGATAGTTTGGTGGCCAAAGATCGAGTGATTTTGGCGGCGGCTAGCACCGGCTTTTCTCAAGTGAAAAGCGTTGTTGAACACTTGTTAGCACAAGCTGTCAGCAATCAAATTCATATTTATTGGGGAGTTCGGGTCGCCAGTGATCTCTACTGGTCTCTGCTCGCTGAAAGCTGGGCGGCTGAACACAGTAATATTACCTATCATCCGGTGATTAGCGATCCTACTGAAGCGTGTGAATGGACCGGGAGAGTGGATTTGTTGCCGGCGGCAGTGCTGCAAGACTTTAGTGACTTTAGCGATGTTAAAATGCTGGCCAGCGGTTCACCGGATATGGTGTACGCGCTATTAGATGCCTGTGAAAGTAAAGGGATGCTAGAGTCACAGCTAGTGTCGGATGTGCTGGCGTACGCGCCTAGAAATAAAAAAAGCTAGCCTTTATTCAGCTAAGCTGCAAAGAGCCGCTTAGCTGGCAGAGGCTTGAAATCTGCCTCTTTCCCCTACCTTAAATCGGTTCCTGATTGACCATGATACTACCGCGGAGACACAGGGCTAATCAGGAATCGGTTTTATTGGCGCGCATCAAAGACCAATTCTCCGCCGAGTAGTGTTTGCGTGACTTTGCCAGTCAGGGTCGATCCGATAAACATCGAATTTTTCCCCGCTGACACTAAACTGTGTTCATCGACCAGCCAAGTTGCGTGCTGATCAAAAATAGTAATATCAGCTACGGCACCTATCTCCAGAGACCCGGCTGCAATATTTAGAATTTTAGCCGGTCCACTGCTCAATTTCTCGATTAGTTGCGAGAGATTAATCAAGCCTTGTTCGACCAGTTGTAAACCTAAAGGCAAGAGTGTTTCCAAGCCGGATATGCCGGCGGCAGTGGCTGCGAAAGGTGCGTGTTTGGCTGCTTCTTCATGAGGTTGGTGGTCGGAACAAATCGCCTGAATTCCATCGGTGACTATGGCATTTAATAGGCCGGCTCGGTCCAGTTGGCTGCGCAGAGGAGGCTGCAAATGAAACATGCTGTTAAATCCTTTGGCATTATCATCGGTAAAAAATAAATGGTGCATGGCGACATCAACAGTCACGTTAAGGCCGTTTTTTCTCGCCTGTGAGACCATGCCTATTGAGCGCTGACAGCTAAGTTGACCAAAGTGGGCACGGACTCCCGCTTGTTCTATCAGTAGCAAGCAGCGGGATACTTCTATGGTCTCTGCCGACTCAGGAATACCTACCAGCCCCATGTCTGAAGAAGTATAGCCCTCGTGCAGTACTCCATTGGCGACCAGACTATTATCCTGTGGCGTAAAAATCACCAAATAATCGTGGGTGGCAGCGTACTCAAGGCAGCGCAATAGCGCCTGGCTGTTCTCAATTGTTGCCCGGTGGTTAGAAAATGCAATGCAGCCAGAGTTAGTTAGTGCTGCCATAGGTGCAAGCTGTTGCCCTTTTAGGCCGATGGTTAAAGCCCCGATAGGTAGTACCCGAGCTTTTGCAGATGCCTTGGCTCGGTCTTGGATGAGTTCTGCGACCGCAGTACTGTCTATGACCGGCTGAGTGTTTGGAGGGCAGACTAAGGTGGTGATACCGGCACTGGCGGCAGCTGTCGTTTCGCTGGCAATGCTGGCCTTGTGGGTGAAGCCTGGTTCTCTCAAGTGCGCACTCAAATCAACGATTCCCGGGCAGACTATTTTAGAGGTGGCATCTATGGTTATTTGCGCGGTGAAATTAGCCGGTTGGGCGCCTATTCCGGCAACAACACCGTCTTTAATATACAGGTCGGTAATAGTATCAATGTTGTTTTTAGGATCTATTAAATGGCCGTTTTCTATTTTAATCATGGGTCTGCTTACCTGGTAAACGTGCAACTGGCGATCTGGATTAAATTAGCCAGTTGTACGGGTATTTACTACATTAATAAGGCTCAATATTGATCAACTATAAAAAGCCATCACTTGACCATTGACTGATGATTTGCTTCGTTTAATTGGCCAGTGATCGCCATCGACATCACCGCCATACGCACTGCAATACCGTTAGTGACTTGCTGCAATATAGTGGATTGTGGCCCATCGGCCACCGCGGACTCAATTTCTACCCCTCGATTAATCGGGCCCGGGTGCATAACAATTGCATCAGGTTTGGCCAGTTTCAGCTTTTCAGTACTTAAGCCGTAGAGTTTAAAAAATTCTGCCTCACTGGGGAGCAGCGCGCTGTTCATGCGCTCTTTTTGCAATCTCAACATTCCGACCACATCACAGTCTTTAATACCCTGCGAAAAATTGGTAAACACTTTAACGCCCATCGCCTCAATGTTTTTTGGCAGCAGCGTTTTTGGCGCGATTACCCGAATTTCAGCAACGCCCAAGGTTTTTAAAGCATGAATTTGTGATCTGGCAACTCTGGAGTGCAAAATGTCACCGACAATAGCGACAACAAGGCCTTTAAATCCGCCCTTACAGCGCTGGATCGTCAGCATGTCTAGCATCGCTTGAGTTGGATGGGCGTGGCGACCATCGCCGGCGTTAATCACGGCGATTTTCGGCGTTACTTGATTGGCTATGAAGTGGGCGGCGCCGCTATCAAAATGTCGAACCACAAACATGTCAGCATGCATCGCTTCCAAGGTCATTAAAGTATCTTTTAAGGTCTCGCCTTTAGTGGTCGATGAACTGCTGATATTGAGGTTTAAGACATCGGCAGAGAGGCGTTTAGCGGCTAGTTCAAAGGTGCTGGAAGTGCGGGTGCTGGGCTCAAAAAACAAGTTAACCACGGTTTTTCCACGCAATAGTGGCACTTTTTTAACTTGCTGTGCGCTCATATCTAGAAAAGAGTTAGCGGTGTCTAATATTTCGTGCAATATTTCGACCGGCAAATCTTGGGTGGTTAAAAAGTGCTTTAACTGGCCCTGAGAATTAAGTTGTGAGCTGTTGTGGTCTATTGATTCAATCATCGTTACTCCGAGCCTTGTCGCTGGCTTATTTCCAGTGCCAGTGGCTCTGGGCCAATTAGTTTGATATGTTGCTCTGGGCTGAGGGAAAGGTTGCTGCCGATGATGTCAGCGCTAATCGGAAGTTCTCTACAGCCCAAGTCTATTAGAGCAACCAAGGTCACGGATGCGGGGCGGCCATAATCAAAGAGCTCATTCAAGGCCGCTCGAATAGTGCGTCCGGTTTTAATGACATCGTCGATTAAAATAATATCTCGGTCTTGGGTAGAGCTGGGTAAATTTGATGGCTGCACCTTTGGGTCTAGGCCCACTCGGGTAAAATCGTCTCGATAAAATGAAATATCTAAGGTGCCCATGGGCTCAGTGATCGCTAAGTTATGATGCAGCTGCTCGGCAATCCAAATGCCTCCAGAGCGGATGCCGATAAAAAGCGGCGCCTGGATATTGTTTGTGGCTATTAATTTACGCAGTGACTCGGTCATTTGCAGAAGTAGCAAATCGACGTTGTGATTAGTGGCTGACATAATGGTCTTCCAAACGGCTGTGACTGGGAATTCTAATATCGCTGTTGAACCAGCTTTGTAGGATCAATTGGGCGGCAATACCGTCGACCGATTCTTTGCGAAAGTTATTGCCGCCTCCGCGAGAGTAGTGAATTTGCTTGGCGTCGCGAGTGGATAAACGCTCATCGATTAAGAAGCAAGTCAACTGATAGCGGTCTTGAATGCGATTGGCAAAACGTCTCGCGCGGCGGGCCATTTCACTAATGCTGTCGTCCATGTTAATGGGGATGCCGACCACTAAAATAACCGGCTGCCACTCTTTAATTATCGCGTCTAATTGCTGCCAATTTGGCAGGCCTTCTCTAGCATTCACCGGAGGCAATTCAGTGGTAGACATGGTCAAAGTTTGGCCGCTAGCTACGCCTATGCGAGTTGTGCCGAAATCAAATCCTAGCACTTGTTGTGATTGTTGTTGCATGAAATAACTGTCTGTCAAATGAGAGTGTTTTTAAGTGGGGGCGACTAAATTAACAACATTGTCAGAGGATTATGCATTTCCGCTATGCGTTGTTAATGCGTTGAGCTCAACACCTATCAGGGAAGCTGCTGCTTGCATTTTGTCAGCTGCGGCTACGTTGAAGATTATATCTAAATTTACCGGGCAGTTTAACCAGAGATTGTCAATAATTTCAGTCTCTAGTTCAGCGGGCTTCCAGCCGATGTAGCCCAGTGCAATATGTGCTGTTTTAGGACCGTCGCCGATCGCCATCGCCTCTAAAATATCAACCGAGGAGGTCAGGCTTAATGCCTCGCTCACTTGATAGCTAGATAACCAGTCATCGTCGGGGTTGTGTGGGTGCAGGATAAAACCTCGATCATTTTGCACGTCGCCACCGCGATACACTGCTTGATTGGGGATTTTGTGATTAGTTTTTATCGCTAAATGTTGCAACATGGTTGCTAAATCCATGTCATATTCTTGGTTGAGGATAATCCCCATAGAGCCATATTCACCCTGATGGCAAATATAAATCAGTGTATTCTGATATTTGTGCTCGCCTAAGACCGGCATCGATATCAGAAAATTGTCTTTTAAATTGCTGTTAGGTTTATTCATTCTTTTCCATTAAAATGTAACCATGAACTTAAAGGCCTTTGTATCCGAGTGAAAACGTTGCAAGCTTCTATTAGGTTTAGTATATGCGCGTAGTTTTCTCAAACTCAATCGTACGAATTATTTCCAAAATATCGGTGTTTTCACGCATTTTTGCTGAAAAAGGCTGAAACGGCGCTGCCAGTCTAATTATTTTTATCGCCCCATGGTCTAGAATTTGTTTGCCGGATGACTCTAAAATTTCGATTGATTGGATGCTCCCGTCGGCACGCATCGCAATCAGTAACCTAACCCTACCATACATTTTCTGTTCATTTGCCGCCTTAGGGTAATGAATATTGCCGAGAGTTACAATACGTCTGCGCCAGTTTTCTAGGTAGGCGGCATCCTCATGGGACTTGGTTGACATAGTCGAGAGCACCCGTTTTTTGGGAGCATTGGCCATTTTTTGTTTACGCAGGTTAATTTGAGATTTTAGTGCGACAATTTGTGCGGATAAGCTATTTTTTTGTCGGTTATTGGTGACGCTAGTGGCGGTGTTTTTTGGCTGCTTTAATAATTGTGTTTGCTGGGAAACTTCACTTATGATGACCTCGAAAATTGATATATTATTATTTTTAGCTTCAGGTGTTTGATTTTTTACAGTATTTAATGGTGAATCGTTTTCTGCTTGGCTCGGATTTGCAATGTTTTGAGCGGGGGATAATCGCACTGCTGCCAATTGTCGATCGGATAAAAGTATTTTATGCTCAGCTTCGCCACTGCCTCGTTGGTCGATTTGTGCGAAAAAAATCAGCCTCAGAGACTGTCTCCGTTGCTTTATATTGGGCGAGCGTTACTTCAATACTAGAAGCTGTCGTTGAGTCAGTTGCCCAGCTAAAGCCAATACTTAGCAATATTAATGCATGCACTGCTAGCGCGATAAAAATGCTGTAGTTGAGACGGTTTTTAGAGTGGTAATTTAGCATCATGCCTGTTTCATTTGATCGCCAGAATTTAACTGTCGTTAATCGTTGATTTAATACCTGGTGAGAATCAAGAGCTTGCGCTATGTGGTGCAGTGAAGTCACTGATTCAGGTTTATATCAACATCGTAAATGCTGTTGCTGGCAATAGTCAAGCGGCTATCGCCAGGGCTCTTTAATTTTCAGCAGTGTGCATGTAAAATGCGATCCTGTTTTGGAGGCTCCGCTGTTTTAGCAAGCCCGCCAAAACAGGCTGATTTACAGCGAGCGTGACAGCCAAGTTTTTTCAATTGCACTCATTAAATCACCGGCTATATCTAAGCCAAATTGATCGTTCAGCTCGCGTATACAAGTGGGGCTAGTGACATTAATTTCAGTTAAATAATCGCCGATCACATCTAAGCCGACAAAAATTAAACCTAGCTCTCTTAACTTTGGGCCTATCTGCTGACAAATCCAGTGATCGCGCGGCGTCAGTTCGCGACCTTCAGCGCGGCCGCCGACGGCTAAATTACCCCTAGTTTCACCGTTGGTCGGGATTCTTGCGAGAGCATATGCTACTGGTTCGCCGTCAATCATCAAAATCCGTTTGTCGCCGTTAGCAATTTCAGGGATGAACTTTTGAGCCATGATCATCTCCGTATTATATTTGGTGACGGTTTCTAAGATAACGCCTAAGTTTACGCCGTCCTCTTGCACTCTAAAAATAGAAGTGCCACCCATGCCGTCTAAAGGTTTAAAAATGACATCGCGGTGTTTGGCATGAAAAGCCTTAAGCTGTTGGCTATCTTTGCTGACTAATACTTCAGGGCAGCACTGTGGAAACTGGGTGGCAAACAATTTTTCATTGCAATCGCGAAGTCTTTGCGGAGGGTTAACCACCAGAGTGCCGAGGCGTTCCGCCATTTGCAAAATATGCGTGCTGTACATAAATTCATTGTCAAAAGGGGGATCTTTGCGCATCAAAATGATGTTTAAACTGGCCAGTTCCAAGTTTTGGTACGGTTGGCGTTGATACCAGTCTTGCGGGTCTCTAGCGACCGTTAAAGGTGCCATCTGCGCCATCGCCACCCCATTCTCGATATACAAATGTCGCTGCTCCATATACCAAATTTCCCAACCTTTGTCTTGGGCCGCCCACAGCATCGCAAGGGAGCTATCTTTTGTGAAGCTAATGTCTTCAATTGGATCCATCACGATCCCAATTCTAATAGTCATGGTTGTGTCCTTAAGCTGATTATTTAGCAGGTTGTGAATTCAGTCGTCGCTGTGACTTGCTCGGAGGCTCCTTAACAAATATCTGTAATAACCCACTAGGGCTAATGATAGTGATTTTTGTTACCCGTAATTCTAGGGTAAGAGCTTTTATTATGGGGGGCTTATGCTGTGATGCAAGCGAGGATGTGATTAATTAAGATCTCCCCAAAGGTATTGTAGTATCGCCTGAGCTGCTATTGGCGCAGTTTCAGTGCGCATAACTCTAGGTCCAAGTGCCACAGGGTGAAAGCCATTGTCTATAGCAAGCTGTACTTCTGCTTCTGTCAGTCCGCCTTCAGGGCCAATCAGTAATGCTACTGTTGCCGGCTGGTCAAATTCTGCCAGGCGTCTATCGGTGTGGTGATGCAGTACTAGCTTTAAATCAGTGTCACAGTCTTTAATCCACTGTGAAATTGCAAGCGCTGAGTTGATTGTAGGTACATCGGTGCGCAGTGATTGCTCGCAAGCGCTAATTGCCAGTTGCTGCCACTGTTGCTGTTTTTTTGTCAGGCGATCTGCTTTTAACTTGACCTCTGTGCGCTCGCTGATTAGTGGGGTTAAGCTGCGCATGCCCAATTCAGTGGATTTTTGCACGGCAAAATCCATGCGATCGCCCCGGGAAATTGATTGACCAATATCTATTTTTAACCGGCTGCTGCGCGAGGGGGAAGTGCTGGCGGTGATCTCGGCGCTAACCGCGCGTTTTTCGACCTTGCTTAGCGTGGCTTGATACTCATTGCCGTCGCCATTAAACAACAAAATATTATCCCCAGGTTTCATTCTTAATACCCGGGCAATGTGTTGCACTGCATCACTGTCTAACGCAAGCTGTGTATCGATGCTAATGGCAGTGTCTTGATAAAAACGCGGGATTCTCATAGCTTAAATATATCCATCAATTAGTAGTCTGAATGCAACAGAGGTCTTTGATATTGCGAAACTGAGGTTTGTTATAAGCTGAAAGCTAATAAGCTACAGTTATTAAGTAAGCAGCTTAGTTCGAACTGCCGCTAATAAAAAAGAGCAGTGCTGCTCTTTTTTATTAGCTTGGGAGTTTTTCTGTGTCGCTAGGGAGGTTGTTAAGAGATCCTTAGAGGCCCGCGTCAGCTTTAAGGGCTGCGGCTTTGTCGGTGCGCTCCCAAGTGAAAGTAGTGAAAGTGTCGTCATCTACAGTGACTTCAACAGGGGTTCTGCCAAAGTGGCCGTAGGCGGCTGTCACTTTGTACATCGGGTGTAACAGATCTAGCATTCGGGTGATGGCATTGGGACGTAAATCAAAATGTTGGTTGACCAGCGCGATGATTTTGCTATCACTGATTTTTCCCGTACCAAAAGTATTGATTGCCATAGAGGTGGGTTCAGCGACACCGATAGCGTATGAAATTTGTATTTCGCAGCGATCAGCCAAGCCTGCAGCAACGATGTTCTTGGCGACATAGCGACCAGCGTAAGCGGCTGAACGATCGACTTTTGAAGGGTCTTTACCAGAAAAAGCACCGCCGCCATGGCGTGCCATGCCGCCGTAGGTATCAACAATTATTTTACGACCGGTAAGTCCGCAGTCACCCACTGGGCCGCCAATCACAAACTTGCCAGTAGGGTTGATGTGGAACTTTGTTTCAGCGGTTAACCACTGCTCAGGCAAGACCTGTTTAATGATCAGTTCCATCACCGCTTCTTGTAAGTCACGGTGGGAGATGTCTGGATCGTGTTGCGTTGAAAGCACCACCGCGTCGATCGCGCAGGGCTTGCCGTTTTCATAGCGAAAGGTCACTTGCGACTTTGCATCGGGACGCAGCCAAGGTAATAGCCCAGATTTGCGCGCTTCAGCTTGGCGCTCCATTAAACGGTGCGCATAAGTGATGGGGGCGGGCATTAGTACGTCGGTTTCGTTTGACGCATAGCCGAACATCAGGCCTTGATCGCCAGCGCCTTGCTCTTCAGAGCTGGCGCGGTCAACGCCCTGAGCGATTTCAACAGATTGTTTGCCAATGATATTGATAATGCCGCAAGTGTTACCATCGAAGCCGACATCTGAGGAGTTATAGCCAATATCATTGATGACATTACGGGCTAAATCTTCTAAATCGACCCAGGCATTGGTGGTGATTTCGCCTGAAATAATGGCGACCCCAGTTTTAACCATGGTTTCACAGGCCACCCGCGCGTATTTGTCTTTAGCTATAATGGCATCCAGTACCGCATCGGAAATTTGATCGGCTATTTTGTCAGGATGACCTTCAGAAACGGATTCTGAGGTAAAAAGATTGTATTCGCTCATGCTAGTGACCTTAATAAGTAATGTTGTAGTAGTGAGCAGTCACGCTGCTGTTGATCACTACTTTTTTAAGAAGCTTGAAAGAGGCACATTTTATATCGTCGAGTAAAATTTTTCAGGATTAAAAGCTATATTTTCATGAAAATTTCCCCAATTAAAATGAATATTACTCACTTTGCGTTTTATTTGCGTTTTGCGATTGAAGCTGAGTCCATTCTGAGGGAAAATTGCGCTCTAAAATTTTGACTAATTAAAATGGGGTATTCCCCAGGAGTTAATGAATGTCTGCTCGTAGAGAACTGGCAAATGCAATTCGCGCATTGAGTATGGATGCAGTACAAAAAGCTAAATCTGGTCACCCGGGAGCACCGATGGGTATGGCCGATATTGCTGAAGTGTTATGGAATGATTTTCTTAAACATAATCCTAGCAATCCCTCTTGGTATGATCGCGACCGTTTCGTGTTATCCAATGGACATGGATCGATGCTGATCTACAGCTTGTTGCACTTGACTGGCTACGACGTTTCAATTGACGACATTAAAAGCTTCCGACAAATGCATGCCAAAACTGCGGGCCATCCTGAATACGGATATTGCCCCGGCGTAGAAACAACTACTGGACCTCTGGGCCAAGGACTGAGTAACGCAGTTGGTTTTGCCGTTGCAGAAAAAACCTTAGCGGCGCAATTCAACCGTCCGGGTCACGAAATTGTTAACCACCACACTTATACTTTTATGGGTGACGGCTGCTTAATGGAGGGCATCTCGCACGAAGTGTGTTCACTGGCCGGTACTTTAGGTTTAGGTAAGCTAATCGCATTTTGGGATGACAACGGCATCTCTATCGACGGTAAAGTGGAAGGTTGGTTTACCGATGATACCGTGCAGCGCTTTAAAGCTTATGGCTGGCAAGTGATTGCTGATGTCGATGGGCACAACCCCGATCAAATTCGAGCAGCTATTGAAGCTGCTAAAGCAAACACCACCCAACCCACGCTGATTTGCTGTAAAACAGTGATTGGCTTTGGCTCGCCAAATAAAGAAGGTACTGCCGGTTGTCACGGTGCGGCACTTGGTGATGAAGAGGTAGCCTTGACGCGCAAGCGCTTAGCTTGGAAGCACGCTCCTTTTGAAATACCTGAAGATATCTATGCAGATTGGAATGCCGCTGCGGCGGGTTCGGTTGCGGAAAATGACTGGAATCAACAGCTTACTGATTACAAAACCGCCTACCCTGAATTGGCCGCTGAGTTGCTGCGCCGTTTAGCCGGGGACCTGCCAGCTGATTTTTCTGCAACTGCAGATGCTTGGATTGCTGAACTAGCGGAGAAAGGCGAGAGCATTGCCTCGCGTAAAGCGTCACAAAATGCGCTTAATCACTATGGGCCGATGCTACCTGAATTTTTAGGTGGATCTGCGGATCTAGCGGGCTCAAACTTGACTAAGTGGTCCGGTGCCAAGGTTATAGATGGGCAAGATGCCAGTGGCAACTACATTAATTACGGGGTGCGTGAGTTCGGTATGTCGGCGATTATGAATGGCCTGGCACTACACGGTGGCTTCATTCCCTACGGTGCTACTTTCCTCGTCTTTATGGAATACGCTAGAAATGCACTGCGGATGGCGGCACTGATGAAGATTCAGGCCATCCACGTTTATACTCACGACTCTATTGGTCTGGGTGAAGACGGGCCGACTCACCAGCCGATCGAGCAGGTAGCCAACTTGCGGCACACGCCGAATATGAGTACTTGGCGTCCATGTGATGCGGTGGAGTCCGCTGTGGCGTGGAAGAAAGCGATCGAGCGCAAAGATGGGCCTACCGCGATGATTTTCTCTCGTCAAAGTTTAGCTCATCAAACTCGCACACCTGCGCAAGTGCAAGATATTGCAAAGGGTGGATACGTATTATCGGATAGCGCTGCTCAGCCAGAGTTGATCTTTATCGCCACCGGATCTGAAGTGGAGCTAGTTGTGCAAGCTGCTGATCTATTACGTGCTAAAGGTAAAAACGTACGAGTGGTTTCTATGCCCTGTACTGATTTGTTTGATGCTCAAGATGCCGCGTATCGTGAAGCGGTGTTGCCGGCAGCGGTCAGCGCACGAGTCGCTGTTGAAGCATTGCAAGCGGACTACTGGTACAAGTATGTAGGCTTAAACGGCGCGATAGTCGGCATGACCACCTTCGGTGAGTCGGCACCTGCCGATCAGCTGTTCGAGCACTTTGGCTTCACCGTGGCAAACATCGTCGCCAGTGCAGAAGCACTGCTGTAAAGCGTATCGCAGCCAACTTTAAAGTGTCGAGCTTTAGAGTTGGCCGCTATGAATCTTTGCAGTAATTAGCTTTGCTATCAGTTGAGCAATCCGCTGATAGCTATCTTTTCAAGCGTCGCTAAGGTTTGAAATGCTCTTAGAAACAATTTAATCAGATTTAAGTTCTGCCTATTTGAGAAAAATGCTCATGAGTTATCGCGTTGCAATTAATGGTTATGGCCGAATTGGTCAATGTGTGCTGCGAGCTATCTATGAAAGATCTCTTCAATCCCAGCTAAAAATAGTGGCGATTAACGAATTATCTGATCTGGACACTGTTACTTACCTCACTCGCTACGATACTATCCACGGCCGATTTCCCTTTGATGTCGAACAAGATGATGGCTGTTTAATAGTGAATGGCGATAGCATCCGACTAATTAATCAAGCGGATCCAACGCAGCTACCTTGGGCCGAGCTCGATGTTGATCTGGTGATTGAATGCAGCGGATCTTTTAATGAGCGGGCGATTGCCGAACAGCACTTGGCGGCCGGGGCAAAAAAATTATTATTCTCCCATCCGGCACTGGCTGATGTGGATGCGACTATTGTCTACGGCTATAATCAGCAGTGCCTCAATGCGCAATTACAAATAGTATCGGCAGCCTCATGTACCACCAATTGCATCATTCCTATTTTAGACCTGCTAGATAGTCAATTTGATATTCAAGCGGCAGTCACTACCACGATTCACTCCGCGATGAATGATCAGCCAATTATTGATAGCTACCATCAAAATGACTTGCGTTTAACCCGTGGTGCCATGAGCTCCATAGTACCTGTTGATACCGGCTTGGCAAAAGGGATCGATAGAATCTTACCTAAATTGGCTGGTTTGTTTCAATGCCTGCATATTAGGGTGCCGACCATCAATGTTTCAATGATGGATATTAGTTTAACACTGACGGAAAAAGTAACCGTTGCGCAAGTTAATCAGCTGTTAGAAAATGCGGCTATAACCGAGTATTGTGGGGTGTTGGGCTTTACTAATGAGCCACATGCCTCGGTCGATTTTAATCACGATCGGCGCTCGGCAATTGTCGATGGCACGCAGACTAAAGTTAGTCGTGGCCATTTACTTAAACTGATTTGTTGGTTTGATAACGAGTGGGGCTTCGCCAATCGGATGGTTGATGTTGCCGAGCACTGGCTAGCGCAAAAATAATGGTTGAGAAGATGCTCGGTATAAGGATTGTTAAGTGTCAAATCAGGGGTGTGGACTCAGTGTAAATCGATCCTCATTATCTGTTGTTATCACTAATTCTGCCGGCATGAATTACGAAAATTTTAAATACTGAGAGGTCGCTAGCTGAATTGCTGGCTTCAAAGTGAATACAGAGTTAAAAGTTTGCACGATGTAGTACAGTGAATTCACTGATTCAAGTGCTAGTAAGTGACAGAAATTTTATAAATTGACAAACTATTAGGGAATAATATGAAGGTTTTGAAAATGTCGTCGCTCGATCTTGCTGGTAAGCGGGTGTTGATTAGAGAGGATTTAAATGTTCCGATAAAAGCGGGCAAAGTCACTTCTGATGCACGTATTAGAGCTTGTTTAGCAACCATTGAGTTAGCGGTTAACGCCGGCGCTAAAGTTATGCTAATGTCACATTTAGGGCGTCCAACGGAAGGCGAGTACGATGAGCAGTATTCTCTGGCCCCGGTCGCCGATCATTTAGGGAAATTGTTAAATCGCTCTGTGCCTTTGCTCAAAGATTGGCTGCAAACGCCGATCGAGCTAAATGATGGTGAGGTTGTCCTGCTGGAAAACGTGCGCTTTAATGTCGGTGAAAAACAGGATGAGCAAGGCTTGGCCAAACAAATGGCCGCGCTGTGTGACGTTTATGTGATGGATGCTTTTGGTACTGCGCACCGGGCGCAAGCATCAACCCACGGTGTTGCTAAATTTGCCAAGATCGCCTGTGCCGGACCGTTGCTAGTCGCTGAGCTAGAGGCGCTGGCTGCGGCATTGAATCAGCCAAAATCACCGATGGTGGCGATTGTCGGCGGCTCAAAAGTATCGACCAAATTGGCTGTCTTAGAATCACTGAGTAAAAAAGTTGATAGATTGATCGTCGGTGGTGGTATCGCCAATACCTTTTTAGCGGCGGCTGGGTTTCCCGTCGGTAAATCGCTCTGCGAGCACCAGCTAATTCCGATCGCTAAAGCGTTGATGGCCAGTACCGATATTCCGCTTCCTACCGATGTTGTAGTGGCGACTGAGTTTTCTGAGACGACAATCGCCACCGTTAAAGCGGTCGCTGATGTAGCTGAAAACGATATGATTTTAGATATAGGGCCTGAATCGGCACAGGCATTAGCGCTGCTCTTGGGAGATGCGCAAACCATTATTTGGAATGGACCGGTTGGGGTGTTTGAATTCGAGCAGTTTGCTGGAGGCACCAAAGCAATTGCCATGGCGATCGCCAGTAACCAAGGATTCTCAATAGCCGGTGGTGGAGATACGCTAGCCGCCGTGGAGAAGTATCAGATTGAAGAGCAAGTCTCTTATATATCGACCGGTGGCGGTGCCTTTTTAGAATTCGTTGAAGGCAAAGTATTACCTGCCGTGGCAATGTTGGAAAGTAGGGCCTAAACAGGTTTTTGCGGTCTTTTTGCGACGCTAATCGCCAGCGGCGATTAGCGTCGAGCTGATATTTAGCAAGGTGTTGTAGTTGAGGGCTTTTACAGCCTCAAACAATCATCTAGCCAGTTGTCGCAGAAAGGCAAGAGCAGGAAGGTAAATAGCAGAATAGTTAGCTTCTATCCTCAATATCCTGCAAATTTCTGGCTGGACTTGTGCAGAGAAGCTACTTGAAAATGTCTTCGCCTATTTGGTCGATCATAATTTTGGCTTTGCGAGTCATTTCTGCGGCGCATTCCTCTTTACTGGCTAATACATCAGCGCGAATAAATTGGTGGCTTTGCTGATCTTTTTCAATGCTGCCATTGACCCGGAACTGACTGCCGTCTTGCAGCGGAGCGGGAGTGATCATGTACCCTCGGTATTCCTCGCCCGCCATTTGGCTGGGAGCAGCTGGAGTAGTATCAGTACTAAACATGGATCTTAATGACGAAAATAGGCTCATTTTAGCTCTCTGTAATCAATATTGAAAAATTCTCTAGTGTGCTTAAAATATTGCGATTGATCAAGTATTAAGTGAGTTGAGAAATAGACGCTTAATTTGAGCTAAGCTAGAATAGAGACGATATTAATTTAGTAATATAAAGGCGAAGTATGCTCTGGGTAAAAGTTTTTCATATATTGGCAATGACTAGCTGGATGGTGGGGATCTTTTATCTGCCGCGGATTTTTGTACATTTTGTGGATGGCAGTCATGCCGGTGAAGATGTGCGCCGTCTGCAGATCATGGCAGGTAAGCTGTATCGCTTCATTACGATTATGGCGGCCTTTACCGTCATTTTAGGTTTGTGGTTGTGGCTGGGCTATGGCTTTAGTGGGGGCTGGTTGCATGCGAAGTTGCTCTTGGTAGTGTTGATGCTCGCCTATCATGTGAATTGCGGTCGTTTAGTTAGGCAAATGGAGGCTGGCAAACTGGCTAAATCTAGCCGCTATTATCGACTTTACAATGAGCTGCCACTATTGATTTTTTTGCCGATATTAATATTGGTGGTGGTTAAGCCTTTTTAAAAATATGGCAGTGCAATGCTGCTCTTTTCCTTAAAAGCGCTAAGTTTTATTAGCTATTTGGCGCTGCAGGTTTTCCTCGAGTAAATTAAGCTTAGCTTCGAGTCTTTGAACGCTTTGCTGAGCATCATCAACCTCGATAATAAAGCCTTCAGCTTCGGCTCTTGCCGGTAGTGTGTGAATTTCTTCCTGTAGATACTCGGCTATATTAAGGGTTAAACTCTGCTGAGTGATCTTTAGTTGCCGGCTGCCTGCTGTAAGTATATTGGCTAATTGATGGGCGAGTAGGTCGCCGGTAACGAGGGCGGTGAGGCCCTGCCAGTCAATATCGGCATTGGCGATTATTTTTTGCAACTGAGTCGCCAGTTGGCTGTCACCTGAAATATTAATACCGTTGCCAAAAAACTGGCTGCTTTTATCTTCGGCAGTGGCTAAATTCTTGAAGTTCTGCAAACTTCCTTGGAATACGGTATCGGCATCAGCCATATGTTGGCGCTGTAATTGGATGCCGTTTTCATAGGGCAGGAGGTAGAAGCTAATCGGCGCATCACTCACCACAAACCGAAAAACTTTACCCGACAGTTTGGACAGTGATTGAGCGGTGACTGGATCGCTGTTGATGATTTTGTTGATCGCGCTTTCTAGCAGCAGTATGGCACCCATTTGCAGCATTGTCAGAACCTTAATAATTTACTTTATGAAAAGGAATTACGGTTTGATTGCGGTGTGTAATGCCACGACACCACCGGTCATATTTCGATATTTACACTGCACAAAATCAGCATCCTGCATCATCGATTTTAAGGTTTCTTGATCGGGATGCATGCGAATAGATTCAGCAAGGTATTGGTAGCTGTCACCATCGCCGGCGATAAGTTCACCCAGCTTGGGCAAAATGTTAAACGAGTAGAAATCATAAACACTGGATAACATCGGATTGTTGGTTTTAGAAAATTCCAAGATCATCAGCTTTCCACCGGGTTTTAGTACCCGCTGCATGGAGCGCAAAGCCGCGTCTTTATCGGTGACGTTTCGCAAGCCAAAGGCAATCGTTATGATATCAAAATGATTATCGGGGAAAGGGAGGCACTCGGCATTTGCCTGCACAAAATCAATATTGGCAACCGCGCCTTTATCGGTCAGCTTGTCGCGGCCTACTTTAAGCATTGAATCGTTGATGTCTGCCAAGGTGACACGGCCAGTGCTGCCAACAATGCGGGCAAAACGCAAGGTGAGATCACCAGTGCCTCCGGCAATATCGAGAATTTTCATGCCGTTGCGAGCACCGCTTTGCTCTATGGTCAGCTTCTTCCAAATGCGATGTATACCACCTGACATCAAATCATTCATGACATCGTACTTAGCGGCGACCGAGTGGAAAACATCGGCAACTCGCTTTACTTTTTCATCTTTTGGAACTTCTTTAAATCCAAAGTCAGTGGTGTTTTTGTCTGCTTGACTCATAACTATTTATCGCTTTGATTAGGTTGCGGTAATTGTAGCGCCGATCGGCAAAGATGGGAATCAGTTTACCGGATAATCAGCCTAAACCAATTAATCCGGCGTCTCTATTCTGGCCGGATTTCTCAAGGTTTTGCAAATAGGTCTGCCAGTACTGATCGTGATTAACACTTAAATCGTGTAAGTAATCCCAGGTAAATAATCCGCTGTCATGGCCGTCATCAAAGCTAATCTTCAGCGCATAATTGCCGGTTATTTCAATGTTGGTAATGCCGACAAATTTTTTGTGAGTTTGTAAAGTCTCTTGGCCTACCCCGTGGCCACGCACCTCAGCGGAGGGCGAGTGCACTCTAAGGTACTCGGCGCGTAACTCATAGCTGCCCGAGGAAAAAGTCAGTTCTAAGCTCTTGGACTTTTTATGTAGCTTTATATCGCTGGGAGTAGTGCTCATTATTGCGCTCCTATCAATGTCTGCAGCAAGCGGTCTAGTTACTCAAGATCAACATCGCTGTTAGTATCAGCAAGGCAGCTCTTGAGCTTGGATGCGCTATTGGCTTTAGAGGATATAGTGACTTAAATCTTGATCTTCGCTCACTTGCTCCAAGTGCAGATTGACGTAGTCAGTGTCAATTAAAATACTGTCTCCAGACTGGTCGCTGGCTTTAAAAGACAGCTCTTCCAACAGGCGTTCCATCATTGTATGCAAGCGTCTGGCGCCGATGTTCTCGGTTTGTTCGTTGACCTGAAATGCCAGTTCTGCAATCCTAGCGATTCCTTCATCACTGAAGCTAATCGACACGCCTTCAGTCTTCATTAGCGCTTGGTACTGTTCAGTTAATGAGGCTTTAGGCTCAACTAAAATGCGTCGAAAGTCATCGGCAGTTAAGGCGTTCAGTTCAACTCTGATTGGCAGGCGGCCCTGCAGTTCTGGGATCAAATCAGAGGGTTTAGCTAAGTGGAAAGCTCCAGATGCAATAAACAAAATATGGTCGGTTTTAACCATCCCGTATTTAGTGCTCAAGGTGCAGCCTTCGATGAGCGGCAATAGATCTCTCTGCACGCCCTCACGGGAGACATCGCCACCTGATCCAGAGTCAGCGCGCTTGCATACTTTATCTATCTCATCGAGAAAAACGATGCCGTTTTGTTCAACTGCATAGATAGCTTTTTGCTTAATATCGTCTTCTTTGATTAATTTTGCCGCTTCATCATCGATTAGGGCTTTATAGGCATCCTTGACGGTTAGTCGCTGAGTGGTCTTCTTTTGACTGCCGATACTAGAAAACATATTTTGCAGTTGGCTGGTCATTTCTTCCATTCCAGGAGGAGCCATTATTTCAACCGCCGCCGAGGACTGGGCAAGTTCAATTTCGATTTCTTTTTCGTCTAAATCACCTTCGCGGAGTTTTTTACGAAAAATTTGTCGAGTTGCACTCTGTGTTTCAGGGGCGCTGTCAGTACTGTCAAAATTACTGTCTCTAGCCGGAGTTAGCAGTACATCCAGCAAGCGTTCCTCGGCGATATCTTCGGCGCGTAAGCGCACCTTTTTAGTCTCTTGCTCGCGGACCATTTTGATTGCCATATCTACCAAATCGCGAATAATTGTTTCTACATCGCGGCCTACATAGCCAACTTCAGTGAATTTAGTCGCTTCTATCTTGATAAAAGGCGCGTTAGCCAGCTTAGCTAAGCGGCGTGCTATCTCGGTTTTACCAACACCTGTCGGGCCGATCATTAAAATATTTTTAGGTGAAACTTCAGTGCGCAGTTCTTCATTTAATTGCATGCGACGCCAGCGGTTGCGCAAGGCGATCGCGACTGCTCTTTTAGCGGAGTCCTGACCAATAATGTGGCGGTCTAGTTCGTGTACTATTTCGCGGGGGGTCATGTCAGACATTAGGCGTCTCCTGTACTGAAACTAGTGTTTTGATAACTTGGTTGTGGTTGGTAAAGACGCAGATGTCAGCGGCTATATGCAAGCTTTTTTCGACAATAGTCGCGGCATCTAATTGCGTATTAGCAACTAAGGCCATGGCGGCAGCGTGGGCAAAGTTGCCCCCAGAGCCAATAGCGATGACGCCGTGTTCAGGTTCGATAACATCGCCAGTACCTGAGAGTAGGTAGGTCTTTTCCTTGTTGGCGACTAGCATGAGTGCCTCTAGGCGGCGCAATACTTTATCACTGCGCCACTCTCTGGCTAAGTGGATCACGGCATTGACTATATTACCTTGATGTTTGTCTAGCTGTTGTTCAAATAAGTCACGCAAGGTGATCGCGTCGGCAGTCGATCCGGCAAAGCCAGTGATAACTTGGTACTTAGCTAATAAATTAACTTTTTTAGCGCTGCCTTTCATTACCGTGTTGCCAAGTGATACTTGGCCGTCGCCGCCAACTGCTACACAGTCGCCACGACGTACAGAAACTATAGTGGTCATAGGTGGTGTTTACCTTGAATATATTGATAATTGGTATGCATTTACAAAACAATCTTTATGGTGAATAGTTGGCACGTTTGCAGCGGGCTGTGGTTTGCTATAACGGCTTGCAATATTTTCGGCCACTGTATTTCCAGCCACTGTTCAGTGCTAGTAACAGCCCTTTTTATGGAGGGAAACTAATTAGACTATGGTTGCGAATTTATTAAATTCAACCTAGATTTTCTCTTTCAGCGCAAAAAAAACAGTGCTTAATAGTGGCTGTACAGTAATACAGGAGTGATCAGGCCAACTTATTTCGCTGAATAGTCGGCTTGTGACTGGCTTTTAGCGATTAATAGTTGCTGCTAGAGGCAGTGTCTGCCTTGGATGGAGATGTGTTAATATTTCCATAATATAGCTGTCATCAGGGTAGCTGGTGCAGAACTTGTTTTAGCGGACAAGAACCTGCATTGGATTGATTTTCATTTTTTTTAGTTTGTTAAGCGCCGCTTTTAAGTGATTAAGAGTGAGGAAAGGGCCAGTTCTTACTCTGTACCAAGTACCGTTTGCTGAAGTGATTTTTTGTACTGTCACCTTGGGTAGATTGTTGAGTAATAATCTGACTTTCATATTCTCGGCATCCTTTTGATTGCGGAAAGAGCCGGTTTGCAACAACGTTTTGTTTTTTAGTTTGACTATTTTAGGGGTGGATTTATAAGCCGCTATAGTCTCGGTTTCCACGGTGTTCTTAACTAGTATTTCATAAAACTGATACGGCGCCTTTTGGGTGGCCTCGGTCGATTTATCAGTGACGGGAACAGCCGCTACCGATTTTTTTCGCTCGCTTGATTTTGCAGAAGAGTTGCCAGTCGCTAGCGCTTTGCTGGTTTTCTTTGCCGTTGTATTTAGGTTGGGTAACGGCTCTTTGGTCTCCGGTAGTTCAGGTGTTACTTGCTGCTGGTTAATTTTGCTTTCAATCAGCGCTGAAATTCCGCTTTCACGGATTTCTTTGGGATCTACATGGCTAAGTTGCAGCAGTAAGTAACTAATGCCAGCTATCATAAGTACGCCGGCGATGATCATTTTCCAAGGCTTGCCAGCCGCTTGCTGCTGGGCTTTAGCTGGGGAAGATTTTACCGCTGCACTCGGAGAGGGTTTTTTTACCGGCGCAGGTCTACTGCTACTGGCCGGCTGGCCGCCGTTGCGCTTCTTAGTGACATAATCTTTCCTAGAGGCCATTTTTTGATTACATCCGCTGTGGAGCGTCTACCCCGAGTAGGGATAATCCATTGGCTAATACTTGCTTGACGCCAGTACTTAATGTGATGCGAGCATTTCTTAGCTCGGCATCTTCGATCAACATCTTATTGGAGTTGTAGTAAGTATGGAATTCACTAGCAAGCTCTTTTAAGTAGTTGGCAACTAAATGCGGCTCGTAATTAGTGGCGGCATTTTTTATCGTTTCAGGATACCTGGCCAATTGATTGAGCAGTGCTTTTTCGGCGTCATCTGTTGAATCGCCGAGCACGCGCAGTCCAGTGGCTAGGTCCAGCTGCCACTCGCTATCGTTGAGTTTGCTCAACACGCTGCAAATTCGAGCATGGGCATACTGAATGTAATAGACGGGGTTGTCTTTGGATTGTGATTTAGCGAGCTCTAAATCGAAGTCCATGTGGTTGTCAGCTTTACGGGTCACATAAAAGAACCGGCAGGCGTCTTTACCCACTTCGCCCCGCAATTCACGCAAAGTGACAAAGGATCCCGAGCGAGTTGACATTTGTACGCGCTCACTACCGCGATACAAGATAGCGAACTGGACTAGTTTGACAGTTAATCGCTGCGGGTCGTACCCCAGCGCTTGGATTGCCGCTTTAACACGGGTGATATAGCCGTGGTGATCGGCACCCCAAATATTAACCACTTTGTCAAAACCGCGATCAAATTTATTCATATGATAGGCAATATCAGAGGCGAAATAAGTTGTCGCACCGTTGGCGCGTTTTACAACACGGTCTTTGTCATCGCCAAAATCGGTGGATTTGAACCAAATATTGCCTTCTTTTTCGTACAGATTACCATTTTCTTGCAGGCGGTTAAGCGCCTTGTCGACATCGCCAGTGCTGGTTAAAGAGCGCTCTGAAAACCATTCTTGATAGTCGATGCCAAAGCCGGATAAATCATCGCGAATATCATCGCGAATAGCAGTTAGACCGACTTGAAATAATTCTTGGAATGCAGTTTCTCCCAACAGTTGACGGCAGCGGGCAATCACGGCATCTATGTATCTTTCTTTATCGCCACCTTGTGGCTCATCCAGTGGTAGCTCGGCAAAAACTTGCTCGCTGCTAAAACTGAATTTATCCGAGTACTGTGCTTTTACCTGCTCGGCGATGTCGTAAACATACTGACCTTTATAGGCATTCGCCGGGAAAACGAAGCTGGCACCGCACTGCTCTAAATAGCGTAACCAGACACTGACTGCGAGTATATCCATTTGTCGACCGGCATCGTTGACATAGTATTCACGTGATACCTGGGCGCCGTTAGCGGCTAAAATATCGGCAACAGTTGCCCCGTAAGCGGCCCCTCTGCCGTGACCGACATGCAGAGGACCAGTAGGATTGGCTGAGACGAACTCTACTTGGATTTTTTCAGCGCTAAGCTCTGTGGAGCATCCAAACTCAGTAGTTTGTTCAAATATATCCTCTAGTACTTTAGTTGCTGAGGCACTGGTGATGAAAAAATTAATAAAACCTGGGCCGGCAATTTCTGTCTTGCTTAAAATATCGGAAGCGGGCAGTGCCTGAGTAATTAATGTTGCAATCTCACGTGGGTTGCGTCGCGCAGGTTTAGCCAGTGTCATAGCAATGTTCGAGGCTAAATCACCATGACTTTTGTCGCGGGTGTTTTCAACCATTATGCTGGGGCTAATACCTTTGGGAAGCGAACCGTTCTGGACTAAAGTATCAAGCGCCGCTTGAATAAGTCCCGTGATGTGTTGTTTCATTGAGAATAATTACCAGAAAGAGAATAAAAGTGCCTTTAAGCACAGAGTTAAGCACAGTATTATCTCTTGTTGTCAGTAGAATTTAAAGCTTTTCTTAAATCAATCCTTGATTGTGTAAAAAAGCCCCGGTCTTTAGATATTAGCTGAATCAGTACCGTTGGGTAATTGCCGATGGCTGCTTAGGGGGCTTTGAGCAAGTTACACACACACACACACACACCTCGATGTGCAGAGCTATCTGAAAAACTTCCCTAGAACATGTCGTATGGGTCGACATCTATAGACCATCTGACTTTGTTGGCTAGCGGATGGTGCTCCAATTGCAGGCAAAATTGACTTAAAAAATGCTGCAGCAGTGGCCGTTTAGCACTTTGTAGAACTAAGTGGGAGCGGAATACCCCCGCTTTCTTTTCCATGGGTGCCGGGTATGGGCCCGAGCTGCTGACATGGTCGATGTTTAATGTTTGTTGGGCGAGCTGTAAGAAAGTCTCGGCTCTGCCGGGGTTGCCGGCTTCTGCACGAATAATTGCAATGTGCTGGTAGGGAGGGAGCGCGCTTAATGCTCGGATTTTTAGCTCGTTTTGAGCAAAGTCACGGTAGCCCTTATCAACTAAGCTTTGCAGTAGCGGATGTTCTGGATGGTGAGTTTGAATAATCACTTTGCCGATAATCTTTTCGCGTCCAGCGCGTCCGGCGACTTGGGTAATTAATTGAGCGGTGCGCTCCATACCTCTAAAATCGGTGCTAAAAAGTCCGCTGTCGGCTTCCAGTATAGCCACCAGTGATACCTTGGCAAAGTGATGACCTTTGGCCAGCATTTGCGTGCCCAATAAGATCCCCGGCTGACCTGCGTTGATCTTTTCAATGATCTCCTGCATTGCGTTCTTACGGCTGGTGCTGTCTCGGTCGATGCGCCAGATCGGATAATCTGGAAAAAGCTGAGCTAAGGTTTGCTCGGCTCTTTCAGTGCCTGTTCCCTGAGCGTTTAATTCGCTGCTACTGCACTCTGGGCACTGCCTTGGGATCGATTTTTGGCTGCCGCAGTGGTGGCAGTGTAAATGGGGCGGTTTCTGGTGCAAGGTCAAGCGTGCGTCACAGCGCCGGCAGGGGGCTATCCAGCCACAGTTGTGACAGCTTAAGCTGGGGGCAAACCCTCTTCGGTTTAAGAAAATCAACACTTGAGTTTTTCGAGATAAATGCTGTTCAATTTCAGTCAGTAAAGGCTCAGATATTCCCGCTTGTAAGTCGCAGCCTTTTATATCTAATAGTTCGACAACCGGCGGCACGGCGTCGCCTGCTCGTCGATTGATGGTTAAGTACTGGTAGCGTTTGATTGCGACATTGTGCAGCGATTCCAGTGAGGGAGTTGCGCTGCCTAAAATGACTGGAGTGTTCTCGCCATGTGCTCGAACAATCGCTAAGTCGCGAGCGCTGTATCGGTAACCCTCCTGCTGTTTGAAGGATTGATCGTGTTCTTCATCGATGATAATAACGCCGGGATGCGCGAGCGGGGTGAAGATTGCCGATCTAGTGCCTATCACTATTTGCGCATCCCCGTCTCTCGCTTGTAACCACGCCTGAAAGCGTTGCCGATCGCTCATGTTTGAGTGTATATAGACAACCTTGACATTAAAACGCGCTTTGAAGCGTGAAACGGTCTGCGGTGTTAGGCCTATCTCAGGTACAAGTACTAAAGCTTGCTTGCCTGCTTGCAAAACCTTTGCTATCACTTGTAAATAAACTTCAGTTTTACCGGAGCCAGTAATCCCATCTAGCAAAAAAGCCTTAAAACCTTGATGCTGGTTAATGGCTTGCACGGCGGTTTTTTGCTCTGGGTTTAAGGTTTTAGCTGGCTCGCGAAGCGGCTCGCTAGTGTCATTTTTCAAATGGGGTCTAGGTCTTTTTTCTAGCAGCCCTTTTTCCAATAGAATTTTAACAGAAGCACTAGAGCCGAGCTCAGCTTTTAGGGCGTCAATGCTGATCCCCGACTGGTGCTGTTTGATCATATTGTAAGTGGCGAGTTGTTTTTTGGCCCTAGTGCTTAGGCTTTGGTCGGTGTCTTTAAGCGCGTGTAGCAGGTATTCATGGACTCGTTCGCAAGGTTCGCCTTTGCGTAAATGGATGGGTAGTGATTGTAGTAGCGCATCTCCAATAGGATGTTGATAGTACTGGGCAGCCCACAGGGCTAAGTCAAAAATAAATTTTGGTTGCGGGGGGTGCTGATCAATAATGTTGATGATCGCTTTTAGCTTATGGGCTGGAATGTCGGTGTGCTGGACGATGTCGACTAAAATAGCCACTAATTTTCGGTTTCCAAAAGGGACAGTTAGTCTCGCCCCTATGGTAAAGTCAGATTCTTGCTGGTTGGCAGCAGGTAAATAGTCAAAAAGCCTGCGCAACGGAGAGGGGATCGCTACTCTTAAAAAAATCATTGGTAACCAAAATTAATTGTTGTAAGTAAGTATAGAGCAGCTCGCTGCTACTCAAATATCAGTTTATGTGTTTTTTGCTAAGCAATATAGAGTCAGGCTTGATTTGAGTGGATAATTGTTAAAATTAATCACATCTAGTGGAGTGTTAGCCCCGTCGAGTGTAGGATTTTCTCCCGCAGGGCCGGTCTTCTGCTGGTACTGCCATAAAAAGCTATTTGTAAAATAGAGATTGTGGTTAATGATCAGCTAAGTTCGTCAATCTAGTTGCTTAGTGTTTGTTTACTCTGTATAATGCGCGCCTGTCTCGGTTCGAGGCTAATTTATTACTAATGTTAATTTCTGTGCGGTGCTTGGCAATAGATCAAGCGGCGGCACAAAACCTAAAAGGTTTTTCCCATGAAAAATGATATCCATCCTAAGTATGAAGCGATTGAAGTAAACTGTTCTTGTGGTAACAAGATGGAAACTCGCTCTACATTGTGCAAAGATTTACACGTTGATGTATGCAGTCAGTGTCATCCTTTCTATACTGGTAAGCAGAAAGATGCTACTTCTGGTGGTCGTATTGATCGCTTTAACAAGCGTTTTGCTTCAATGCCTGCTCGTAAATAATTATTTTCAGGCTCTGAAGTTTAGAAAAAGCGCTGACCAATTTGGTTGAGCGCTTTTTTTTGCATAAATTTTCTATTAACTTTTGCCGCTAGCTAGAGTGCCGTCTATAAGTGCTGGAGTCGATCGGGCTTAAGTTGCTAGCAATCAGCTAAATCAGCTCGAGGCCCTTCTCCCAGCTAAGCTTATTGTATTTCCTTTAATTTCCTTCGGCTGCTTTATGTTTCCTTGCCTATACAGGGTATGCTGAAATCTTTTTGGCACAGTTTTATTGCTGTTTAATCATGTTTCGTCCATTTATTAACTATTTTAAAGTCTGGCGTTTAATCTGCTAGGATAATTTATAATGGCGAGTTGTTTGAGCTATTATGTATCTGGCTAGCTTAGTTCTGGATCGGTGCTGGAGTCTTTAATTCCACTGTAGAGCCAATATCTTGCACTTTGTCATCGCTTTGAAGTAACGGATTTAGATTAGTGATAAAATATTATCGATTTTTATAAAAAACTATCTAGTTATATGGTTGTGAGGCTTATAGCTTTTCTATAGAATCGATAATTCGTGTAAATTAAAATGGAACAACACCTATGTCTGAGTCCGAAGATCTGAATAAAGCTGCCCTTGAGTATCATGAGTTTCCCCGTCCTGGTAAAGTGAGCGTTGAACTGACAAAGCCTGCTGAAACGGCACGAGATCTGTCCTTGGCATATAGCCCGGGTGTTGCTGAACCTTGTCGTGAAATTGCCAAGGATCCAGAAAATGCTTACCGATATACCGGTAAAGGTAATCTAGTGGCGGTTATTACTGATGGCACTGCAGTGCTAGGGCTTGGAAATTTGGGGCCGCTTGCCTCGAAACCTGTAATGGAGGGGAAGTCGCTATTATTTAAGCGTTTCGCTGGTATCAATTCTATCGACTTGGAAGTGGACTCTGAGAGTCCGCAAGCTTTCATCGATACTGTTGCGCGAATTGCCGATACTTTTGGCGGTATCAATTTAGAAGACATTAAAGCACCAGAATGCTTTGAAATCGAACGCGCGTTGATTGAGCGTTGCAGTATTCCGGTTTTTCATGATGATCAGCATGGCACGGCGATTGTGACGGCTGCTGGGATGATTAATGCTTTAGAAATCGCAGGAAAGAATCTTGAAACAGCGACTATTGTCACCTTAGGTGCTGGTGCAGCGGCGGTAGCTTGTATGAAGCTGTTGATAAATATGGGCGCTAAAGTCGGTAATATTTACATGATCGATCGCAAGGGGGTTATTCATTCAGGTCGTGAAGATTTAACGACTGAGAAGGCGATTTTTGCCACCAAAACTGACAAGCGAACTTTAGATGATGCAATAGAAGGCGCTGATGTATTTGTGGGTCTGTCTGGTCCTAACTTATTGTCGGCTGCGCAGTTGGCAAAAATGGCACCTACCCCCGTTATCTTTGCCTGTGCTAACCCAGATCCAGAAATAAAGCCTGAGATTGCTCATGCAACACGCGACGATGTGATTATGGCTACTGGTAGATCTGATTACCCTAATCAGGTAAATAATGTGCTCGGCTTTCCGTTTATCTTTCGCGGTGCTTTAGACGTTCGCGCTTCAGTAATTAATGAAGAGATGAAAGCGGCTGCTGTTAAAGCGCTCGCTGAATTGGCAAAAGAAGATGTGCCAGCGGATGTTTTAAAGGCTTATGATTTAGATGAATTGTCATTTGGTCCTCAGTATATTATTCCCAAGCCGACTGATAGTCGCTTGTTGGGAAGGTTGTCAATGGCGGTTGCACAAGCGGCTATTGATTCAGGTGTGGCGCGCTTGCCAATGCCTGCTCATTATCCGCTAAACTCGGTAGCTGATTGCTAAAGTCTTAGTCGATGTTAAAAGGCCCAGCTCGCTGGGCTTTTTTGTGCTTGCTCGGTGAAGCCGGTAGTCCCGTGTCCTGGCGCTTGAATAAAATAAAGTTGACCTGACTAGGGGGTGAATCGAATAAAGGTGGAGACTGGAGGAGTATGTAGGTGGTCTTAAGTTTGTTGCAGAGGCTCGCTAAGTGATTTAGGAGCTGTTTTGTCGGTATAGCAGCAGGCGGGTGGTGGATGGTGATGTGATGAGTAATAGAGGATGGTCTGAGTTGTGCTGAATATGTGGTTCTGTGGGTAGGGCGCGGCGGTAGCGCCTCACCCTACTCGATATGTGTTTAGATAGTTAGATCTTTTGGAAGACCAGTGTTGAGTTGGTGCCACCAAAGCCGAAGCTGTTAGACATTACGCGCTGTAGATCAGCGTTATCTTTACGCTCTTGCGCTATAGGTAAGCCGGCTGCTTCAGGGTCGATGTTATCTATATTTGCAGAGGCGCAAATAAAGTTGTTTTCTTGCATCAATAGGCAGTAAATGGCCTCTTGAACACCGGTTGCGCCTAAAGAGTGGCCGGTTAAGGATTTTGTGGAGCTCACCGGTGGCATTTTATCGCCAAATGTTTGCTTCATTGCCTTAAGTTCTTGCATGTCGCCAGCTGGAGTCGAAGTTCCGTGGGAGTTGATGTAGTCAATATCACCATCGACAGTGCTCATTGCCTGTTGCATGCAGCGTACAGCGCCTTCGCCTGAGGGGGCTACCATGTCGTAACCGTCAGAGGTGGCGCCGTAGCCGACCAGTTCTGCATAGATTTTAGCGCCGCGAGCTTTGGCGTGTTCGTACTCTTCAATCACCAGCATGCCACCGCCACCAGCGATGACAAAGCCGTCGCGGTTTGCGTCATATGCTCGAGAAGCCGCTTCGGGAGTCTCATTGTATTTGCTGGATAGTGCGCCCATCGCATCAAACATAACACTTAACGACCAGTGTAGTTCCTCGCCGCCACCGGCAAAGACAATGTCTTGTTTGCCGAGTTGGATTTGCTCCATTGCATTGCCGATACAGTGCGCGCTCGTGGCACAGGCCGATGTGATGGAGTAGTTGACGCCCTTGATTTTAAAGGGAGTGGCAAGACAGGCAGAAACAGTGCTGCCCATAGTGCGAGTAACACGATAGGGGCCAACGCGGCGCACGCCTTTAGTTCGCAAAATATCCGCAGCTTCGATGATGTCCGCAGAAGATGCGCCACCAGAGCCAGCGACTAAGCCGGTGCGTACATTAGATACTTGCTCTTCAGTTAGGCCAGCATCTGCTATCGCCTGTTGCATAGAAACATAAGCATAGGCTGCTGCGTTGCCCATAAAGCGACGCAACTTGCGATCAATTAACGTTTCTATATCGAAATCTTCAATGCTTCCGGCAACATGACTGCGAAAGCCCATCTCTTTATATTCGGGTTGAAATTTAATCCCTGAGCGACCGGTTTTAAGTGACTCTAGTACTGTTTCTTTATCTTTGCCGATGCAAGATACGATACCCATTCCAGTGACAACAACGCGTTTCATTGGATTTCTCCTTTAATAATGTCAATGACTAATTAAAAATCTGCAGTGGATTGGAAAAGTCCAACTTTAAGGTCGGATGCAGAGTAAATCTCTTTGCCGTCAACCGACATAGTTGCATCGGCGATACCCATAATCAGTCTGCGCTCAATCAGGCGCTTGATAGTGATTTTGTAAGTCACGGTTTTAGCGGTAGGTAATACTTGGCCAAAGAATTTAACTTGGCCAGAACCCAGTGCACGACCCTTGCCTAAATTGCCTTTCCAGCCGAGAAAAAATCCAACTAGTTGCCACATCGCGTCTAAGCCTAAGCAGCCAGGCATTACTGGATCGGTTGGGAAGTGACAGTCGAAAAACCACAGATCGGGGTTGATATCTAGCTCGGCGATAATTTCGCCTTTGCCAAATTCGCCGCCATCAGCGGTGATAGAAGTGATTCTATCCATCATTAACATGTTGCCAACTGGAAGGCGGGCGTTGCCAGGGCCGAACATGTCACCATTGCCACAGCTTAGTAGCTCGTCGCGATTAAATGAAGAAGGTCTAGTCATCTTAAAAAATGTTCTCATTTTATGAAATATCGGCCGATTATACCGATTGTGGTTCGCTTAGGCATCAATTACCCGATAAAAATCTAATTACTATGACTTTAAATACCGTGGTTGTACTTTTAATTGTTATTTATCAATTGCTTATTGTTTTAGTGTGAAAAGTAAAATGTTTGGGTTAGGGCTGGGAATGGTTGTCGAGGAAGTTATGCGAAGAATTTGAATACTTGAATTATAAAACCCCGCTGAATTAAATAGGGTTTTATGAGCAAGGTCGAGGATCATACCTTTGGCAAGGGGTTAAGATTTTCTGGAGACTGCGAGTTTTGCTAAATCGATGAGGGTGTCTCTAAAGCTGGATGCTTGGATGTCGTCAAGGCAATCGATGGCTTGCTGCGAATGGCTGAAGGCTTTTTGTTGGGTGTACTGAATAGCATTAGTTTGCTTGATTGCCTTCAATACTGGTGCTAAGTCCTGCAGTCCTCCATCGCGTATGGCGCGTCGAATCAGTTTTCTATTTGTATCGTCGGTTTCTTTCATTGCCTGAATCAGTGGGAGTGTGGTCTTGCCTTCTGCCAGGTCGTCGCCGGTGTTTTTGCCCATTTCAGCGGCGCTGGAGATGTAATCCATAACGTCATCAATCAGCTGGAATGCAATGCCTAGATGGAGTCCGTAGTTTTTGAGGGCGGTGCGTTCCTTATCACTGGCGCTTGCTAATATTGCACCAGTTTCAGTGGCTGCTTCAAATAATTTGGCTGTTTTAGCGATGATGACCTTCATGTAGTCATCTTCACTTAAATCTGGGTTTCTGCTATTGAGTAGTTGTAGTACCTCGCCTTCCGCAATTACGTTGGTTGCATTGGAAATAACGTTCATTATTTCAAGTTCGCCAATTTCAACCATGATCTGGAAGGCGCGTGAATATAAGAAATCACCGACTAAAACGCTGGGGCCGTTTCCCCACTTGGCGTTGGCGGTATCTTTGCCTCTGCGTAAATCGGAGCTATCTACTACATCGTCATGCAATAATGTGGCGGTGTGAATAAATTCAATAGTAGCTGCGAGTTTAATGTGCGCTGGATTGCTCTCGCTGACGGTGTTCTGTATGGCGAGGTGGTTGCAGGCATTGCTGGCCAGTAAAACCAATAGAGGTCGAAAACGTTTGCCGCCACTGGAAACTATGTAGTGGCCTATTTTTTCAACGAGAGGGACAGTGGATCCCAAATGATTAATGATGTAGTCATTGACAGCTAAGAACTGTGGTTCGATAATAGGATTGAGCTGATGTGGCTGCATAATAAATATGATTTCTATTGGTAAAAGTGAGTGGTGTTTGCTAAGCGAATGCTAGGGTGTGGTCGTTATTCTGTCAAGGCTTTGCGCGATTATCAGATAGTTTATGCGCTAAAATCTGGTAGTTGGTTGGTTAATGTAGGTGTTTGTCAGTGGTCGGTGTGGCTAAATTGATTAGATTGGTTTAAATTATTGTCTGAAAAAAATTTTGGCTGATGTAGGGTTCCGGGAAATACTAAGATAAAAGCTTGAGCTTTGTGATTTTTTGCTATAATATTTCGCGCCCTAAGCTTGTCCAACCTTTAGCTCCCTGTTATATGGCTTTGCCAATAGAAGCAGGTATCATTTTAGTAGCCGGACAAGCCGTAAACTGGAGAGAGAAAATGTTTGCAGTAATTGTAAGCGGCGGTAAGCAGTACCGTGTAGAAGAAGGCTATACTCTTAAATTAGAGAAATTAGCTGTAGAAGCAGGTTCTAGTATCGATTTCGACCGCGTATTAATGGTCGGAAACGGTGATGAGATTCAAGTTGGCGCGCCTGTTGTTGGTGGTGCTAAAGTGACTGCAGAAGTGTTAAGTCACGGTCGTGGTGAGAAAATTAGTATCATCAAGTTCCGTCGTCGTAAGCATTCAATGACACGTCAGGGTCACCGTCAATGGTACACTGAAGTTAAAATCACAGGCATCAGCGCTTAAGCTGGTCTAAAGGAGATAACTCATGGCTCATAAGAAAGCTGGTGGTTCTACTAAGAACGGTCGCGACTCCAACGCCAAGCGCTTAGGTGTTAAGCGCTTCGGTGGTCAAGTTGTTGTGGCTGGAAATATCCTTGTTCGTCAGCGTGGTACTAAGTTCCACGCTGGTGTAAATGTAGGAATTGGTAAAGATCATACTCTTTTCGCTAAGGCGGATGGTGTGGTTAAGTTTATCGTTAAAGGCCCGAAAAATCGTAAGTTCATTACTATTGAAACTGCGTAATCGGTGTGTTTAGGCAAAAAAAGCTCCGCTTAGCGGGGCTTTTTTTTTGGCTGTTGTTTGAGGTTGTCATTTGTTGGTAGCGTCAATAGTAGTGGTGCTTGGTGGTGTTGCTGTTTATAGTTGATTGGAATTTACGTGGATTCGAGTGTGTTTTATAATTCTAATGCAAGTGTGAATAATTAAGTGGATAGTTGTTCTTTAAATAGCTATCACAGCGTAAAGAGAAGTCTTTGGGAGGTTCTAAATGAAGTTTGTAGATGAGGCGACGATTGTCGTAGAAGCGGGTAAAGGGGGCAATGGTTGTATGAGCTTTCGCCGTGAAAAATATATTCCCAAAGGTGGTCCTGATGGCGGTGATGGCGGCGATGGCGGTTCTATATTTGTCGAGGCTGATCCAGGGTTGAATACCTTGGTAGATTTTCATTTTACTCGTCGGCATAAGGCGCAGACGGGTCAGTCGGGAATGGGTCGAAATTGCACTGGTAGTAAAGGTGAGGACTTGTTCTTGATGGTGCCAGTTGGTACGACAGTGGTTGATCTTGATACCGCTGAGGTGTTAGCTGATTTGGTGGAAGTTGGTCAGGTAGAGAAAATTGCCCAGGGAGGTTTTCATGGCTTGGGCAATACGCGCTACAAAAGCTCGGTGAATCGCGCACCGCGCCAGACTAGTAATGGTTCGGCAGGTGAGTTCCGCAATGTTAAATTAGAGCTAAAAGTGTTGGCGGATGTCGGTTTACTCGGTTTGCCGAACGCCGGTAAGTCAACGTTTGTCCGTGCTGTATCCGCTGCGACTCCCAAGGTGGCTAACTATCCGTTTACTACGTTAGTGCCAAGTTTAGGAGTGGTGCGTACCGAGCAGGGGCGTAGCTTTGTGGTTGCAGATATTCCCGGTATTATTGAAGGTGCTGCAGAGGGGGCGGGTCTCGGGATTCGTTTCTTGAAGCACTTAGCGCGTAACCGTGTCTTGTTACATATCGTCGATATGGCGCCCTGGGATGATATTACCCCGGAAGATGCGGCGGTGATTGCAGTTAAAGAGCTGGGTAAGTTTAGTCAAACTTTAGCAGAGCAGCCGCGCTGGCTGGTGTTGAATAAAATAGATATGGTTGCGGAGGACGAGCTGGACGATCGCTGTCAGGCAGTCGTCGATGCGCTGGAGTGGCAGGGGCCGGTGTTTAGAATTTCCGCTTTGACCAAGCAGGGCACAGGTCAGTTGACAGGGGCGCTCCAGGATTTCCTAGATAAGCGTGCAGCGGCGATGTTGGCTGATCCTGAATTGGCGGTGCTTGAAGATCAAATGCGCTCTGCAGTCGATACAGAGGGGCGAGATCATGTTAATAGTCTTCGGCTACTTGCTAGAGAGGAGGCTAGAGCTAATCGTGCCGCTCGGGAAAATGACGACGATGATGAGGGTGATTACGACGTAGAAGTTGAGTACGTTAGCGAATAAGGAGTGTTTAGTGAGTCAGGACCGCAACATATTAGCTAAATCCCGCAAGTGGGTGGTTAAAATAGGCAGTGCATTATTGACCGATGATGGTCGAGGGCTTGATTATCAGGCGATTGGTCGCTGGGTGGATCAGCTGGTGGCGCTAAAGGCGCAAGGTGTCGATGTCGTGTTGGTGTCTTCGGGAGCGATTGCTGAGGGTATGACCCGGCTGGGTTGGAATAAACGACCGGCGCAAGTTTATCGTCTACAGGCGGCTGCGGCAGTGGGGCAGATGGGCTTGGTGCAAGTTTACGAAGCTAATTTTGATCGTCACAATACGCGAACCGCGCAAGTGCTGCTGACTCATGAAGATTTATCGGATCGTAAGCGCTACCTGAATGCTCGGGGTACGTTGTGTACTTTGCTGGAGTTAGGTGTGGTGCCGGTTGTCAATGAAAATGACACGGTGATTACCGATGAAATTAAGTTTGGTGATAATGATACTTTAGCTGCGCTGGTAGCGAATTTAGTGGAAGCTGAGGTGGTGGTCTTGTTGACCGATCAGCTGGGGTTGTTTAGTGCTGATCCACGAGAGGATGAAAATGCTACTCTTATCTCTCAGGCAAAAGCTGATGATCCTATGATCGCTTCGGTAGCGGGGGCTGGTGGTGTTTTTGGTCGTGGCGGCATGGTGACTAAAGTGCGAGCTGCAAAGCTTGCTGCGCGCTCTGGTGCGGTGACCGTCATTGCCAGTGGGCGGGTGGGTGATGTGTTGTTAAAGATCCGTGCTGGGCAAGAGTTGGGCACGTTGATTTTGCCTTCTCGCTCGCCGCTTGTGGCGCGCAAGCAGTGGCTGGCAGGTCAGTTGCAAATCCGAGGTACTGTTGTGGTCGATGATGGCGCTCGAGAGGCGTTGCAGCAGCGAGGTAAAAGCTTGTTGCCCGCAGGGGTTAAGTCAGTTTCAGGTGCGTTTTCGCGCGGCGATATGGTGCTGATAGTGGATGAGTTAGGGGTTGAGTTGGCCAGAGGGTTGGTGAATTACGCCGCTGATCAAGCGCGCAGTATTATCGGCATGTCTAGTGCCATGATTCAGCAGACGATAGGTTTTGTCAATGAAGATGAGTTAGTGCATCGGGATAATTTTGTGTTGGTGTGACGGGGTTTTGTCGATGGTTTTGCTTGTGCGTTAAGTCTCGAGCCAATATTTAGAGTAAAAAAAACCGGCAGCGCCGGTTTTTTTTCAGTCGCTGCAATAAATTGCGCGGCTGAGAGTGCTAAGATTATGCAAGTGCTTTGATCTTAGTATTCATTCTGCTTTTTACACGAGCGATCTTGTTTTTAGTGAAAATGCCTTTGCTGACAGATGCATCTAAAACAGACTGTGCAGACTTGAATGTTTCAGTCGCAACAGCCTTATCACCAGCTTCAATAGCTGCGATAACTTTTTTCATGTAAGTACGAGCCATAGAGCGAAAGCTAGCGTTGTGTTGACGACGCTTTTCCGCTTGACGGGCACGTTTTTTTGATCCTGCGGAATTCGCCATGATCTTGCTCCTAAGAAATAGATGTTCCGATAAGCAACATGCTTAGCGGTAAATTGAGAGGCGAGATTATTCATATTTATTGCCCAGATGTCAATAAAAACCAGATATTTTCTACAACAACGCGTGAAATTTGCCGAAATTCGAATCTCAGCTAACAATTTGTGCCGTACTTTGTTGCAATAGTGTGCTTAAAATTAGCAGTTTCGTATCGAACATTAGTGGTAAAGGTAGTTGAGTGAAAGATAAAGTGAGTAGTGAGTCAGGTGATGATGGTTTTTCTAAGCAGCGACAAAAGAACCGAAGTGAGCTTGGAGGGCAAGTGTCAATCAGTGCGCAGTCTGAGGAAAAAAAAGATCTAGACTCTGCTGAGAGCAAAGTAGAAAAAGCACCTTCCAGCTTGCCAAGATCCAGTTTATTGCGATCCAGCCTGCTGGTGTCGACCATGACCATGCTCTCTCGGGTGTTGGGTTTGGCGCGCGATGTGGTGGTGGCTAATTATTTTGGAGCCGGCAGTGCGGCGGATGCTTTTTTCGTCGCTTTTAAAATACCTAATTTTTTACGACGGCTATTTGCCGAAGGCGCGTTCGCGCAAGCTTTTGTGCCAGTGTTAAGTGAGTATCGCAGTCAGCGAGATTTGCTAGCAGTGCAGGGCTTGGTAAATCGAGTGGCGGGTAATTTAGGTTTTATCTTGCTGGTGATAACTGTGGTTGCCGTCTTGGGGGCTCCAGTGTTGACAGCGGTGTTCGCGCCGGGATTCTATCTGCATGCGGAGCAGCAGTTTGACTTGGCTGCACATATGCTGGCGATTACTTTTCCGTATTTAATGTTGATCTCCCTGACCGCGTTTGCCGGAGCCGTGCTGAATAGTTACGAACATTTCGCGGTGCCGGCGTTTACTCCAGTATTGTTAAATTTGTGTTTGATTGGCAGTGCTATTTTTTTGAGTCCGTTCTTCGATCAGCCAATCATAGCGCTTGCCTGGGGAGTGTTGATGGCAGGGGTGATACAGTTGCTGTTTCAGCTGCCGTTCTTGATGCGGATCAAGCTAATGCCAATCCCAATTGTCGATTGGCAAGATCCGGGGGTGCGCAGGATTTTAAGTTTGATGGTGCCCGCTTTATTCGGAGTTTCAGTGGCGCAGATCAATTTGTTGCTGGATACGGTCTTGGCGACGTTTTTACAAACCGGTAGTGTCTCTTGGTTGTATTATTCTGATCGTTTAGCTGAGCTGCCTTTAGGGGTGTTTGCGATAGCTATATCGACAGTGATCATGCCCAGTTTGTCACGTAAGAGCGCAAATAAGTCGATGCAGTCTTTTGCGGTCACTTTGGATTGGGCGCTGCGGATGATTTTTTTGATCGGGCTGCCCTCCGCACTAGCGCTATTTTTATTGGCCGAGCCGCTGCTGGTGACGCTCTTTGGTTACGGCAATATGAATGAGCAGGATATTGTGATGGCGGCAAAAAGTTTACGGGCATACTCCTGTGGGCTGCTGGCGTTTATGTTGATCAAAGTGCTAGCGCCTGGTTTTTTTGCCAGGCAAGATATGAAAACCCCAGTAAAAATAGCAATCCAAGCGATGGTTGCCAACATGATCTTCAATTTAATATTAATTTTCCCCTTTGCGCACGTCGGGTTGGCGGCGGCGACTTCCATGTCGGCATTTTTGAATGCAGGTTTGCTGTTGTACGGGTTGTTAAAAGTTGGAGTGTTTAAGTGGCAGCCGGGTTGGGGGTTGGTTATATTTAGAATTTTCTGTGGTTGCGCAGTATTGCTGCCGGCCATATATTTCATCAATGTTGATTTGCAGCAGTGGCTAGCCTGGAGTATGTGGCAGCGCATTGCCAATATGGCGTTGCTGGTGGGGGTCGGGGTGTTTAGTTATGTCGCTGTTTTGCTGGCGCTTGGCTTGAGAAAAAAGGATATTATTATCTCGTAAACAATTGGTCCCGATCGTTTTTTTAAGCGCAAATGTGGTTTTTATGTGTGCTTTGCGCTGCCGGTCGGCGCAATACTGAGCTCTGTTAGCATTTTTAATGCGTGCAATTGTACCAGTCCGTTCAGAACTGGGCTATAATCGTGCGCTTTTGCGGTAGATGTAATAGCAATCGATGGAATTAATACGTGCAATTCATAATTTGCGGCCCGCACACTTAGGTTGTGTGGCAACCATTGGTAAGTTTGATGGTGTGCATTTAGGTCACCAACAAATTTTGCGGCAGCTGAAAGTCAAGGCGTCAGCGATGGGCCTGCCCTCGCTGGTTATTTTGTTTGAGCCGCATCCCGCTGAATTTTTTGTCCCGGAAAAGGCTCCAGCAAGATTAAATTCTCTGGCGACCAAGCTTGAGTACTTGGCGCAGCAGCAAATTGATCGGGTACTGTGTCTTAATTTTAACCAAAAACTATCGGCGGTCCCGGCCGATGATTTTATCGCAGCGCTGTTAGTCAATAAATTAGCGGTAGCGCACTTTGTGGTTGGGGATGATTTTAGATTCGGTCAGGGCCGTAAAGGTAGCTTCGAGCTGTTGCAACAACGAGGCCAAGAATTCGGTTTTGCGGTAGAAAAAAGTCAGACTTTAATGGATGACGATGAGCGCGTCAGCAGTACTAAAATACGACAGTTGTTAGCCGAACACAATTTTAGCAGAGCCGCGCAACTACTCGGCCGACCCTTCAGTATGAAAGGGCGGGTGGTGCACGGGCAAAAATTAGCGCGAACTTTGGGGGTGCCGACCGCAAATATTAAAACCCCTAAGCACAATCTTCCTTTGAAAGGGGTGTTTGCAGTGACCGCGACTACCGCCGCCGGCACAATCTACCAAGCGGTGGCGAATCTCGGCAACAGGCCAACTGTCAATGGACTGAAGCCGGTACTTGAAGTGCATATGTTTGACTTTGAACAACAGATTTACGGGCAAAAACTCACTGTAGAATTTAACCACTATTTACGAGCAGAGCAAAAATTTGCTGATCTTGATCAGCTAAAACTAGCAATTTTTAATGATATTGAAATGGCAAAACAGTATTTTGCCTCACTAAACCAGTAATGGGTATGGAAAACAGAAATGAGTGATTACAAACAGACATTAAACTTGCCAGATACCGCGTTTCCAATGCGTGGCAATCTAGCTAACCGCGAACCTGCAATGCTTAAAGCATGGCAAGATATTGATCTCTACCAGAAGATTCGTGAGATTAGCGCTGGTCGTCCTAAGTTTGTACTGCACGACGGCCCTCCATATGCGAACGGAAATTTGCACATAGGACATGCCGTTAATAAAATTATTAAAGATATGATCTTAAAGTCCAAGACCTTAAGTGGTTTTGATGCGCCGTATATCCCCGGTTGGGATTGCCATGGTTTGCCGATTGAGCACAAAGTTGAGACGATGATTGGGCGCGCCGGCACTAAAGTACCGCACAAAGAATTTCGTCAAAAATGCCGCGAGTATGCCGCCAGGCAAATTGAAGGGCAAAAAGCCGATTTTATTCGCATGGGAGTGTTGGGTGACTGGGAAAATCCTTACCTGACAATGAACTTCGAGACTGAGGCAAATATCGTTCGCGCGCTGGCCAAAATTGTTGAAAACGGTCATTTAGTGAAAGGCTATAAGCCTATTTACTGGTCGGTGGTGGGGCAGTCAGCCCTCGCTGAAGCGGAAGTGGAATACCAGGAAAAGACCTCGACGTCTTTAGATGTGCGCTTCCCGTTCATCGAGCAAAAGAGCGTGGAAGATCTATTTACCGCGGTCGATGAAAATAAAGGTAAGGGCAAGATATCTTTGGTTATCTGGACCACTACACCTTGGACTATTCCCTCTAACCAAGCAGTTTCAGTGCATGCTGAATTAACTTATTCACTGGTGCAATTTGGTGAAGAACGGCTGTTGCTCGCAGCAGATTTGCTCGAAGATGTGGCCAAGCGTTGGGGAGTAGAGCCTTTCGAATCATTAGCTACCTGTCAGGGGGTTGCATTAGAAGGCCTGCTCATGGAGCACCCTGTCTACAGTAAACAAGTACCCATTTTGCTCGGTGATCACGTCACTACGGATGCCGGTACCGGTGCTGTTCACACGGCGCCAGATCACGGTATGGAAGATTTCGTGGTCGGCAAAAAATACGGTATAGGCACCTTGAATTACGTGCAGGGTAATGGCGTATTCATAGATGCAACGGGCGAGTTTGCGGGTATTCACGTATATAAAGCGGACGCTCCGGTGTGCGCGGCGCTTGAGCGTGAGGGAAAGTTGATTTTCCAAGAAAAATTCAAGCACAGTTTTCCACATTGCTGGCGGACAAAAACCCCATTAATTTATCGGGCGACGCCGCAGTGGTTTATCTCTATGACTGAGAAAGGTCTGTTAGATGACGCTAAAAAAGCAGTCGAATCTGTACGTTGGGTGCCGAGTTGGGGAAAACAGCGCATGGAGGGGATGTTGGATACCAGCCCGGATTGGTGCGTTTCTCGCCAGCGTACTTGGGGAGTTCCAATCACTTTGTTTACCCATAAACAAAGCGGTGAGCTACATCCCGATACTGTTGCGATAATGGAAAAAGTGGCACTGGAAATTGAGCAGACCGGGATCGACGCCTGGTACGATTTAGATGCTAAGCAGTTACTGGGCGATGACGCCGATAACTGGGATAAAGTGACCGATACATTAGATGTCTGGTTTGACTCCGGTGTCACTCATCACAGCGTGCTGCGTACTCGTGAAGAGCTGACCTTTCCCGCGGATCTCTATCTTGAGGGATCGGATCAGCATCGCGGCTGGTTCCAGTCGTCACTAAAAACCTCGATTGCGATCAATGGTGTAGCCCCGTATAAGCAAGTACTCACACACGGCTTTGCGGTCGATGAAAAAGGCTACAAAATGTCCAAGTCACTGGGCAATACGATAGTGCCTAAAGAAGTGACTGACACCTTAGGTGCGGATATTTTGCGGCTTTGGGTGGCGTCTACTGACTATGCGAATGAAATGTCCGTTTCTAAGCAAATCTTGCAGCGCACTGCAGATACCTATCGTCGGATTCGCAACACCTCAAGATTTTTAATGGCCAATCTAAATGGTTTTCAAGCAGAAGATGCGATTCCATTTTCGGAATTAGTGGCTTTAGATCAATGGGTAATCGATCGGGCGGCGAAACTGCAGGCTGAGATTATCAACCACTATGAGAATTATGAATTTTTGCAGGTATGTCAAAAAATATCGCATTTCTGTTCGCTGGATCTAGGTGGTTTTTATCTAGACATCATTAAAGACCGTCAGTACACGTCTGAAGAAAACTCCCACGCGCGACGTTCAGTGCAAACCGCGCTGTATCACATAGTAGAAGCGTTAGTGCGCTGGATTGCGCCTATCCTGAGCTTTACTGCAGACGAGATTTGGCAGCATCTTCCCGGAGAGCGCAGTGCCTCAGTACAGTTGGAAGCTTGGTATACAGGGTTATCTGAACAGTCTAATAGCGCGCCGTTGAATGCTGGTTTTTGGCAGCAAATAATGGAAGTTAAAACCGCGGTCAACAAAGAGTTGGAAGCGCAGCGCGGTGCAGGTGTTATCCGCAGTAGTTTAGAGGCGAAGGTCACTTTGTATGCCAGCGCTGAATTAAAGAGCTTGTTAGAGAAGTTAGATGATGAGTTGCGCTTTGTCTTGATTGCCTCTGAGGTCAATGTACTGACATTAGAAGAGCTCGAGGACGCCACGACGACAGAGATAGACGGCTTGAGCGTAAGAGTGGAAAAACTAGCCTCCGCTAAGTGTGAGCGCTGCTGGCATCACCGTGAAGACGTTGGTGGGGATGACTCTCATCAGTTGTTGTGCGGTCGCTGTATTGAAAATGTGGCGGGTTCAGGTGAGCAAAGATCATTTGCCTGATTATCGACACAACAGCTGATTATTTACTCGCTATAGCTAGTCAATAGTCAGCGTTTGAATATTTAAGGGGGAGTACAGTTGTGAGATTGTAGCCCCTTTTTTTTGAGTCTAGGCTTATAAAAATGGCAATAGGTACAGAGGGAACGTGATGAAGCAGGATGATAGTAAAATGAGAAGTTCACTAATTTGGCTGTGGTTGGCAGCGGGAGTATTAGGCTTTGACCGCTGGACTAAAGTGTGGGCCGAAAGCCAGCTGATTGAGGGGTTCGCTAATACGGTTATAGCGGGTTTTTTTGATTTAACCTTGCTGTATAACCGAGGGGCGGCATTTGGCTTCCTTGCAGAGGCGGGAGGTTGGCAGCGCTGGATATTTACCGTACTTGCCATCGTGATGAGTATAGTGCTAATTATTTGGATTAAGCGAACGCCGTTGCCAATATGGTGGTTAAATTGCGGATTGGCATTGATTTTAGGCGGTGCTTTAGGAAATCTATACGACCGGGTGACACAAGGTAAAGTGGTTGACTTCTTGTCTTTCCATTTTGGTAGCTATAGTTTTCCGGCGTTCAATATAGCGGATATCGCGATTAGTTGCGGTGCCTTTTTATTGATTGTCGATATGCTATTTTTTGAAAAAAAACGCGCTTTGCAACAGGAGCAGGCTTAAAAGATGAATATCATATCACCAGAATCAAAAATTGAATTGTTTTTTGAAATACGCTTACTAGATGGCTCGGTGATCGACAGTAATTTTGCCGCTAAACCGGCGCTTTTCAGTATCGGGGACGGCAACATGCTAGCAGGTTTTGAGTCGGTGCTAATCGGCTTGGCCGCAGGAGATAAAAAAGTCTTTGAATTAACCCCAGAGCAAGCTTTTGGCATGTCGAATCCCAATAATCTACAAATTGTCAGCCGCAAAAAATTTGCTGATATGGTTTTAGAGGAAGGTCTGGTAGTTTCATTTCAGGATCCTAGTGGTGAATTACCGGGTATTGTGTCATCGTTTGATGACAGTGATGTAGTGGTTGATTTCAATCATCCGCTTGCCGGTAAAGCTTTGCAGTTTAAAGTTCAAATTTTGCAAGTTTTTACTGAATAATTAGTGCTTTAGAATAAAATTAATGAAATACTAATTAGGTTAAATAAATTGGTCAAGGCACTTTAGAGTGAGGAATTTGTGGTTAGACAAAAAGGTATGACGTTAATTGAATTGATGATCGTGGTTGCTATCATCGGTATTTTATCTGCAATCGCCTATCCCGCTTATACGCAATATACCGAAAGCGCTAGGCGCACAGCAGCACAGGGAAAATTGTTAGAAATGGCGCAGTGGATGGAGAGAAAGTATACGGTTAATGGGCATTATCCATCCGCCAATTTACCTACCACTAAGGTGCCCGATAGCGGCGCTACGTATTATAATCTAAGTATTGAAGCTGCAGCTGCCAGTAGTGCTTTTACGCTCTTAGCAGCGCCGGTAGGTACGCAAAACCAAGACACGTGCGGTAATTTATATATTTATCACACAGGTGCAACTAGCAGCGCAGAAAGTGGGTGCTGGAAATATTAACAACAGCGTAGGTTAATGCTGGTCAATAACCAGTGTTTATTAAAAATGAATCGTAATCAAGGGTTTAGCTTAATAGAGTTGATAATAGCAATAGCGATAATGGCTATTCTAGTGACGGTTGCCATTCCAGGGTTTAAGTCGACATTGCTTAAAATGAACGCCAGTTCGGTAGCTGACGCTTTAATTGCCAGTCTTAATTTTTCCCGCTCAGAATCAATTAAACGTAATGAAAGGGTTTTGATGTGCGCGAGCTTGGATGGGGCCACTTGTGTTGCCAGTGCTACTAACTGGAATTCAGGTTGGTTAGTTTATACATCAGCTTCAGCTTCAGCTTCAGCTACAGTAAGCACTATAAGCACTATTCTCAGATATAAAAAAATTGATCATCAAGGGGCTGAAATTAGATTAAAAAAGGGCAATGCCGGGAAAGATGATCATAAGGTTGTTTTTAAACCTACCAGCGTAGGGCTTCTCTCTACTGCATTCACTGCTACAAATTTCATTTTTTATACCCAAATATCAGGTTGCCACAGCCCGCTACTCGCTATAAAAAGGAAAATTAAGGTTGCCTTGTCGGGTGGTATTACCGTGTCGACACAGGCCTGCACACAATGAAAAGCAAACAGCAAGGTTCCTCCCTGATAGAAGTGTTAATCGCGGTATTGATTGTATCAATAGGTTTGTTGGGAATGGCCACTTTACAATTAAAATCAATGGCATTAAACCTCACGGCATACCAGCGACTACAGGCGGCGACTCTCGCCTATGAGATCGCAGATAGTATTTATCTCAATAGTACTGAAGCAAGTAAAAATTGGTATAAATTAAGTCTGAGCGATACATCAGGTGGTATTGCTGCGAGTAGCGCCATGAGTACCATAGACAAAAAACACTGGCTAGAGGTTGTTGCCGAGAAACTGCCAAAAGGGGATTTAGTGATTGGGCCAGCTGTGAATATCCCGGCGATGGCATCATCAGGAGCGACAGCTACAATAAAAGCTAAAACCTATGCAATATCTATCTGTTGGCAAGATAAAAATGCTGCTGTTTCCGCGGCAAGTACCACCTGCGGCAGCAAAAATAGTGAATTTAGCTTTGTTGCTGGCAGTAGGAGGATCAAGTGATGAATGTCCGGGGAAACACTATTTATAAAAAGTGCGGCCAAACGGGGTTTTCATTGATAGAGCTAATGGTAGCCTTACTTATTGGTATGTTTATGATAGGGGGAATCGTCAGTGTCTTTATATCATCAGCGCAAAACTACCGGATGCAACGAGCAGTGTCTGAAGTGCAGGATAATGGTCGTTTTGTAATACAAAAATTACGAGAAGATATTCAAAGTGCAGGTTTTAAGGTTGCTAGTACTGATAACGCAATTGAATATTTGGACACAACGGGGAGCTGTGAAAGTAGTGTCGCTGCTCTTCATATCTATACCACTAGCGAAGAGATATGTTATTACCGCGATAGTCCAAACGAATTGAAGAGAAAAAATAAACCATCCTCTGGAGCATGGTCTACAGCGGTGGTAATTGCTACGGGTGTTAGAAAAATTGATTATTATTTCGCCGTGGATAGCGCTGGAGATGATGGGAAAATTGATGTTGTTGCCGGTAAAGTTTTTCGGTTAGCGAGCAGCTTAACCGCACCAAATTGGGTAAATGTTAAAGCGGTTAAAATTGTGCTGGTTGTCTCGAGCACTACTGACAATGTTGTCGACGTAAAGCAACAAATTAAAATCGTTTATAATCCTGTTGTTAATTATCCTGCAACGGATAAAAAACTACATCAAGCTTTTACGGCCATAGTGCCAATTAAGAATAGAATGTGATGAATATAACTGATAGATGTTTAAATTGCCCCATACCGCTCGCAAACAAGTCGTTAAAAAGCGCTGTAAGGTGCTCATTGATGCCAGAGAACTGCCTTTCTCGGTGGTCTTCTCTCCGCTCATTAGGTTATGCAGAGGCCTCGGCTAGTTGCCTCAGTCAACGAGGGGCTGTGTTGATCGTTGGGCTGATATTTTTAGTGCTAATGTCAATAATGGGGCTGACTGCAATGCAAAATGTCACGCTGCAAGAGCGTATTACCGGAAATACTCTCGATCGTTTTAAAGCGACCCAAGAAGCAGAAATCGCCTTGTTAATCGCTGAGAAGAAAGTAGAAGAGGCCGGTTTCGAGGCTGCTAATAGTGATTTCTTATATACCGGAACTGATATTACAAGATATCAAGATAAGCAATACTGGGAAAGTTGTGAGGGTAGTGATTACATTACTACTGGTAGTGATAAGCGATTTAATTGTACAGTGTTGGGAAATGCAAATGTTGCCACTAAATACCAAAAAGTGGCTGACCAGACCTATTTGATTACAGTGCGGGGCAAAGGGCAAGGTGAGGCGCAAGTGATACTACAGACTAAGTATGGATTTATCTCCAACTAAGCTATATCACTCGATTGTTTATCATAAAAAGCTGATTGTTGATGTGTTTTCACTAATTTGCCAAAGAGTTAAAAATATACTGGAAAATCAAGTCACTAACTTTAGCTTCAATCCGTGATTTGACTGCTCTACATAACGCAAACTATTCACTCTACAGCGGTTAGAATAACACCCGCTGAAGCTACGAGTTGTATGTTATAGATGCATTTGTTTAGCGAATGCCGGCCGCATATGAGTTTGCAGCTAAAGTTTTAAGAATCACTGTACAACTAATATCATACATTGTGTACTCACTTTTAAGTCACAAATTAAGATTTAAAGTAGTTTGTTCTCGGCCATATATGCTAAAGCAAATTTAACTTTATTCATTACAATCTACTTATATTCATCAGGATTAATCAACAGTCTAATAAGCTAGCAGAGCTTGCTAGCTTATCAGACAAAATTACAGGTGGCACTATGAAAAAAAACATTTCTAAGGTTGTTTTATTTACTTTCTTAATGCAGACGATATTCTCACCAGTAATGGCTAGAGTGTTGGATTTGCCGCAATTACCATTGCAGGTGAACCAATATGTTGAGCCGAATGTGATGTTGTTAGTGGATACCTCAGGTAGTATGACTGATTCGCCCAGGGCTGGTGGAGCGCTAAAAAAAGACACTTTGAAGGCTGTAGCTACTGAATTAGTGAAGGAGAATAAAAATATTCGCTTTTGTTTGGCGAAGTTTAGGAAGACCGAAGGTTCAACAATATTGTCGGCGTGTGGATCATCGGCTGCACAAATCAAAAGCTTAATTAGCGAAATTGCCAGTCTCCCTAGAGACGAAAAAACACCGTTGGCTGAAGCCTACTATGAAGTAATTAATTATTTTGCGGGTAAAACCCCGAAATACATTCATCGAGCGGGGCAACAAAATGACAATGATGACAATATTTACGTAGACTTAACAGCAGATGGTAAATATGTCAGCCCTGTTAAGCATCGCTGCCAAAGAAATTATACAATGATTATGACCGACGGAGAGGCCGAACACGATACTTACTTTCCTGATTTCCCCGATGCTAATGCAAATGAGCCTACTACCAAATATACAAATTCTGGTCCTAAAGGAGGAAAATCTGGGAATTACGATAATGTAGACAATGATATTGTTGATGATAATGGAACAGATAAGTACTTTTTCCTGGATGATATGGCTAAATATGCTTGGGATATCGATTTGCGGGTGCCCGGCCAAGATAACGCTGATAAAGATCTGTCAAATAAAAGTTTTAACGATGCTAAGTTTTCTAAACAAAATTTAGTTACTTTTACGATCGGCTTTGATATTGACTATCCTATGTTACGCGAAGCTGCATACTACGGAAACGGAGGTAAAGGGTCAGCAGCAGCCCAAGTAAACACCGCAACAATAGTACCGAATTATTTTCATGCGAGAAACAGAGCCGAGCTAAAAAAATCCTTTCAAGCTGTTGTCGACAAAATAGCCAATGAGAATAAACCAGCAGCAGCAGCTGTGTCCAGTTCAGAGCGCTTTTTAGCAGGATTGTTAACGTTTCAAACTCGTTTCAAAAGTAATGAATGGACAGGGGAGTTGTTGGCTTTCGAAATTGTTAAAAAAGCTGTTGCAAATGGGGGGATTTCTTATTCTATGAAAAAAAAGTGGTCTGCAGAGCCCGTACCATCAGCTCCAGCTGATGCGTGGAAAAGTAGGGTTGTATATACAGCGATTGGTGATGGTAAACTATTTAAGTGGAGTAATCTGACAGCGACAGAGAAACCATGGTTTGCCGATACAGGACAGTCAAATGGTAATCAACAGAGACTAGATTATATTAGGGGAGAAACAGCAAATGAGCAACTAGGGTCTGATTTTCGCCAGCGGAGTTCCTTAATGGGAGATATCATCAATTCTACTCCCGTATATGTGGCGGAACCTGAGAGTGCCGATTTTTCAAGTGAAAGTCCAGTATTTCAAGATAGTTACAAACAACATCTCCAAATCTATAAAAATAGAGAAAAGATGATTTATGTCGGTGCAAATGATGGGATGTTACACGGATTTAACATGTCGGGTCAGGAAAAAATGGCTTTCGTACCTTACGCGGCATTAGCTAAACTGGGTAAACTCAGTTTAGCTGTCAACAACCATCATTTTTACGTTGATGGCTCACCTACTGTCGCTGATGTTTACGCTAAATTTGATGGAGTTAACTATTCTTGGAAAACCATACTAGTGGGGGGGCTAAGAAGGGGGGGGCAAAGTATTTATGCTCTGGATATTACAGACCCTGCAAATTTTTCAAATAGCGAGGATCGAGCCAAGGCAGTCTTTCAATGGGAATTTTCAGATGATGACTTAGGCTATACATACAGCGAGCCACAAATACTGCGTCTCAATGATGGCAATTACTACGTAGCTGTGGGGAATGGCTACAATAGTATGGAAAAAGACGGGACTGACAGTAAAAAAGGTGAAGCAGTTTTATATTTGTTAAATATAGCGGACGGGACAGTATTTAAAAAAATATCTACAGGTTATGGTGCAGCACGAGATCCAAATATAAAGTCACTTAACAATGGTCTCAATACCATTACCGGTCATGATGCAGGTAAATCCACGACTACCAGCACCTCCACAGTTGGGGTAAGAACTACACACATAACCGGAGTTGCAGATGGAAAAGTCGATTATATCTACGCGGGCGATTTGTTTGGTAATATATGGAAATTTGATCTGTCAAGTAATAATTCAGCTGATTGGGGGAGCCAAGCGGAAGCTACTGCTGGCACATTAAATCCAGAAAGAAATCCTATAAAGTTGTTCACAGCTAAAGATAAGTCTGGCAAGGCACAGCCAGTCACAGTACCGATAACGGTACATACTACGAAGGCTGGTGATATTATGCTGTATTTTGGTACCGGTAAATTATTAGAGTTAAAAGACACAGAGTCTAAAAACGTTGCAGCACATACTTTCTATGGGATTAAAGATAGCAACAACATAGCTACAAACCCAGCAATAAGTGGTCGCAGTGAACTTTTAGAGCAAAAAATAACTTTTCAAGGAACTTTTCCCTACGCTAATAATACGAAGCTAAAAGAGGTCCGAGCTACTTCAAGTAAAGCCATGGGCTCAGCTCATAAAGGTTGGTATATAGATTTGAATATGCCTAGTACAAAAGGAGAGCAGGTAGTTGTTGGGGCAAGAGTAATAGAAAACGTAGTGTATTTTGTGACCAATATTGCCGACCAGGATGTCTGTGAGGCACCGACTAAAAAGAACTTTTTAATGGGACTTAGTGCTAAATCCGGTGCCGCTTTAAGCTATCATAACATCGATACTAATGAGGATGGTGTTATTGATGATAGAGATGGAGTGACTTATAAGGATGGTAATAAGGATATAAAAGCAAAAGTCTCAGGGAGAGTTGGTTTTGGTCTGAAGTTGCCGACTATTATTAAAACCAGTTTAGCTGGGGTTAAAGGAAATGTAAAAGGTATTATTTGTGATAGCGATAAATGTCATAAAATACAATTCGAACCGAATGGCAATGGAGGTGCTTGGAAAAGAGTTTATTGGAAGGAACTTAGAACTGATTAAGGTGTAAGTTGTCGAAAAAATGACAAAATTTGAATCAGTGATATCAAGCGGCGCTTGGGGTCAACTATTAACCCTACAGCATTTTGTAAAATAGCCACTGAACCACAGGGCGCCGCTAAACTTTTAATTCATGTAAAACAATGATTTAAAATTAGCGTCCGCTCTGGAATCACAGGTTTAGGTAAGGCATTGGACTTAATTCTCACTGATTAATTTTAATATTAGACCTGCGCATAACTGCTGATAATTGATGTAGGTCTGGGTATAATCAGCTAGGCAAAATAATTTATCACTCAGTTCGAACTATTTATAGCTACTTCTGATATTAACCATCCTATTTTCATCGCCTAGATGACACTGAGGCATTATAGGATTGGTCTCTCGAACCGCAAGTTTACTCACTTCCATCTATACCGCTAACACAGGCCGTCTGAGCTTGTTGTGTGCTTTCATAACAGATTTTAGTTTTTATACGGTTGCTGAGGTTATGCCTCCAGCTCACTGATACATCAAAACTTTGCTCTGTCATACTTGTTGTATTACCAGGGCAAACGCACGAACGTTTTATGATCAACTTTCCGTGTAATGGATTATTTTTACGATTTGAATTGAATTTTAGATCT
>ASZJ01000100.1 GCA_000416275.1 Osedax symbiont Rs1
AGTGTTCATGCGTTTGCCCTGGTTGTATTACTGCAGCCTTATAACAATTTGTCTAAAAAACTGCTAGCTTATAGTGATTTTCATTGAAGTTGTTTTAAACTTAAATAATAGTTGCTGTACGATTAAAAATTGAGCTAGTATTAATCTTCCCAGTATATGGGTGCATTTCGCCAGTATTTATAAAAACATAATATAAATAACTGCATCAATAACTAACCAGAGATAATCATGAAGCATAACCATTATATCAATTTCACTCAACTCAGGAATTCAGCCACACTTTCGCTGAATCCTGTGGCTTTGCGTGTGTTGGGTTATGCATGGGTAAATATTATTACCTAGTGATTTGACCTTGATGCCGCGAAAATAGTGCGGCATTAAAAGTCAGGGCAAACGCATGAACGTTTATTGATCAATTTCAATCGTGCTTTATGATGATAATATGATCTAATTTTCGTTTATGTATGTCAAAATAAAATTTCTGACATACAGTGTGGCTAAATTTTATACAGAAGTTGAATTTAATCTACTTAATTACATGTGATTTGCTGTACAAAATATGTTCATGCGTTTGCCCTGCATTAAAAGTTAGCTTCTAATTCCCCTCTGTTTTCCGGCTTACTTAATAAGACGGAGAAAATAATGACAATTTTACCTTTAGCTTTCCACAGTTATAAAAAACTTAAAAGTTTCCTATTCCCAAGTAATCATTTTAAAATGGTTGAGCATCTGAGTGATCATTTGCTAGATGATATTGGAATGTACCGGAAAGATGGACAAGTTATTAACTTAAACGCTACCCATTCAGCGCCTAGTACAGTGTTAGCGACTAAGAGAAGTAAAGAGCAGCTAATCACTGGATACCTGAAGGATAGTAGTGGTTGATTTTGAGTAACAGTTAATTAATGTGCAGCAACTGTTACTTAGACCTGAATCCATGACTTCACTATGAAGTCACGGATTCAGGCTAGAATAAGCACTAAACCCGCTAATAATTTACCATCTTAATTATTAGCGGAATGTACTAATTTATAATTTTAATCAGAATATATTACTTGAATCGTTGATCAGGCTTCTACAAAGCAGCATAGCATCATCAATTCTATAGTAACTTAATGGCTGTAAATATGAGCGAACTAGATAAGTTTGATAAAGCAATTATCCGTGAACTACAAAAAAACTCGCGTATTAGTGTCACAGAGTTGGCAGCTATTGTCGGGTTGTCGAAAACACCTTGTAAAATTCGTATGGATAGGCTGGAAAAACAGGGCTACATTCTTGGTTATAGCATCTTAGTGGATAGAGCTAAGTTGGGTGAATCTTATGTAGCATTTGTCCAGGTTACCTTGAGTGACACTAAAACCAAAGCACTAGAGGCGTTTAATAAAGCGGTACGGCAGATCCCAGAAGTAGAGCAATGTCATATGATAGCTGCCAGTTTTGACTACTTGCTGAAAGTGCGTACCTCTAACATGGTCAGTTACCGAAAGTTTTTGGGTGAGACGCTCTCTGATTTACCTTTTGTAATGCAAAGCAGTACTTTTGTGGTGATGGAAGAAATCAAGGGAAAATAACAGCAGATGGATCTAATAAGCTGTTGTTATCGCGTTTAGGTCACTATAATAATTATTGGCTTTATCACTCAATAAATTTTATCAATATAGAGGAATGTTTAAATGGACAGCTTGTTCGAAATTCTACTTGGTTTTGTCTTTACCTGGCAATTTGTAGTGCTAGTGCTAGTGGTTGTGCTACTAAAATCAACGATCATTTTTGTACCGCAAAATCGTTGTTATGTAATTGAAAGATTTGGAAAATTTCAATCTAATCGAACAGCAGGGTTGAATTTTCTAATGCCCTTGATTGATAAAATTGCCGCTGATAGATCTTTAAAAGAGCAGGCTGTTGATGTTCCTAGTCAAGGGGCTATTACCCGCGACAATATTACCTTAACCGTGGATGGGGTTTTATATTTCAGAGTATTAGATCCATATAAGGCGACCTACGGTGTTGAGGATTATAGCTTTGCTGTAGTTCAGCTAGCACAGACGACCATGCGTTCAGAATTAGGAAAAATGGAATTAGATAAAACCTTTGAGGAGCGTGATAAGCTAAATTTAAATATTGTAGAATCGATTAACAAAGCAGCCGAGCCCTGGGGAGTACAAGTACTTCGTTATGAAATTAAAGATATTGTTCCCCCGGCAACCATTATGGAAGCAATGGAAGCGCAAATGAAAGCCGAGCGGGTAAAACGCGCGCAAATTCTTGAATCGGAAGGTGATAGACAGGCGGCAATTAATGTTGCTGAAGGCCAGAAGCAAGCGCAGGTCCTTGCGGCAGAAGCTAATAAAGCCGAGCAGGTGTTACTGGCTGAAGGTGAGGCTAAAGCGATAGTTGCGGTGGCATCAGCTAAAGCTGAAGCGCTAATCACGGTAGGTAATGCGGCTAAAACCGATGAGGGACAAAAAGCGGTACAATTAGATCTAGCGACCAAAGCGATTGAAGCTAAGCAAGCGATTGCCAAAGACTCTACAGTGGTTTTACTGCCTGATTCGGCTACTGATGTATCTAGTGTTGTCGCTCAGGCCATGACTATAATTAATACCTTAAACAAGGGGGCTTAATGGCGTCTTTCTCTGACAATATGCCAGAATTTCTACTGATTGCTGGGTTAGCTATACTGGTTATAGAAATTCTGGTACTTGGTTTCAGTACCTTCTTTCTGTTTTTTTTCGGCTTGGGCTTAATTTCAACAGGCTTGATATTTTTTACTGGTGTGATTGATAGCACATATACGAATGCGCTAATTTCGGTGGCGGTTATCAGTAGCTTAAGTGCGGTTGTATTGTGGCAGCCTTTGAAAAAATTACAGAGCTCTGAAAGTAGTAAGCCGGTAAAAAACGATTTGATAGGCTTACGCTTTCAATTGGATGAACCATTGGCAGAGAAAGCGAGTATTAACCATCAATACTCTGGTATCAACTGGAAAATCTCTAGTGATGAAATTTTTTCTGCAGGTGACCAAGTAGAAGTTGTAGAAGTTGGAGTCGGAAAAATGAAGGTTAAAAGCATTGTCGACTAAACGCTATTTGGCTTTTTGAGGTGGTAGAGAAAGCTAGTGCAACTCGTCAAGACGTTGCCTCGCCTTGTATCCGAAATTGCTGCCTAAATGAAGATGACATTTGTTTAGGCTGCTATAGAAGTTTGCAAGAAATTTGTAGTTGGTCGTCATTGAGCAATCAAGATCGAGGCCAAGTGCTACATAACGCCAATGCTCGAAAATCCTTAAGTAATAACAGCGACTAACTCCTCTCTTTAGGACTTTAAAGAGAGGATCCCCCAGCTACAATCCTTAAAATCTAAGGTAAGCAAGTATATCTCATCGATAGTATTTAACTATCCCAGCGATTAATACTATTAATTATACTAATCAATAGGCTTTCTTTACACTTGTTGTCATTAACCAACAGTCAGTAAAGGAAAAATTATATGTTAGAGAATATAGAGTCCGCTAAAATTCCGCACATTGTGTTTAATACTATGGTCGATGAACAGTGGTGCCAAGTAACCACGACTGAGTTATTTGCCGGTCAGAATGTGATTGTTTTTTCACTGCCAGGTGCCTTCACGCCCACTTGTTCAAGTACTCACTTGCCAAGATATAGTGAGTTGTCAGATGTTTTTACGGCAAATGGGATTGATCGTATCGTCTGCGTTTCTGTCAATGATACTTTCGTAATGAATGCTTGGGCCATCAGCCAAAATGTAAAAAATGTGCAATTTATCCCAGACGGTAATGGCGAGTTTACAGATGCTATGGGGATGTTAGTGGATAAAAGCGCGATTGGCTTTGGTAAGCGCTCGTGGCGTTATTCGATGTTAGTGCGTGATTCGAAAATTGAAAAGATGTTCATTGAAGCAGACGTTCCGGGTGATCCATTCGAAGTGTCAGACGCAGATACTATGCTTAGCTACCTTAATCCACACGCTTTAAAGCCGAAAAACATCAGTATAATCAGCAAAGCAGGATGTGGACATTGTGTGCGAGCAAAGGCAGCGTTAGAAAGTCATGGTATTAAATTTGAGGAAATAGAAATAGGTAGCAATGGTCTAAGCACAAGTAGTTTGCAGGCCATATCCGGCAAAGGTAGCACCCCGCAAATATTTATCGACGGAGACTTAATTGGCGGAGCAGACGAACTAGAAACTTGGTTAAATACCGAGCATCTCTAAGGAACTGACTGGTTTAGAAAAATGTTCTGCATTAAGAACCTCTCTGGCCTATCTATTTATATCCTCTATTGGATGTGTAAAATTATTCAGAGCTTCCAATAGAAATACTATGGCTAGCCTTTGCTAGCCATAGTATAGTTAATGCCTTTCTATCTGCTCTATATACAAATTCTGGGCTGTAAGCTCAAATAAAGGACTGATAGTTTCACAACCGAGCAGTTGCTTAGACCCTGCCTCCGAGGCAGCAGATTTAGTTCAAAACTCTGCATCCACTCTGACGCCACGGATTCAGGTTACAGCAATTGATTATATTAGGTTAAACTTACACTTACACTGCGTTTATTCAATCACATGGTACTCGCTTAAAATCTCCGCTAAATTACTCTTATAACATCTTCATCTTCGCCAGCATTATTAATTGATATTCCCGGTAAAGCTCCTGTATAGCGACTTATTCTTGGTTTAAAACTTGTGAATCTAAGATCAGAATTTCTCGGCTGAATATCTAGTTTCGCTTGGCAAGTGATCGATATGATTAGCAAATATTGTTTGATAATAAAACAATCCTATTCCTCTGAAAAATTATGTGCATATATCGTTTTAAATCATGATCAATCCAAGTAAACTGAATGCGAAATTAATTTGAATTTATAATGCAGGCAACAGTAATCATATTAGTTCAGTTTAGTCTATCGCAAGCAGTTGAAAGCTTCTGCACAGGTGATCAATCAAGCAGATTATATAAAAAATAGGCACCAGTGCTCGAGTACTTAACCTTTCTGTGCAATGACTACTATAATAATTACTTACCGTGTAAAAGGATGGGTAGTCTAATAATGCGAGTTAACGAACCAAGAAATATAGGCAGTGGACACTCAGAAAAAGTTGCAGCTGATGAGCTGACGGCTATTGAAAATTTTTTAAATAAGCGATACTCGCCGACTCTATTCGCCTGTGCAATTGGTTTAATTACGGTTTTAATAGCCAGTTTGCTTTTATTTACGCACCAAGACAAACAAGCAGCCCTAAACCAGATAAAGACAATCCACCAATCGTTGTTAGTTAAAGACAAAATTGTGCAATTTATCGCACAAAACCAACAAATTATCCAGGACCTGCGCAGTTTTCTTCTTAGAAGGTCTCAAGTATCTAGTGACGAGTATAGAGAGTTTTCTGAAGCACTGGTGCGTAATCGTCCGTATATCAACAGAATACTGTGGGCGCCTTCTGCAACAATTGCCAATGTTTATCCGCTGGGTCTCAATAAAAATTTAATTTCCACAGCGATACCCAATACAGTGATCAATGGCTTAATAGAAGCCAAGGGTGACTTATTAATACGCATTGACCTTGAACGGGATCAGCTTACTAGCTTTGTTTTATATAGCTTGCTGTTCAGAGAAAAACCGTTCAGTAATGGCAATGGGGTACTTTCTTTAGATCTAGATTTGTACCATTATTTAAAAGCAGAAATCGGTACAGGGCAGCCGCAGCAATTAGCATTTAAGGTTGAGGACAACCGCAGTGGGAAAGTGATTTTTAGGGTAGGTGAGCAACATTTAATTAGCTATGTATCAGCTTATAATATTAAAGTGGTGGTCGGTGATCAGCTCTGGAATATCCAAACAGAAATAAAACAACAAAGCGCGATAAGTTTTTGGAGAAATTGGATTATAGCGATGTTGTTGGCGATTTTTTTAGCGTTAATGAGCTATCGGATAATTTGTACCTACAAGCAGCGCAGTGTAGATGTAGAAGCAGGGGCTTATCGCGCCAATTTTGATTTATTGACCGGCTTGCCAAATCGTTATCATTTATCGCGACGCCTTGGAGAGGCTATTTTTGAAGCTAAGCGAGATCAGCAAGATTTTGCGGTGTTTTTTATGGATATAGATCATTTTAAGCAGATGAATGATCAACTGGGTCAAGGTGCCGGGGATGCACTGCTGACTGCCTTTTCAGCGAGGTTAGAGTTTGCTGCTAAAAGCACCGATATAGTGGCCCGTATTTCAGGGGATGAGTTTGTTTTTGTCGCCTGTGACGTCGACGATGTGATTAAGGCAGATTTACTGGCCGAAAAGATGAAAAAGCACCTTCAGCAGCCAATAGAGTTTGCCGGACAGCAGCATTTTCTTACAGTCAGCATCGGTGTGGCAATGTATCCGATAGATGGAGAGGATGTCGCTACGTTATTACATCATTCCGATCAGGCCATGTATGCCGCAAAGAGAGCGGGTCGCAATCGCCACTTCTTTTTTAATGAGGGAATGCGCGAGCAGGCACAAAGCTATTCTCTGATCCATGAGGATCTATTACGAGGCTTACAAGCGGGGGAGTTTGAGCTTTATTATCAACCGGTAATGAATATTAAAACCGAGACTATTGAATTTTGTGAAGCTTTGATTCGCTGGAACCACCCTGAGAAAGGTTTGGTAATGCCCGATAAATTCATCCCAGTCGCAGAGCGAACCGGTGCCATTCGAGAAATAGGAAATTGGGCTTTTGGCCAGGCTTGTCGCGATATACGAAAATTCACAGAGAGCGATATATCGATAAAAATATCGATCAATCACTCTATCAGTGAGTACTATTCTAGTAGGGCATTTGAGAGTTGGAAAAAAATTCTCAGTGAAAACTTTGTCACCGGTGATAAGTTTATTTTTGAAATTCCTGAAACATTATTGATGGATAAAAAATCGGTGCGTATGAGTGTGGTCACGGCAATGCGAAAAATGGGAGTGCAATTTGCCATTGATGATTTTGGCACCGGACATTCGGCAATAAATTATTTGAGAAATTATCCTGCTGAAATACTAAAAATTGACTCTAGTTTAATTCAGGGAATGCAGCAAAATGATAAAGACCGTACCTTGGTGGAAGTGGTGCTTATTCTCGCTAAGTCTCTAGGTAAGGTAGTAGTGGCAGAGGGGGTAGAAAATGATCAAGTAGCAGCCATTTTAAAAGAACTTGGCTGCGGGTATTTACAGGGGAATTGGCTGTTAGAGCCAAAGCCAATCAATCGCTTAATACCTTATATTCATCAGCATATTTTTGAATTAGAAGATCGACGTGCAGGTGAAGCCAACCACCGAAGTTAGCCGTTAATAGTAGGGTGTTAGCAGTTCACCTCGGTACTTACCTTGCCGGATATCCGCCTGTGACGTTATGCTGAAGTCTCATTTATACGGGATAAGCTCTGAGTTTTCAGATTGGCAGTCGCTGTAATTGAATGTGCTCTATGGGGTGATATTTCCTAGAATAGCTTCGCTGTTTAACGACCGCTATTCTAGGTGCATATCTTAGCCCAACAAAAATAAGCGTTAAGTCTCGCCTATCTTTTACGAGTGAGAGGAGCCATTCCATCGTCAATCATACTAGGCTTACTGCTCTGCTTAGTTTTTGGTTTTGATTTTTTAGCTTTGGCTGCTTTTTGAGCAGGTTTGGATAGTTGCTTTTTTGCGGTTTTCTTTTTCTTTGAGCCTGTCGCTTTTCCCGAAGATTTTAATTTTTTAGGCCCTGTATAACTACCTTCTAATCCTTGAATCTGTCGTTTTTCAAATTTAGTTTTCAAGTAACGTTCAATACTTGCCATCAAATTCCATTCAGTTGGGTCTATCAAAGATATCGCTTTACCCGCTAGCCCCGCTCTTCCGGTTCTTCCAGTGCGGTGGATATAATCATCACCAGAGCGTGGCATGTCTCGGTTAATAACCAATTCAATGCCTTTAATATCGATTCCTCGGGCAGCGACATCAGTTGCTATCAGAATGCTAAGCTTTCCGCTCTGTAATAAATTGACCACATGCTTGCGCTGCTCTTGAGTGAGGTCTCCGTGTAGTATGCCCGCTCTGAGTCCAAAACGCCGCACGTACCCGTTTAATCTGCTTGCCTCTACAATAGTATTGGTAAAAACGATGACTTTTTCATATTTTTCTTTGTGCAGTAAAGAAATTAGTTGTTTGTCTTTAAGGTTGCTATCAGTGGCGGTGATGATTTGGTGAGTAATCTTGTGGTGGACTTCTCGATGGCTGTTAAGCTCATGAATTTTTGGATTATCTAGGCAGTCTATGGCAAATTTTGGAATCTCATTCTTAGACAGAGTCGCTGAGAACAACATCGTCTGACGCTCAGTGGGGCAAGTGTCGATAATTCGTTTGACGTCATCTTCAAAACCCATATCAACCATGCGATCGGCTTCGTCTAAAATCAGCACTTCAATATCGCTAAGGTCAATGGTGCCTTTATCTAAATGATCAATTAGGCGGCCAGGTGTGGCGATTAAAATATCGGGGTTCTTGCGTAATCTAGCGGCTTGAGGTTTGAATTCTTCCCCTCCACAGACCGTATCACCTTTAATAAAGGTAAATTGCGCCAACAGTTCAAGATGCTTATTTACCTGCTGAGCTAGTTCTCTAGTGGGTGTTAGTATTAAAGCTCTCGCTTCATGCCCTGGGGGTTTTACGGTCAGCAACCGATCCAGTAGTGGAATTAAAAAGGCGGCGGTTTTACCACTGCCAGTTTCGGCGGTCACTAGCACATCTTCACCTGCTAAGGCGTCTGCTAAAGTCGCCAGCTGAACGTTAGTGGGAGTGTTAAAATTTAAGGCGTGTAGCGCTTTCATTAAGCGGTCGTGCAATTGATGTTCGTGAAACACAAGTCTAATCTCTGATCAAAAAATATGTTGCATTTTAGCAGATTTAACTGGGTAAATGTTATGTAAAAATGTCAACTGAATATTTTTATCAGTATTCGCTGTTGTTTTTACCCGACATAAATTAAGGCTATAACTGTTAATTATTACTAATTTGTACTACCCTGCACGTTTATAGTAAGCGCTTGACTCCGTGATTGCTATGTTAGCAACAGGTAATGTTCCGGATAAATACTGGAAAATAGACCTACCACTGATATTTATTTTACCAAGCTCACGTTACCTTTTACCTGAATCAGGTGTTAAATATAGTGAGATGAAAGGTTATTGAAAACGCTCATGAATAGACTATTTGTTTTTTTAAAGATCCCAATGCTAGCCACGCTAATAGTGCTATTAACTGGCTGTGCAGTGAATACCACCAATTCGACTAGCCACTCTGGGGCTGCGATGCATCCTCTTATTAAGGTTGAAAAAGAGCTGCTAGGTTACTACAGCGATTGGCAGGGAACTCCCTATCGATACGGAAAAAATAGTCGTAAGGGCCTTGATTGTAGTGCTTTCGTCAAGAATGCATATGAGTCTGTCTTTAATCTAGATATTCCTCGCACTACTCTAGGTCAAGCTAAATTAGGGGCGAGTATTAATAAATCAGCACTCATTCCTGGCGACTTAGTTTTGTTCAAAACATCACGTTTTGTTAAGCATGTGGGGATAGTGGTTAACGGTAATAAATTTATGCATGTCTCTAAGAAAATGGGGGTGACCATCTCAGCTCTGGATAATGTGTATTGGCGTAAAAAATACTGGAAAGCCGTACGTCCAGATAACGGTATCAAAATTTAAGCATGCTATAGCGTTATTAATAGTTGGCACGATACTCAGTGCCAACTTAGTTGTTTAAATTCTCACCTGTAATTGGTTTAACAGCCGCTGGAGTGGAATCTTTAATTTCTCTCCTAATTTTTTTGCCTCCGACTGCAGCTTTCTCGGGTGTGGATCCGCCTGATAGTTTTTTCCGATGATGACAATGATATTACCTTCATCGGTCACTATTGTCAGAGCCTGTGAAGTGAATTCTTCTTCTAGAAAGTCTAAGTCAAATGGTAAATATCCCTTGCCCTCATCCCATAAGTTAAGCACTAAAATGCCTTGCTCATTCAATGCTTTGTGGCAGTTGCGGATGAATTTTTTGTTGGCAATAGAATCCTGAATACCGCTGTCTAAGTACAGGTCAACAAATAATATATCTGATTGTTGATCGGTTTTCTTGATAAATTGAAAAGCATCGGTTATTTCAATCGTTAAGCGATCGGTGCTGGGAAGTTCGAACCATTGGTGGGCAATTTCCTGTACTTTTTTGCGTAACTCTACCGCGGTAACCTGAATATCATCATCAAAGAGCAATAATGATTTTGCTATAGACCCTGCACCTAAACCAAGTAATAGTGCGGATTTGGCATTCGGGCAGAATAGCAGTGCTAACATCATAGACTGAGTATACTGAAATAAAAGCCTATCAGGCTGGTTTATCTGCATCCCACTTTGTTGTCCTCCACCACCAAAGGTTAGGTAATAATTATCGCTATCGCTCATCACATGGATATCACCCCATTGATCGGTCGTGTGTAAAATCTCAAAAAAATGACTCATAAATTAATTGTTTATCTGTGTTAGGTATAAGGTATTAGTATTATAGGTAAAAACCTAAGTAATAATATTGCTAATCGTTCTCATTTGCAGTATCATTAATTTGCTCATAAGGTAACCCGATGAATTATATCTGGTTAGCTTCATCTTTTTTAGCTTGATTGCATAAATGCTTGCATTAACTAACCAAGATACACGGTTCTTGTCATTTATAGGCAACTCTTTATGAGTTGCTTTTTTTTCTCTAAAATTTCCCTCACTAGTCTGTCTATAACTATTTCAATGTTATGTTTAACCTGAATCAGTGACTTCACTGCACCACATAGCGCACGTTCTTGATTCCACGGCGGTTAGAAAAATAGCCACTGAAGCTATGGGTTTTATGCATGGATGCATTTATTTAGCGAATGCAGGAGCATATCAGCTTGCAGCTAAGATTTTTCAATTCCACGGTAGATCCAATATCTTACACTCTGTATTCATTTTGAAGTCACGGATTCAGGTTTAAGCATGTCTAGTTCTATCTAGATAGTATCGCTTTAATTTTTAAAAATCATATATGCTTGCTATGAAGGTCATTTTTAATGATCACATAGGGAAGTACCTTAGAAGGTGCTAAAATAAAATCATGATATATCAACACATTATCAAATCAGCCTTAGACTAATAAGGATTTCCTCTACCGGAACTATATTATGCTAGCACTAGAGCAACAAATGACATTTATTATGGAGATAGATCGCTTAAAATCAATTTATCGGCGAACAATGGTCAAATCAGATAATAACCGTCAAGAAAACAGTGCCGAGCATAGTTGGCAAATTGCTTTAAGTGCGCAAATATTACAGCATTATGCAGAGCAGAAAGTTGATATTAGCCGGGTGACTTGCATGTTGCTAATTCATGATATTGTAGAAATTGATGCAGGTGATCTATTTGCTTTTGAAGACCCATCGTTGATGGAAGAGCAAGAGCAAAAAGAAAAAAAGGCGGCAGTAAGAATTTTTGGTTTACTGCCGGAAGAACAGTCTAAAAAAATGCTCGATTTATGGTTGGAATTTGAAGAGGCCACGACTGCTGATGCTAGATTTGCTAAGTCGATTGATCGAATTTTACCGCTGGCGCAAAATATGGCTAATAATGGGGGCAGTTGGCCTATCAACAAAGTTAGAAAGTCTCAAGTGATTACCCGCAACTTATATTTGCAGGGTTTATCTCCGAAACTCTGGGAGTATGCTAAACAGCAAATTGAACTGGCTTGTGAGCGAGGTTGGTTGATTAGAGATTGAGTTGTGGGCTTCTTGAGAGAGGGCTAATATTATCAATTGTACTGTGAGGTTATGCAGAGGTCTCAGTGTGAAATTAATGTATTATGCTCTGCACTCACTCTGAAACCACCAATTTAAGACTTAAGGTCTATCCCGGTTAGAATATTGCGTGTTAAGTTCGCCCATAAAAAGTCATCCGTGCCGCTTCAGATAAAGCCACATTAGCGGCAGAATTATAGGCTAGTACCGCCAATATCCTAGTGGTATTACCTGTAACCGGCGTCACTCTATGCATAGCATTACGGCCTCTAAACAAAGTCAACGTCCCTGCAGTTGCAGACAATGTCTTGATATCTACATGGCCATCCAGCACTTTAGTGACACCGCTGAAATTCATATCTCCTGCGTCTGCGTCGCGCATATCCTCAATATATTCAAATTGCCCCCCAGCTTCAGGTGCCTGTAATAATAAGGTGATGGCAAATGATGACTCATCAAAATGCCAGCCAAGCTCTAACGCTGAATTATACAGTTGCTTTAGAACTGAGTGCTTTGGAATTTGATCATCGGTTATACAGCCCTTTGACGAAGTGATTAGTCGATTGCGAACATGATTGTCGGTATAGCTTGGATCCGATTTCTTTAAATATACATTATGCTGGGTGTTGGTGTAAAAAGCTAAATGCTGTTCGGCTAGTGCCTCGTCGACTATTAATTGAATAGCTGCAGTACTTAAAAAGTTCTTTAATACTAAGCTCCCCGAATCGTTTAAGTGTTGTTTACACTGCTCGGTAAAAACGTAATCGTCTATTGGATGCGCATTGAAATTGACAATATCTGGTAATTGCATATGAATTTCTCTCTAGTTGAGACGTTCTGCATAACGTTGTGAGCGAAGGTAAGACCAGCATATTGAGCCAGTTTTTAACGCCGTATTGCCGAGCACAGTCGTTATGCAGAGGCCTCTAGTTAATATTAGTTAAGAATAATTAATGTTAACTAGTGATTAAAGTGATATTTTCTTGGGTTATTGGTAAGTAAAACTTAATATACCACTATCAGTGGCTTAGCTAATACTGAAAAATAGGGCATCAATGATTACTCGTTTACCTTCTATAGCTTCATTACTGGCATTTGAAGCAGCGGCAGGAAGTGGCAGTTTTGCTAAAGCCGCGAACCAACTGTGCGTCACTCCGGCTGCTATCAGTCAACAAGTGCAAAGCTTAGAAATTCATTTAGAGGTGAAGCTATTCGATAGGTTTAAAACGGGTGTGAAATTGACCAGAGCAGGGCAAAGCTATTTAGTGTCGATCCTTGGCGGGTTAGAAAAATTGAGACTTGCACAGCAGCAAATAGTGCAATTTAACAATCTTGAAATATTGACTATCACTGCATTGCCTTCTGTGGCACAAAAATGGTTGATGCCATTAGTGTTGGAATGGATGGACATCAATCCCAAAATAGAAGTAAGAGTCGAGGCGAGTCACGCAAAAATCAATTTTAATCACAGTGCCTCAGATATGTGTATAAGTTTTGGCGATACCGGTTATAGCGAGTGTTTTAAAGACAAGTTAGTGCAGGATAGTGTCTGTGTGGTGGCCAGTCCTGAATTGCTCAATAAACTAGCGCAACCCCTCGCTTTAAAAAAGGTATTAGAGCTGCCGATGATCCATGTTGATTGGGGGGATGATAACTGCAATTTGCCGCAGTGGCAGGATTGGCTAGATGCTACAACTGGCGAGCCTTTCCCGATTCAGGCTGGTCCTAGGTTCAATCTATCCAGTATGGCAATTGATGCTGCCGTTCAGGGAAAAGGCTTGTTACTGGGGCAGCAACTCTTAATAGCTGAAGAAATTAAATTGCACAAGCTGGTCCCGCTATTTCCCACTCAGCTGCCTTTAGGGGAGGCGTACTTTTTGATTTATCCACAGCGTACACTAGATAATCCCAATGCGAAGAATTTAATAAACTGGTTGAAAGCGCAGTTTTAAAGTTGATGGAGGTCATCGATTTAAGTCCCAGAAGGCACGCACCAGTGGGTTTTTCAGCTTTTTATCTAAAGTGAACAAACCAATATTAAACGCGGCCAATTTTTTTGGCGGGTTAACCACAGTAACGGCATTTTTTAATGGGCTATTTCGCAACACTATCTCCGGCACTATCCCTATGCCAAAGCCTAAACTGACCATACTAACAATGGCTTCGTTACCAGCGACTTGTGCATAAATTTTGGGATTGACCGCCATCGCATTAAACCACTCATTGATGCTTTTACGAGCGACTCCCTGCTCTGAGAGAATCATCGGGATCCGCTCCCAGCTGCTTTGAATCTTATGCGGCTCTTGAGTGTTGGCAAGTTCAATTAAATGCGGGCTTTCATTGGGGGCAATGAATAGTAATTCGGAACTTGCTATCGGTTGGAAAGTGACACCTTGAGGAAGTTTTTCAGGCATCGCACCCATGGTGATATCTTCCGTGCCAGACAAAGTTTTGGTGATAGCGTGGTCGGAATCGCCTGTGTGTAACTTGATTTCAACTTGCGGATATTTTAATCGAAATTTACGCAGGATGTCGTACAAAAAACTATAACTGGCGGTCACTGAGCAATAGACACTCAATTCACCGCTTAAAGTGCGGCTGTTTTCCTGTAAAGATGAACGAATAATATCCCACTGATTGATTGTTTCGTTGGCATAGTGGATAAAATCTTTACCTGCTTTGGTTAACGAGACACTGCGGTTATCGCGCTCGAATAATTTAACCCCTAAACTAGCTTCGAGTTGCATAATATTACGACTTAATGCCGAGACACTTAAGTGTGACATCTCGCTGGCACGACCAAAGTGTAATGAGTTAGCTAAATTTAAAAAAAGCTTTAAGTTTTTTGTATCCATGAAATGTGCCTGAAAATTATTGCTTAAAACTTATATTTTACAGGGACTCTCTTCAATTAACACTTATCTGGCCATAATTAAATTGAGTCGCGGCAAAACGCTGCAATAATAGCACTGTAGTGTATCCAAACAGTCGTTAGCTACGTATCTAATACTTGAACCGGTGATTCAGGTTATAGCTACAGGTATTGGTTTATTGGAAATTGGAGGATCTTAATCGTACCTTTTTCTTCCCTAAAAGTTATAGCCAAGTCATTAATTCAGGCATTAAGCAGCGGTTATGTTCACGGCTAGTAATTGGCCGTTACAGTCAATTATAAAGAGAGTAGCTATGTTAATTAAGCAGCAAACTAAAATTAAATCATCTGAAATCACCTCTGAGAGCGCTTACTTAAATCGTCGAGATTTTATCAAATCGGCACTCGGACTGACGACAGCAATAGCATCATCAAGTGTCGCTGCATTGACAGAGTATGAAGTTGATGAGGATCTAAAACGTTACCTTGGTCCACAGTGGCTAGCTGATAAATTACGCAGCTCGGTAACAGCTGAGAATTTTCAGGCCACAGATGTATTAACTCCCTATAAAGATGTGATTAGCTATAACAATTTTTATGAGTTCGGCTTGCGTAAAGAAGATCCTCAACAGCGCGCGCAAAACTTTATAACGGATCCCTGGACAGTGGAAATTTCCGGAGCAGTGGCTAAGCCTGGTAAGTATCAACTGGAGGACTTGGTAAAACCGCATACCTTAGAAGAGCGAATTTATCGAATGCGTTGCGTTGAAGCTTGGTCAATGGTTATTCCCTGGGTGGGGATTTCTTTGGCTGATGTTATCAAACGCTTTGAACCGACCAGTAAAGCGAAATATGTTGAGTTCACGACACTGCATGATCCTCAGCAAATGCCCCAACAAAATTCGCTATTTGGTACGCTTGATTGGCCATATGTTGAAGGTTTAAGAATGGATGAGGCGATGAATCCATTGGCATTTCTAGCGACAGGTTTATACGGGCAGGCGCTGCCACCACAAAATGGCGCTCCTTTACGACTGGTAGTACCATGGAAGTATGGCTTTAAAAATATAAAGTCTATCGTAAAAATTTGTTTTACAGAGACTATGCCAATCAACACTTGGAATAAAACGGCACCGCGCGAGTATGGTTTTTTTGCCAATGTAAACCCCAATGTAAGTCATCCTAGGTGGAGTCAAGCAACAGAGCGACGCTTGCCATCCGGCTTGTTTTCTCCAAATAGAATTAAGACCTTACCTTTTAACGGTTATGCGGAAGAGGTCGCACATTTGTATAAGGGCATGGATCTCACGCAATGGATTTAACCAATAAGAGTAGACAGCGACTGTACTGGTGGTTAATTTTTTGTACGGCACTGCTCCCTCTATCGCTACTTACTATTGCAGCGTTTACTCAGCAGTTAGGAGCGGATCCCGCTAAAGAAATAGTTCAGGAGTTAGGCACTTGGGCGATCAATTTGCTATGGATCACTCTAGCGATTAGCCCGTTGAGAAAGTTGTGCCGCTGGCAGTGGTTGGCCAAATACCGGCGCATGCTGGGGCTGTATAGCTTTTTTTATGCAATGTTGCATTTGCTGGCCTTCGCTACTTTTATCGTCGGCTGGGATATTGAATACCTAATTGTCGAAGTCACTAAGCGCCCGTACGCAATCGTTGGCTTTATCGCCATATTATTGCTGGTGCCGCTCGCTGTAACTTCTACTAAAAGAATGCAGCAGCGGCTAAAAAAGCGTTGGCTTATATTACATAAACTGATTTATGTCATATCTATACTGGCGCTGCTGCATATTGTTTGGCAAATAAGGTCAGACTTTTTTGAGGCGCTGGTGTATGGTTTGTTACTGTGTTGGCTGTTAGGTTATCGCTACTTGCACTACAGGCAGAGCAAGATAATTGACCGGCCCGTAAAAAGTAATTGATATATCAGGCCTGTTGTTTGAATGGCAGATTTGATGGACAGAGGATCAAATGTTTCAGAGGTCCCGATTATTACTGTTGGCAGTTAAGTCCGTTACCAGCACTTCAATGATGCTAATTTACCCTGTTAGTTATAGTACTTGGCAGGGAATATAACTTGATTTAGCCCATCCCAAATTAACAAAATGTGTAAATTAGTTACTTATTGATCGCTTGAATCCATAATAGCTATAACTCTATCGAGGAGCTGATGATGAGTAGTGAAGAACCGCTGCAGCAAAAAAATCCGAGTTGGGGGCGTATGTTTCTCAGTGTCTGCAGCGCATTATTAGGTGTGCAATCAGATAAAAATCTAAGCACAGATTTTAGCAGTGGTCGAATTTGGCCATTTATAGTGATCGGATTAATGGTGGTAATGGTTTTTGTTCTCAGCTTAATTTTAGTCATTAAACTATTTATCTTGTGATCAATATTCATATTTATGCCATCTAATGTAGCTTACTGGCAACATAATCTCTTTGTGTTAAGTGTGTTTGATGATTCAATTTAACTATTAATCAAACTATTCTAATAATTTTCTAAAAAAATCTACTGTAAATCCCCGTTCCATACTGCCTGCACAGATAATTGGATAATTAAGTTGTTAATTATTGATTTTTTAATATTTTTATCTTGATTTAATTTAAAATTTATTTTGATTTATCTGTAAGATTCTGCCTATAATTTATTCTATATTAAGAAAAATAACATCAAGTCATGGAAATTTTGGCATCGATCGCCTCTCCTAGCCCATGTAGTATTACTATTTTAGCGATTGAAAATAGTAAGTTTGACTTTGATAGGCTCACTGTGCCGCCTTCTTTTAAAATAAGAGGGAGACAGGGGGGTAACAATGAACTTAAATTTTTCAGCAATAAAAATTATAAGCTCGATCATATCTAAGTTGATAGTAATAGTATTTTTTGCGGCACCAGCTGCGCATGCCGATTGGCAGCTAAATATGCGCGAAGGTGTGACTGAAATTAGTCGCGCTGTCTACGGATTGCACATGATCATCTTCTGGGTCTGTGTTGTGATTGCAATTATTGTGTTTGGCGTAATGTTCTGGTCGGTGGTCTATCACCGCAAATCTCGGGGTGCTAAAGCGCAAAATTTCCATGAAAGTATCTATGTTGAAATTGCCTGGACCGTTATTCCTATCTTCATCTTGGTCGGCATGGCGATACCCGCGACCACCACTTTAAAAAAAATGTATGACTCAACTGAATCTGACATCGATATTCAAGTGACTGGTTATCAATGGAAATGGCGCTACCAGTATCTTAATGAAGGCATCGATTTTTTCTCCAGTCTCGCTACTCCCAAAGAACAAATTTATAACCAAGCCGAAAAAACCAGTAACTACTTACTAGAAGTTGACAATCCTCTGGTGATTCCACTAGGCAAAAAAATTCGCTTTTTAATCACTGCCAATGACGTCATACACTCTTGGTGGGTGCCTGATTTTGCGGTTAAAAAAGATGCCATACCTGGCTTTATCAATGAGTCTTGGGCTATAGCAGAAGTTCCAGGGATTTATCGAGGCCAATGCGCAGAGCTGTGCGGTAAAGACCATGGCTTTATGCCAATTGTGGTCGAAGTTAAATCTCAAGTAGATTACGACGCTTGGGTGATAGAACAGCAGCAAGCGCAAATAGCTAAAGCCAAATCAGCAGAGAAGCGCTGGACTTTGGACGACTTAATGCACAGCGGCAAACAAATCTACGCTAAGAATTGCGCCGCTTGTCATCAGAGTTCAGGAGAGGGGATTGCCGGTGCTTTCCCGGCACTCAAAGGCAGCCCTATCGTTCAGGGAGATCCTAACGAGCACATAAATATCGTTCTCAATGGTAAACCTGGTACGGCAATGCAAGCATTTGCTGAGCAGTTAAGTGCCGCGGAATTAGCAGCGGTTATTACCTATGAGCGAAATGCTTGGGGTGATTCAGTCGGTGACATCATCTCCCCTCGCCAAATCGTAAAATTCCAGCAATAGGAGCCTGACATGACACCCAGCACAGAGCAAATTGTCAGCAAAGACATAGAAGATCAAGCAGTTCAGGCTACCGGCTTTGAAGATCATCATGGGCCTGCGAAAGGTTTTAGCCGCTGGCTATATACCACTAACCATAAAGACATAGGTTCGATGTATTTATGGTTTAGTCTAGCGATGTTTATGACAGGTGGCTGCATGGCGCTACTTGTCCGCCTTGAATTATTTCAACCTGGGCTGCAGTTTTTAGAGCCTGAATTCTTTAATCAAATGACCACAATGCACGGTTTGATCATGGTGTTTGGTGCGGTGATGCCGGCCTTTGTTGGGCTGGCGAATTGGATGATACCGATGATGATCGGTGCACCTGATATGGCACTGCCTAGGTTGAATAATTGGAGTTTTTGGATACTACCCTTTGCTTTTAGCATGATGCTAATGACCTTATTTATGGATGGAGGCGGGCCTAATTTTGGTTGGACATTTTATGCACCACTTTCAACAACCTTTGCCCCGCCATCAGTTACCTTCTTTATTTTTGCCGTACACATGATGGGGATCAGTTCAATCATGGGGGCAATCAATGTGATAGTTACGATTTTAAATATGCGCGCGCCTGACATGAAAATGATGAAACTACCGCTGTTTGTTTGGACATGGCTGATTACTGCTTTCCTATTGATTTTAGTGATGCCAGTGTTAGCAGGTGTAGTGACGATGATGCTGATGGATATCCATTTTGGAACCAGCTTCTTTAGTGCAGCTGGTGGTGGTGATCCGGTTTTATTTCAGCATATTTTTTGGTTTTTCGGTCATCCTGAAGTCTATATAATGATCTTGCCAGCTTTTGGTATTATCAGTGAAATCATCCCAACCTTCTCCCGTAAAAAATTGTTTGGCTACAGCTCAATGGTCTATGCGACATCCTCGATTGCATTCCTATCATTTATTGTTTGGGCACATCATATGTTTACCGTAGGTATGCCACTGGCAGGAGAGCTTTTTTTCATGTTCGCCACTATGTTAATCGCCGTGCCAACAGGGGTTAAAGTATTTAACTGGGTCGCTACCATGTTTCGTGGCTCGATGACGTTTGAGACGCCAATGCTGTTCGCTATTGCTTTTGTAGTGCTGTTTAGTATCGGCGGTTTTTCTGGTTTGATGCTTGCCATTGCACCAGCTGATTATCAATATCACGATACCTATTTTGTGGTCGCGCATTTTCATTACGTGTTAGTTCCCGGATCTATTTTTTCAATCATGGCAGGTGTTTACTATTGGCTGCCGAAATGGACGGGAAATTACTACGATGAACAAATGGGTAAACTGCATTTCTGGCTGAGCTTTATCGGTATCAATATCACTTTCTTTCCGATGCATTTTGTGGGACTGGCGGGGATGCCAAGACGTATTCCTGACTACGCATTACAGTTTGCCGATTTTAATGCGATCTCTTCAGTGGGGGCTTTTATATTTGGTTTTTCGCAGCTGTTATTTATTTATAACGTAGTCTGTTGTATTCGCAAGCGCAATCAAGCCTCCAAGCAAGTCTGGGAAGGGGCCAATGGGCTGGAGTGGACGCTTCCATCCCCCGCTCCTTACCATACGTTTACCACGCCACCTAAAGTAGATTGATTGAGTGATGATTAAACCTGTAGATAACCATAAATTGGCAGCTAAACTGCTGCTGGGTGTAACCTTGATGTTCGGTTTTGGCTTTGCACTCGTGCCTTTATATGATGTTTTTTGTCGGGTGACAGGGATCAATGGCAAAGTAGATTTGACTCCCGGTGCATACCTTGCAGGCGCGATTTCTAGCAGAAGTATCAAGATTCAATTTATCGCGGTAAACAACCAGACAATGCCCTGGAAATTTAAACCTAAAGAACCTTCTATGAACGTTAAATTAGGCCAAACCTATCAAACGGCTTACCTCGCTGCAAACATGACTGAGAATGATATGGTGGCCCAGGCAGTTCCTTCTGTCTCACCTTCAGCCGCAGCGGCTTATTTACAAAAAGTAGATTGTTTTTGTTTCAATCGTCAGCCCTTGGCAGCGGGCGAGCAAAAAGAGATGGGATTAGCATTTAATATACTGCCTGGCATGCCGGAGTATATTAAAACTATTACCCTCTCTTATACTTTGTTCGATATCACAGCCGCTGATGGCAAAGAGTTGGCCAGTGCTCAACAATAGAGTAAAGGAGTGATCTAGATGCAAACTGAATATCAAAAGTACTACGTTCCCAAGCAAAGTTATTTTCCAATAGTAGGCTCAGTGGCGTTGTTTTGCTTGGCTTTTGGTTCCGGTTCTATTTTAACCGCAACTGGTGGCGGTGCTGATCTGGGGATGATGTTGTTGTTTGTAGGAGTTCTCTTACTGCTATTTATTATCATTAGTTGGTTTAGCACAGTAGCGGCTGAAAGTAGGCAGGGGCTGTATTCACTACAAATGGACAGATCCTTTCGCTGGGGAATGGGTTGGTTTATCTCCTCAGAAGTGATGTTTTTTGCGGCGTTTTTCGGTGCCTTATTTTATATCCGGGTACTTGCGGTACCTTGGTTGGCGGGTGAAGGTGATAAAGGCGTATCACACATGTTGTGGGAGGGTTTTGTCAATCAATGGCCTCTAATGACCACCCCAGACCCGAGTTTATTTAAAGGGCCAGAAAAAATAGTTGATCCATGGCACATACCTTTACTGAACACGATACTTCTGGTGACATCAAGTGTGACTCTCACATTAGCGCACAGAGCCCTAAAACTAAACCATAGACAGTGGACTTCAATTTGGCTAGCGCTAACAGTGGTGCTTGGAATAACCTTTCTGTACTTCCAAGTCATTGAATATCATGAAGCTTACACTGAGCTAGGACTCACATTAGCCTCGGGTGTGTACGGCTCAACTTTCTTTATCTTAACCGGTTTTCACGGGCTGCATGTCACTATTGGTACGTTGATGTTGGTCTGTATCTTAGTCCGAGTGTTAGAAGGTGAATTTAGCGCAGAGCAACATTTTGGATTTGAAGCGGTCGCTTGGTATTGGCATTTTGTAGATGTGGTCTGGGTAGGACTGTTTATTTTTGTCTATATTTTGTAGTAGGTGAGTAGTTACAAACCGTGGGGAGTTAGCTGACCAGAATAAAATCCATAAATCAGTACTAAGACCAAGATCACAGTTAAAGCAATCCTTACCGACAACATGTTAAGAGTTCTGGGGCTAGTGCTTTTATCTTTCATTAAAAAGAAGAAGCTATAGATTAATGAAAATATGATGGCGAGGAACAAGGCCAGAATAATAATTTTCATGAACAGTACCATGAGTGGAATTATCAATGAGTAAAGCGGAAAAACTAGGCTCCCGCAAGCTAATTGTGCTGGTTTTAGTGCTCGGGTTAGTTTTTGCACTAGTGCACTTGGGTTTTTGGCAGCTGGATAGGGCGAAGCAAAAGGAGCTATTGATTAAGCAGTGGTTAGCACCAGCAATATCCACATCTTTTCGCTCACTAGGCGAATCTCAAAATATCTATCAAAAAATTAAGCTCAAAGGGAGCTTCAACAAAGAACACTATTTTTGGTTAGATAATAAAATCCGGCATGGAAAAGTGGGTTATGAGCTGGTGGTGCTTTTTGAATTGGCAGCAGATTCGATGCTTGCGGTGAATTTAGGTTGGGTTAAAGGAGATATGGATAGATCGGTACTGCCGAGAGTGAATTTACCGACCGAGGAGATCCTGTTAATGGGTTGGCTAAAAAAAGTAGAGCCTGCATTCCAGTTAAAAACTGATATCTGGGGGGTGGCGTGGCCCAAGCGAATCCAACAAATTAATTTTTTAAAAATCACAGCAGCCATGCAGAGCACGCAACTTACACAGCTTACACAACTAAAGCATCAGCTAATAGAACCTTACGTTTTGTTAGCAGAGAAACCAATATTATCTGGGTTAACAACACAGTGGAAACCAGTGAATATGAGTGTTGAAAAACATTTAGGCTATGCAGTGCAATGGTTCTTAATGGCATTGGTGCTCTGTGGGATGCTGATTTGGTATTGGCGGATTAATGGTAGAGAAACAGGGAGGGATCCTTCATGAGCAATCAGGTAAATAGAGTGGCTTTTTGGTCGATATGGCTAATCGCTGTTCTGCCGATGTTGGCGGCAGCTTTTATGTACTATTCAGGCGCGTTAAACCCAGTGAACACAGTAAATCAGGGAGAGTTGGTCGAAAACCAAACTCTTACGCAATGGCAGCTAGAGTATCACAACCGCGCGTGGCGACCGACAAAGCAATGGCAGATTCTTCATACTCAACCTAATCAATGTAGTAGTGCTTACTGTCAACATTGGAGCGATACACTGCCTAGTGTGATCAAATTACTGGGAAGGGATAGCGATAGAGTGGTTTTGCATCAAGTTGGGCCTGTGCCAACCATGCTCAATAGTAGAAAAATATCGCAATTAGGGGAGGCGGTATGGATTGTTGATCCTCTGGGGAATGTTGTGATGCGCTACGCGCCTAAGCTAGCCCCAGAACAGCTGTTAAAAGATTTAAAAAAATTATTGAAAATATCGGGAATTGGCTAGTGGAGAAAATTGGCACTAGTTATCCAGAGGCTAAGCATACTGAGACAATCAGCAAGGCGGCGGTTTATTTGGTGAATAGCGCAATTGTGCTGGTATTAATGGTCGTGCTAATGGGCGGTTGGACCAGAATAAATGACGCGGGTCTGAGTTGTCCTGATTGGCCTGGCTGTTTTGGTCAGCTAACAGTGCCTCAGTCTGATGCGCAGTTATTGTCAGCAGAAATGTTATACCCAAATATAGAGGTGCAACCAACCAAGAGTTGGCTGGAAATGATTCACCGTTATCTCGCCGCTACATTAAGCATGCTAATTCTGGGGCTGGCCTATATAGCAATATTAATGAGAAAAAATCCACATTATCCATACCTGCTAAGTTATAGCTTGCTGGTTTTAGTTGGACTGCAGGCAATGTTGGGAATGTGGACGGTGACCTTAAAGCTATTGCCGATTGTCGTCACTACGCATTTATTGGGCGGATTATTAACCACCGTATTGCTGCTTATCTTAAGACACAAAATTGTGACTGATAACAGTCAGCCAATAAAATGGCAGGGCGCGAATACTGCTGCATTGATCGGTTTGCTGATACTTTTTCTACAAATATTACTAGGGGGCTGGACTAGTAGTAACTATGCCGGCTGGGGGTGTAGTGATTGGCTGGGCTGCAATCCGAACCTAAATATTAAGTACAACTTTAGCCAGGCTTTTACGGTATCGCTAGATGCCACTTATTCACACCAGGGCGGGAGGTTGCCTCTGTCTGCCAGGGGGGGCATCCAAATAAGTCACAAGATAGGGGCGTTAGTGGTACTGGTCTATTTCGTCGGTCTGTATTGCTGGTTACTTAAAACTCATCGTCAAAGCAAATTAATCAGCAGTTTAGTCGGCTTAACCTTGCTCCAAATCGTGCTTGGTTTACTAAATATCGTCTTTGCTATTCCGACATTGCTGGCTATGGCACATCATCTTGTGGCTGTTGTGATGTTGATCGCAACCACCAAATTGTGGTTGGCAAGCTTTGATCCAAAAAAGAGCACATAGCGAGGGAGTCAATTGTTCGAGATGCTGGATGCTAAAAAATGGATACACTCGATAAAGAGGAGTCAAAAATGCAAAAACAAAAACTATTTTCATTAGCCTCGTTTAATACTGGTGCCAAAATTGACGATTATTTGGCGCTGTGTAAGCTTAAAGTAGTCGTCGTCATGTTAATTACCGCAGTGGTAGGTATGTTGTTGGCAACTGATGCAATCCCTGCGCTAAGCACAATAACCATCGGCTTATTGGGGATTGGCTTAGTGACTAGTTCAGGTGCGGCTATTAATCATGTAATGGATAAAAAAATTGATGCCGCTATGTTGAGAACTAAGTGGCGGCCTATACCTCAGGGAAAAGTATCCAGTCAGCAGGCGCTGTTGTTTGCGTTCATCATTGGTGCCTTAGGAATTTATTTACTGGCTGCATTCATCAATCCACTAACCGCTTGGTTGACGCTGTTTTCTCTAGTCGGTTATGCGATTATTTATACGGTGTGGTTAAAACGGGCGACGCCGCAGAATATAGTCGTAGGAGGTTTGGCAGGTGCGGCGCCGCCACTCTTAGGTTGGACGGCCGTCAGCGGTGAAATTACCTCTGATAGCCTATTATTGGTGTTGATAATATTTGCTTGGACACCACCCCATTTTTGGGCTTTATGTCTAGCCAGAACTAAGGACTATGCAAAGGCAGGTGTTCCTATGTTGCCTATCACTCACGGTGAGCGATATACAAAATTGCACATAATTCTGTATAGCATACTGCTAGTCCTATCTACTACCTTACCTTTTTTAACCGCTATGTCGGGTGTCGTGTACCTGATATTAGTGACGATATTGAATATCAGGTTTATGCACTGGGCAATAAAAGTATTTAGAGATGTGAAAAATAGCCAGATGGGCATGTTCAGATACAGCATTAGTTATTTAATGCTGCTGTTTGCAGCGCTGCTGGTGGATCACTACGTCTATTTGTTGATCAAGTAACTTAAAGGAGTGAATAACTGTTAAAAAATCGATAAAACCGTTGGTCGAAGCACTATTTAAAACCTTAGGAGAAGCATATGTTTGTAAATCACATGGTTGGAATGTTTTATCATCCGAAAGAGGAGTGGGGCACAATTCACCAAGAAAGATATAGTGTACTCCATATTTTCTTATTACAAGTTAGCGTACTATCTTTGATCCCCGCGGTGAGCATGTTTATTGGCACAACGCAAATTGGTTGGACCCTAACGGGATCAGAATATATAAAGCTGGAATACTCAAGTGCAATACCTGCAGCAATAGCGTCGTATTTTGCCTGTTGGGGAGCTGTCGGCTTTATCGCCTTCGCAATCCATTGGATGGAAAAAACCTATGGTGGAAATGTAGCATTAAATGAATGCCTAATATTAACCACCTTTACTGCAACACCACTATTTTTGTCAGGACTGTCAGCGCTATACCCGATGCTGTGGTTTAATGTCTCGGTTGGCTTAGTCGCAGTGATCTATTCGGTATACCTCTTGTTCATCGGTGTGCCAGTAATCATGGAAATACCGGAAGATAGGGCATTTTTCTTCTCGGCGTCTATATTAACGGTAGGATTATGCACTTTGGTTGGAATGTTAGTCGCCTGTGTTATTTTATGGGATACAGTAGTGCCACTGAACTTCGTCACTCCTTGATCCTACTATATATAGGCGTATACATTAATCAGGGTGATTTGATGTGGCTTAAAGAAGCTTTGAACAAGTGTATAATGTGCGGGGCTTGTTCAGAGGCGTCCTTATTAGGGCGCCTATTTGCTACTTTGAAAGATAGAATATTGAAGTTTCTTAGCAATATTCCAATATTATTAAATAAACAGTTGACGCCCTCGCTAGGATCTATATAATTCGCCTCCTCGCTTCAGGGAGTCCTTGAAACGACAGCGACAAGGCTGTTTAGAAACATGATAA
>ASZJ01000101.1 GCA_000416275.1 Osedax symbiont Rs1
AGGAAAATACTTGCCTTGAATCATCAAAAAATCAACACCTAGCCCATTGGTAACGGGCTTTTAGACTTCCATTAAAAGTCACGCTATCTTCTCGTAAGCTCACAATGGCAGGCATGTTTTAAGTTAGAATAAATGTCGGTCCTTTGTTAAACCCGCGACTGACTTTATTTTGCTAAGCAAAGCTCACCCTAATATTACGACCAGAATCCGCCACTATCGCCTGAATTGCTAGCTGTTCGTTAGAGAACCTCTTTACTCTTTGCGACGTCCCGTCGCTCCGTTTCGGCAATTCAATCAATAGTGGCGGCAACATAAAGGGGGGAGCGGCTTCGTAGTGTCTTCCTCGTCCCCAAAAGTCAAAACCCAACCCCTCAACTGATTTCTTTTTTAAGCTCTAAGATAAAATGCTCATAATAATTCGCCATAGTCCATTCTAAAAACCTTAATGCCAGTCCAGAGCTTCTGTAAATGTGTTGCAAATTGAGACTCTAGACAATGGTTGTTAATTGTATTAAATTCATTTGATTACAATGATCAATACTCTAGAGTAGCCCGCTATTCTAGAGTATTCAAAGATACTGGAAGGCAGCGTTTCGGCATGACTTTTTTAACGTCGCATTACCGAGCGCAGTTATCATACCCTCTGGGTAAGTTATGCAAAGCTCTCAAAAGGTGTTACTTGAGTAATGGTGATTACGAGGGTTGTCTCCTATTTGAATAAATGCTGGTTATACATCCAGTAAGCAATAAAATGTGAACAATCTGTATTAGGCGGAATCGTTCCGCCTAATACAGATTGTTCTGCGTAAAGGAGTAAAAATGGAATTCTTACCAATCGAAAAAGACGGATTTAAAGTCTACGCTGGATTTTGGCAAAGGTTCGGAGCCGGAATTGTAGATACAATTGTCCTAATTCCTGTCGCATACCTTTTTTATTATCTTGAGGGGATTTCAATATCAGCTGCAATCATTACCGCAGTTATATCATGTGGGCTCTATTCAGTATATACAATATATTTCCATAACCGCTACGGTGCCACACTTGGAAAAATGGCATCAAAAATAAGAGTAACCAACCCTGATGGTTCTTCCATTAGTCTAAAGCAGGCTGTACTTCGGTCATCTGTAGATATTTGCTTTGCAGTTTTAATGGTTATTGCTCAAATTATTGCAATATCTCAGGCTAATCCAGAAGAATATCTATCAGCAGGCTGGATGGAGCGAATAGAATATTTAGTTCCACTGTTTCCATCATGGTATGACTTGGTCGTCAGCGTTGCTAATATTTGGGTTTGGAGTGAGTTTTTTGTGTTATTACTCAATAAAAGAAAACGAGCAATTCATGATTTTATAGCTGGGACTGTGGTTATAAATCAGGAATACGCAGAATAAGGCGCTCAAGTGGGACAAAGTGCTGCGCACTTCGCCCCTTAGCTTAGTGTTAGGCGCTAGCCTTAGTCCTCACTAAGGCTATAGTAAATAAGGAAGTCTTTTCCAATAGCATAGTAATCGGTATCAGGGGAAATGCTAAGTCACATATCAATAGCTCCGTTCCTGTTGCCATCTGAAAACTTGTAGGATCGGCAAGCTCTTCAAGCTTGCTATGGTTTGCCACAATAAATATCGTGGTGGCTGCTAGTTCATTTATTCAGCGGTCGCTCAAATTAACAATACTGCGTTACAGTGCTAATTAAAGTACATTGTGGCGCCGTATTAACAAGGGCGAGCAATCTGACAGTCCCACGTCACGGCTTTTGCAAAATACCGCAAAACCCGCGCCGCAGGCCTGCAGTGTCGCCAGCGTTAAATGCACAGGAGATTAGAATGCACACCATTAATAAACTTGCGGTCATTTGTCTTTTTTCTACATTTGTAGCAAGTTGCGATCAAGTACTTGATAAGACTGAATCGGAGTATTTAAAGATAATATTAGAGGCTACTTGTGGAGAAGAGGACCCTGCCTGTATAGCTGCAGTGGATGGCCAATTTGATTCTTGTCACAGTAAGTATGAAGACGATTGGGATAAATATATGAATTCAAGCTCGTCACAGGAAGACAAACTTCTCAGTATATATATGAAAGAATTATATGGGTGTATTGTCGACCAAGATGGTGATCCGTATATTGTATTTCCTGATCACCTACCACTTTCAGCTATAGATAACTGATCATAAAAGCAGGGCATACCACAGCAGTTGTAGTTAAATATGTAACCGTCAATTAACTCAACTATAGTCGACAAATAGGCGGCATTCATTCATAATCTCGCTATCTAGGATAAGAAACGATACTAGGCGGTACAAGGGTGCTCGGATCATTTTAGAGCGTCTTAATTCTCTGTCTCGATTGAAGTCCAATCCTTTATACTAATCATTAGGCACCAGTTAAAGTCTTTAATTAGTGTCCCGTACCCTTCCACTATATTACTTATGGCTTTCGACAATCAGCTAAAGCTGCACTAATACTGTTCGCCAAACAAATGAAGACTCAATGAAAAATTGTGGAGATAATTTTGGACTATTTTGAAGTATTGGGGGTTGAAAAATCAGCCTCGCAAGATGATATTAAAAAGGCCTACCGACGTTTGGCCTCGAAATTTCACCCAGATAGAAACAAATCTGAAGATGCGGTTGAGCGCTTCCAGAAGATTCAAGAGTCATACGATGTAATTTCTGACCCGCAACAGCGCAAGCTATATATTGAACAGGAATACACTGAGGTCATGAACCCCAAGTCGTTCACTAAATCCTATTGGAACAGAGTTTTAAATACTTAAGAGGCATCATGTCTAAGATCGAATTTGTACCAGGTTATTTGATAGACGACTATCAACTGTTAACTGAAAATATAGAATCCTATCAGGATCCAGAAGAACCCGAGTTATTGAATAACTATGTTGAGCGCTTATTAGCTCAGTTGAACAAGACGCCGGGTTTTCTAGCGGGTATGCCCGACCAACTCGCCCTGTGTTTGCTGTTCGTCGTAAAGTTGGATTGTGCCAAGTTAGCGCCGTTAAGTGTTGATGCAGAACCTACATGGGATGAGGTAAAAGGCTGCGTCAGCATACATAAGAGTTATCGGCCTTTGCTGTCGACGTTAGCCGATAAGTTTCAGCAGCAATTAAAAATAGCTTTGCTGCTGCTCTGCTTTTATGAATTAGGTGCGACAACCCAAGAGTTCAACGCTGAGCAAGATGACAGTGAAGAGCTCGACGAACACGACGACTACGAAGAATACCACGGTCAAGATCAAGATCATCTTGACGAATTTTAACCCTATACAGACGTTGACAGGATTATATTTTGAGCCAACAAATAGCCGTTTTAGCTGAGAAGGTCATTGCTATCACCCATGAGAGTGGTCGCAATGGTGGTGATATTTTAGAGGAGATAGCCTCCACTGAGGGCGATCAAACCATGATCGCTGTTCTCTCTGAATTAGATATCATGAGTGTCGCAAAAATATTGCGCGAGTTCGATGCCACCATTCCGTCGATCGCTGCATGGTTGATGGATCCAGAAACCATAGGAAATATGCTGAATGTAGAGCCTTCGTATTGGGAGCAAGAGCTGCAAAAAGGGGCTTTTAATGCACAGGATTCTGTCAAGTCGATGCTCTCTCAAATATTCCTTACCCAAAGTGATGACGAAGAGAGAGAGTTGGCAATACTGGCCGCCATCGTAGAATCGGAAACCGGGATTCTGTATCTCTCGCTACCTTTTATTGGGCTAGATTTTGAGGCTATCGATCACGAGGAAGAGCCAACTTCTGGCAGCGATGAAGAGTTGCTCCTGAAGATAAAAGCACTGGATACGTCAATTTATGAAGAGATTCTAGCCACTGCTGAACGTGGTGACTTTGAGAAAATTGAAACCATTCTTAAGTCACAGGCTAATAATATCAGAGTGGGCGAAATCAGTAATGATACTGACGATATGTTTGAGCCGTTATAAAAAGGGAATAGCAGATGAATCTTGATAAAGTCAGGGCGAGACCCTTCTTATTACTTACGATCAGTGACGCCGTTGAAAGCGGTTCGCTGACACCAGAAAAACTGGCACAAATAGAGAGCCAGCTAGTCGATATGTCGTTAAAAATAGCCAAGAGCTTCTACTCTCCTGTTATCAGTCATGACTTAAAGAAGTCTTGCTCTATTGTGATGGGCGTAACGACACTTGGACTATTAAAGCTCTGTGGCGGCGATTCCCTCAGCGCGAGAAAAATCCTCTTAGAGGATTCAGTTATCACTTGTTTCCGCAAGGGGTGGGAGCAGGTAAACAGTTTATTCAAAGCGCATGGTAGCGAAGCCGATCGCGCCACATTATTGGCTAACTACCAATACAAAGACAGCGAATACCAAGACATTGCAGCGATTCATGAGTCACTTTTGGGTGAGCAGCTAGATGCCAATCTGCTGATAGAAATTGCGGCGAAGTTTAAAAATCCGCTGTCAAATATGGATATTTATCCTGATGAGATCGATGAGATATCCATAAAAGCGGATGTGCAGTTATCAGTATTTGAAACGCTGATGAAGCGTCATGCCATTGGTCACCAAGACTATGATAATTTCAAAGCCCTGCTGCTTACCTATCGTGATAAGCCCGAGGTTTTTTTGGCAGAATTCGGTGAGGCCACTGCTGCGATCTTGAAAAAGTTCAATGGTCAGATGAGTCTTAGAATAGCAGGTTGGTTTGCGAGTATTGAGGATGACTTTAAAAATATTTTTCAGTTACTTGCCATTGAAAATAGTGGGCCCGAAATTTACATCAGTATTTTTAACGAAATGCTGCGGGGCAATATAAACGCTAAAAAATTCATGCATGCCTATGAAAGCTTGTTAAAGACAGAGAGGCAGCTGCATCCAAACCTAAAGGAGCAGATAGAGGCCGAACGCTCTTTTGAGGACTTACTTGAAGCGGAAGACAGCGATTTGTCACACGAGGATATTCTTAGCGAATTAAGTCACAACATCACTGATGATAATTACTAGGCTAGCTGAGAACAGCCAGATATGCAGGTAGGGTATAGGCGCTGCTGGAAACTCAATTGAGGGGTGTTGATCTCTGAATTGAAGGCGCTATTACCCTAGCTTTTCCCTTGTTACACTGACTTTTTCTCCATCAACCGGACATCCCAGTGCGGTATTTAATCGTTAAAAAGCCTGTAAAAACAACTAGCATCGCTATCATCGGCACGATATTACAGGCAATAATTGGCTGATTTTAATGACCCAATTTAGCCACGGCTTGGATAAGCTGCTCTTTGATTTCTAAGTTGAGCAGTTGGTTGTTTTCAGTGTCGAAGTTTTGATAAAAGCTCGGCAGTGAAATACTGGCTTTAAGATCGGCGCCAAAATGTGGCGCTGAATTTGTTGCAGCGCTCAATACTGAAGCTGCACCGCCAGCCCCAGGGGACGTCGATAAATAAATGCTCGGCTTGTTTTGAAACAGCTGCTGAGAGATGCGTGAAGTCCAATCAAACAAATTCTTGTAGGCTGCGCTGTAGCTGCCGTTGTGCTCGGCAAATGACACAACCAGTGCATCTGCCTGTCCGATTTTGGCAAAAAACTGCTGGGCTAATGCAGGTTGACCGAGCTGATTTTCGCGTTTCTCACTGAAAATTGGCAGCTCGTAATCGTCAATCGCCAATGTTTCAACTACTGCGTTGGGGTGCAAGTTAGCCACATAGTTCGCCAGTATTTGGTTGATAGAATTCTCATTATTACTAGCGGCAAAGCTTAGTATTTTCATCGTTACTCTCCCTGAAAGATTATTACCTGCATCAGTGACTCCACTGCACTTTGAAGTCACGGATACAGCTATTAGTGACTTGAATTGCGAAGCTTTGGGTCATCTGCAAAGTATTGGACAAATTCTATTTCTAAACCAGACGGGGCTATATAATATACATTGCGACGGTATGGCTGTTGATCTCCATTGTTACTGACCTGATAACCCGCATCACTTAAACGTTGTATAACACTTTCTATATCGTCTGTGACGTAGGCTAGATGGGCAAGTCCAATTTGATGGCCGGCTAGTTCACGGTTTTCACCGACACCGTTATCATTTAATGCGATGTATTGATAATCATCACCAAAATGCAGCCAATTGCGCGCCTTTCCCGACCATTCTCCACGGCCCTTATCGCGTACTGACCAGTGCGGAAATGCTGCCTGGTAGAAATTTAACATGGCGGGGATATCGGCGACGACTAAATTTATATGTTCTAAATGCATGATCAATAGTGCTCCATATATTTGCTGTTAGAAGTAAGTGTCAGAGCATCATAAAACCTCAGCTTAACTTGAGGTAAAGTGTTTTTTTGATTATTATTAATAAAACCGCGGAGGATTTATGAAAATCGCAAATTGGAGTGTCGGTAAAGTGGCACAAAGATGTGGTGTTAAAGTCAGTACGCTGCATTTTTATGAAGAAAAAGGACTGATTCAAAGCAGTCGCAATAACGGTAATCAGCGGCGTTATAAAGGGGAGGTATTGCGGCGCATTGCAATCATCAAAGCGGCGCAGAAAATAGGTATAAGTTTAGCGTCGATTAAAACTGCCTTTGCCGCACTGCCTGACAATCGCACCCCCTCTAAGCAAGATTGGCAATTACTATCAAGCGCTTGGCGCGATGATTTAAATGTGCGTATAGCCTATATGGAAAAACTTAGAGACTCGCTAACAGGTTGTATCGGTTGTGGTTGTTTATCGATGAGCAATTGTCCTATCTACAATCCCGAAGATAAGTTAAGTGCTGAAGGCAGCGGAGCTGTTATTTTAGATCGCCACAGTCCGTGAATTGTGAAGAGTATTCGCTGTTATGGCTATAGCCCTTTGCATAACGTTGCGAGCGAAGGTAAGACAAGGCAAAAACCGAGCGCAGTTATCATACCCTCTGGGTAAGTTATGCAGAAGTCTCGGTTAATCAAGATAAATTATAATTTTCCTCTAGTGGGCTCAGCAATAAGTAGTCAATACGATATAGTTAAGCAGCCGTAGCTGACTTTAAAGACTGTGATTATTCACTGCGATAAAGCATGTAGAGTAATACTATGATCGGCAGGTTTTTAGTCAGCGGACCAAAGGGGTGTAACCAGAAGCTGGGGTCGATAAAACTTAGCAGTAAAGTGTATACCACAATAACCATGATCTGGGCGAGATAGCACTTTTTCAGCTGCCAAGTGGTGATTAACCACAGCGCGATTAGCAGGTCTACTGCGCTGCCTGAGTATAATAGTAAGCTGGCTAATCCCCCGGTTATATCAGCGTTCGCCAACACCGCTAAACCTATTTCGCGACCAAAAAAAGCGGAGGTAATGGCGGTAAAAAACCACAGAAATGCCAGAGAAACCCTAGCTGCCAATCTAATCTGGGTCGTCATCATCAAGTTATACCAGCGCAAAAGGTTTGAAGATCATCAGCCAAAAAATAATTAAAATAGCGATGAATGCTGGGATGCCGAGGGCGGTCCAAAGACGCATAAGGGCTTTGAATTGAGGCGCTAATATCCCCGTTGCTAATGATTGCTCTGCAGCACTCTTGAGTTTGTATTGAATAAATACCACGGGGAGCCAGCAGAGGCCGATAAACAGAAATAGCGCCAATACCATAAGAAACCATTTAGAACTGTAGCTGTAGCCAAGTTTGTTCATAAGTAGCACACCGCTGACACATTGGATCAGTATCGCTGGTGTGGTGAATATCCAATCGGCAAGCACTACGTGCCTAGCAGTGATGGCCATTACCGCGAGGTTATTGCTGCGATTGGCCATAAACATAAAAAAGGCGATCCCCGCACCGGTACCGGTAAGCACCACTGCACTTAATATATGCAGCATTTTTAATAAAAGATAGTTATCCATAAAGTGGCTCTTAATTATGCTGATTAGTTGATTCAACTAGCAAGTTTAGGATTAAGGGTTGTGTAAGGTTTGGTGGTGGATATGGTACAAGCTTGCCTGTTGATCAAATTCTTGCAAGCTAAACATACCCAAGCAGGGAGTCGCACCTCTTTTGCCGATCTCACCATTAATCAGTTTTCTGGCCAAAATAATAGCCGCTAGCGTCGGGATGTATGGGCCAACACCATTTTTGGCCGATAATATCCATTGAATATGTTTAGCTTGGTGCTGATGATCAAGACCTTTTATATCGATGCGCATCCCCCCAGAGTCAGTGCCAAAACCGATAAACCAGTCACTGGCGGCGACAATTTTATCGGTATACGAAGCCCAGTCTTTTACGAGTCCGATCTTGGCTAATAATGCCATAGAGACCATCCCTAAATGTAACAGTGGCAGCTCTAACCCCGCTTGGAACTTGACGCTCTGCACGCCGCTATAGCGCTTCGGGAAAAGCTCCAAATCTGGGATGTTGATATTGGCGAGCCAGCGTTTACCTAAGGTGTCGCCAAAAGACCATTTTCTTGCAGACATCCAGCCGTACCGAGTGCACCACTGGCCATTATTATAGGTTGAGAAAGGCTGGCCGGTAAACTTTAATATCGCGGCTACTGTCGCCTTGCCGCGCTCGGCTTGGTTACCGGGAGCGATGGCAAAATCAATTTCATCGATACAGGCAAACTCATCGATAAAGTGGTCAATAACCGTAGAGGAAAGTCCAGGCACGGTGCTGGCGCCAGAAACTAACAGCAAGTCTTTGGCGATAGCCTGCTCGTTGAGGGTGGTGATGTCACAGACGTAGCGTCGATCATCTGCCAGATCGATGTAGTGGCTGCCGATTTCAATACAGGCAGCAGGCACTGTATAAGCTTGATCTTGAAAAGGTCCGCCGGTGTGAATCACTAGCTGTGGCGCTAAACTCTTAAGAGTAGCGACGAAATTATCACTGTGAATATCGATATAGGCCGCCTGTAACTGGGCGCTGCAGCCTGTCTGTTTGAGGTTATCGCAAGTCTGTTGTGCGCGGGCTTTGTCTCTACCGGCCAGCAGAATAGTCAGGCCTTGGATGTCCGCTAAGTTTTGGCTAATACGTTTACCAAAATTTCCGTAGCCACCCAAAATCAGTATTTTTGTAAGCATTATTTATTGAGTCCGTTACACGTAATATTGAAATTTATAGAAGAGAACTGATGATTGTTTACACTAACTCGGACAATCACTGCGGCTCAACAGTGCGCGTTTTATAGTGGCGGGCACGATTAATTTATGCAGCGGGGTGATCATCGTCATATAAAACTCACCGAAAAAATTATGTACGTGAACCACGCTGGAGATAGTCACCAATTGACTGTCGTCAGATGCTTTGAAAATCGATATTTGCACATCCAAATGTTTATCACTGTCGATTAAAATAACCTCCTGTTCAGCGAGCGATTTTATAGTGAAAATCCCAACACTATCGCCGACTTGGTAGGCGCTAGCGGCCTTGCTTTGATCAACATCACTAATGTGACCTAAATGTTTTAAACCTAGGCGGGAGACAATGCCGTTACGCGCCGTCATTAAAAGGTTGACCCAGTTGGGAATCGTTGCCACTTGAGATAACCAAATCTGCATGGCGGAGGAAGGATTTTGCTCTGTATAGCTATAGGCATCGCTGTAATAAGCATCTTTTAGTTGGGTGAATATGTGGCTTTCAGCTGGGATGTTAGATGGTTGAACTGCCGCTTTCATAGGTATAGATCATCCTTAGTCAATTGTGCTCGATAAAACTTAGGCCCTAGAACAATTGTTATCGCTTAGATGTTTTTTACAGAGCTATTAAACGCTAATGGCCATTTATTGGCAAGGAGAGTTGATTGAGATTAAACTATAGAAAATTGGCTTGTCTGGTGTGTCTCCTGAGCATGAATATACGGGTGTACATTATTAATATGTTCGTTAGCTATAACCTGAATCAGGGACGTCGCTGTACCACATAGTACAAGCTCTTAATTTGTAAGGCGGTTAGAAAATATCCATGGAAGCTGCAGGCTTTATGCAAGTTGCTTTAATAGGTAGTCCAATGTCTCTAAATTTAATTCTGGACCGCTTTGAAGCTGTGAAAAATCCTGATAGTCATTGCCCAGGACGTTAAAGTTCATCAACTGTAGGGCTTCAGTATCGTATTCTGGATGGGTTGATGAAAGTAGCCATTTACCGCGTCCGTAGCTACCGCTAATAATAGCGGGCGGCTGTTCAGGTAGTTCGGAAAATCTGGCCAATATTTGGTAGTCGCAATGCTGTTGGGGCTCAAAAGTACAGCCTCCTAAATAGAGCGAGGGGACTATTTCTCCATTGATCTCCAGCATGACCAAACGGGCTTTAGTGCCGTTGTAATTATCTCCTTTGCCAAAATCTTGAATGGGGCCAATAGCTTTACCCGGAAAAAAATTTAGCGGGTTGTGACAGATGATTTCAAAAGGTTGACCCTTGGCCCAGTAAGTGGTTTCGCAGGCCATATATGCCCCGGCGCAAATCCCTAAGTAGCGACCGCCATCGGCCAGGTATTTTCTAATTAAATCATTGGCCGGACCGTTTAGTTTGTCCGCTTTATAACGGCTGGCGCCACCTGGCATGACTAAAAGGTCAATATCTGGGCTCAGCGCTCCCGCTAATAGCTCATTGGCATTAACAAAATGCACACTTTGCTTATCACGCAGTTTGCCCAGTGCATAGTAGAGTATATGGTTGTTTGACACATTGTCGGTGTAGATAAGAATATTCAAACTGACTCTCAAATTAAGCGTGATTGGTGGATTATTAAAACGATGTGTTGTCAATATAAGCGACACTAGCAGGCACTGTTTTAGCGGATCTTAAGTATTCAAATAGCATTAGTGAAGTTTCGACAACAAAGATCGTCAATGTGCTGTAGTTGGTCAAAGAGCTGTAAACGATCGGTTTTAATTTACATATTCTACACTTAATAAGCTCGGAAAATGTAATATTTACCCACAGTTTTAATGATGCTGAATTTGATAAATGTGCAGAGGCTTCTTTAAGAGCCTGATCGTAAATGTACGATCAGGTGAGGCTATAGCCAGTATTGTTTAGACTGTATTATTGTGCGCGGGACGAGACAGCACGCTAGCAGGGCGAGCTTTAGCTATCGCTGAAGTTAATAACCCGGCGATGACGGCTTTAATGATGTCGCCTGGTATGAAGGCGGTCACAAAGCCGGCAGCTTGCAGCAATGTTTTATCCAGTACAATTGCCATGCCGATAATGCCAAATATATACATCACTAAGACGCAACCTACCACAGAGGCAATAGCAGCGACTATGGCGAGAGAGCCGCTGCGCCATTTTTCAACGATTAGACCTGTGATGAATGCAGCGAGCGGCCAGGCCAGTAAAAATCCTGCTGATGCTGAGACAAAGACCCCTAAGCCACCACTGCCACCAGAGAGTAAAGGTAATCCAATGGCGACTAATAGTAAGAAGAGCAGGACCGCCAGTCCGCCGCGTTTGGCTCCCAGAATTGTTCCACACAGCATAATGCCGAGACTCTGGGCGGTTATTGGTACACCGAAAGCTAAAGTGAGTTTAGGTACTAGGCCAAGTGCTGCAATCAGTGCGGCAAACAGGGCGATGTAGGCGATATTTTTTTCCATTAGTTTTTCTCCAAATTAGTTAGGCCGCCGCGGGCTCTCAGCGCTTCGGCGACATGGTCTGCATCATCAAGTGCAATAAGGGTAAAAGGTAATATTATTTTGTAGCCAGAGCGGCGTGTCGAGCGCGCGCGCCAGGCCATCGCCAGGCATTCTCCTTTACTTAATAACACCGGTGTCATGCGTATAACCAGTGCTATAGCGAGTTCGAGAATGCGGGGGTTCAGGCCAAAGCGCTGAAGGGGTTGGGTAAGAAAACGTACCACATCGATCATATCTGACAACCTAGTGGTCATCGTCACTAAGTTGGCTAAAGCGACCGCACAGATCATGCGAATGATAATAGCAGAGCCTTGTAAGAGCTCGGAAATCCACCAGTGCCAGGCAAAAACCACTACAATAAATGGCCATAGAATACTTAGTTTCGACAAACCGTAGCGCATAAAAACTAGCCCAGGTAAGGCGTAGAGCGTGATAACCAAGCTCAAAAAGGTTATTTGGATAATCAGACTGTCGATAGAAAATAGCAGCAGCGTCGAGAGGCAAAGTGCAGCTAGTTTGAGCCCAGCACTCCAGCTATGGGCTCTGGTTTCAATCGGGGAGGTGAGAGATATCATCGCTGCCTCCCAGTTTGTGCATCTCTTCTAAATAGGCGGGCAATACCTCTTCAGGGCTGCCCAATGCGGCAACCTGACCCTTTTCAAGCCAGAGTAACTGGTCGTAATTCTCCAGATCCGCAGGATCGTGACTAATGTGAATTAGGCTCCCGGTATATTTGTCTAAGTACCGTTTTAGCTGCTGTTTAGTCGGAATGTCTAAGCCTGCGAATGGCTCATCGAGGATAATTAAATTCGGTTTCATTGCCACTACAGCCATCAGGCAAACTAAATGCTTTTGCCCTTGAGACAGTGCAGAGGTATGCACATTTTTCCAGTGCTCTTTACCGAATGTGGCTAGTGTTTGCAGTGCATTTTGCTCAGCGCTGGTTTTATTTTCCCCCAGTTGACGCAAGCCAAAAACTACTTCTTCCAGCACCGTTGGGAAAATTATCTGATGGTCGGGATTTTGAAATAGAATACCAATTTGTTGCAGTGCTGCGCGACGATTTTTGTAGGGATTGATACCGGTGACTTGTAGCTGCCCAGAAGATATTTCTATTAAGCCTGAAAGGGCGCGCGAAAGCGTCGATTTTCCTGAGCCGTTACGGCCGATGACGCCTAGGCGCCTAACTTGAGTTTGCAGGGATAGTTGGTCGAGTATCCGTTTTCCCTCTATGTATAAACAGACATTGCGTAAATCTATACAGTTAAGGTTAGCAGTTGATTCACCGATATTTTTATCAAAGTTATGCATAATTTTTTCAGAGCACCTGTATCGATCGCTTTAAGTAAACCAATAATAATTGTGAGCTGGATTGCATCCATTTAACCTATCTAAGTGAATTTAGAAGATCTTTTAAAGTATCAGCGGATTATTGTAAAGGATTATCATTTATATTGAATAACATCTGGTTATATCATAATCATTAGTTTCACTTAAAATCGTCAAACAATAAGATTAAGGTCGTTTGTGAAACAATTAATTGAGATCTCAGGATAGCGACTAGGCTCGATAATACGAGTTGAAAGCCCGTTCAAAGCAACAAAAGTACAGCTCTTAATTATTTGCTGATTAATTGAACGCCAGTAACTAGTGGGTGCTTTCAATTTACATCAGAGAAGTAGTGCTGAGCTGCAGAGGAAATATCGGCTCGGCCCGCGAGTAGTAAATTACCGTAATCAACGAAGTGTTGTGCCTTGATATTCGTACCTATATCCTGGATCCGTGACTTCAAAGTGAATACAGAGCTTGTGCTATGTGGCGCAGTGAAGTCACTGATTCAGGTATATGGCAGAGGGGTTTGAAAATCATTAATTTATTTCAACAAAGTAAGCTGCTTGCATAATAGGTGCTGTTAACTAGGGGGACTCTGAACAAGTCAACACGCCCCTAGCGGTACAGGGATACTCTGAATGCCCTAGTGCACAGAGAGGCTCCTAACTCTCTCCATCAATACCTTCAAGCTTAAGAAACATGTCAACAGCTTTCGCTTTAACGGCTGTTTTTTTATTACCGCCCTGTGGCGAAGCCATAGAAGATAGATCTTGCACATGACATTTTCCACTACCGCCACCGCCACCTATTTTGGCTGTGGCAGCACCGCCTTTGGGCGTCTTATTGCTTGTGTTACATTCTGCGGCAGCTTTTTTCAATACCTGCACTGCTCCTTTAAGAGGGGCTTCAGCCTGGGCTGTCACGGCGCCTGCTAGTAGCAGAGTTGTCAGACTAGAGCTTAGAATTAATCTATGCATGAGTATCTCCTTGATTGTTTGGTATCGGTGCTCGACGAAAATAAATGAGGTGGTGCGCCCACCGTTTAAAATGTCTAAATAACAATATGTTCAAGTACAGGTTATCATGAGGGGAATAGTTATTTAACTGTCGTAATCGACAGTGAGTATTATACAGCTAGGGGTCTGTCGGGCTGGACCGATCGTAGCGAGAAAAATCAAATTTGAGGCAGAATTTTTGCTCTTTTGCGCCGCATAGCGCAAACTCTTGATTTTACAGCGGTTAGAAAAATAGCCATTGAGTTGGTGAGTTTTCCAATGCCCCTGTGAACTAGTATATTACCTGAATCAGTGACTTCACTGCACCACATAGCGCAAGCTCTTGATTCTACAGCGGTTAGAAAAATGCCCGCTGA
>ASZJ01000102.1 GCA_000416275.1 Osedax symbiont Rs1
TGATTAGCACTGCGTCTTCACAGGCTGGCCTAAAGTAAAAAAATTTACAAATATGTGACTTGGCCATAATCTAAACCATTATTAAATGATAGAAACATATTACAACTTCTTAACTTGTTAAAATTAAATACTTTATCAAATAGTCGCCAAGTTGAGCGGAGTCTGATGGTCAATCAGGTTCACTTTTAAGTCACGGATTAAGGTAATACTCAAGATAGATAAGGTACTTTATTATCGATAAATTAACTTTAGCAGATGCTGTTGAAAAGCATAAGCGACTTTTTTTCGAAGCGCTCGATTAAGCCCGATGGTTCTTCTAGCATGCTTCTATTGGACGTTGAATTGATCGCTGTGGTCTCTATATAATCGATAAATTACCATCATAGCTAAAGCTCCTTGGAACTTGAGTTACCGGGTCTATAAACTCAAGTTTTTTCGCCAGTAGCTGCAGTGGCGCTAGATAATTATCTGCTGATAGCGGTTGTAATAGCGGGTAGTATTTGTCATTCAATATGGGCCAGCCCAGCGCTTGCATGTGAACGCGTAATTGATGGGTTTTGCCGGTCACTGGGTTTAATTCAAATAGCGCCTGCTCAGTTGATTGTTGCAAGCAGCGAATCACAGAGTGGCTATTAATGTCGCCCTCGGTTACACACATCCGAAAACGCGGTTCAGCTTGCACTATACGATTTTTAACGTGCCACTCTTGGCCTAGAAGATTTTTACTGCTGCTGATTTTGGCCACTGCCTGGTAGGTTTTATGTATTTGGCGGGTTTTAAACAAGTGGTGGTATTGGTGACGAGTGTCTGGGTTGGTAGAGAATATGATTAAGCCAGCCGTTACTCTGTCTAAACGGTGTAATGCTTGTAAGCTAGCGATGCCGGTGCTGAGGCGTAGACGGTTCTGTAGGCATTCATTGACATATATACCGCCGGGGGTCACTGCCAAAAAATGCGGTTTATAGGCCACTAAAATATGCTGATCCTGAAATATAATGCTCTCTTGAAAGGGGATGCTGGGCTCGCTTTCTACCTCTCGGTAATAGTAGATGCGCTGCTGCGGTTGAAACAGCGATTCTGTGGTGATCAGTGCGCCGTCGTGGCAGTGTACTTTGCCAGCGGCGATGCGCTGTTGCCAAATTTGAGCGCTAATGTAGGGGAATTTAATAATCAGATACTCGAGCACAGTGGCGACGCCAGGATTAATCTGCGGTAAGCTCAGCTTTGAGGGGTGCTCGGAAATAACCATTTAGCGCTCCAAATTTTGCACTATAACACGAGTTAAATCGCGTAATGTTGAGAAGTGCTTATTAACCTTTACCTCCTCACATTTAATGAAGTCCTGAATCGGTGACTTCACTGCACCACATAGCGCAAGCTCTTGATTCTACGGCGGTTAGAAAAATGGTGGCTTCACCGCACCGTATAGCGAAACTATTGATTATACGGCGGTTAGAGAAACACCCACTGAGCTGATAAGTGCAGTTAAAAGTCACCAATTCCAATGTAGAACCAATATCTTAGACACAGTGTTCACTTTGAATTCAGGGGTGAGTTACTTGATTTCAAGCTTAATGAGAATCTTAATGCAAATAAGAATTGATACTATATAAGTTTTGATTATAATACCGATTTTAAATTTTACCTATATTAATACGGTCGTTAATAATGAACCTTTATAAGTTTTCAATCAGTAGTGTTTTTTTAGTAAGTTGTACAGCGCAGTTGGTTTTTGCGCAACAATCAGAGATCGGCGATTCAATCTCGACGATGATTATTTCAGTGACACGTGTAGACAAAGAGCAGTTATCAGTAGCGCAGTCCGTGAGTGTTAAAACAGATCAAGATATCGATAAATTACAGGCAATAGACATTAGTGAAGTGCTAAACACTATCCCAGGTGTTGACGCCTCCGGCGGCTTTTATGGCAGTCAAACGATTCGCGGTGGAAGCGGTGGCCAAGTCATCGTCAATATTGACGGTGTCGACCAAACAGCCAGCAGTAATAAAGGCATGTCTATCAATCCATTGTCAATTGATCCTATGTTGGTCAAACAAGTGGAAGTATTGAAAGGCACCGGCTCAGCATTATTCGGCTCTGGCGGCATTGGAGGAGTGATTGCTATTCGTACCAAAAATGCGGGCGATTTGCTTGAAGATGAACAAAACATCGGTGCTTTCTTGCGTACTCGATACCATTCAAATGATCATGCTATGCATAACACGGCAGCTGTATACGGACGTTCAGTGGATACTAAATTTGATTATTTATTAACAGCTGATGGTTATCGAAGCGAGCTATATAAAAATAATCCGGTTAAAAATATCAAGAGCCAAGCGTCTAGGTTGTCTGCTAAATTAGGGGTTAATTTAGATCCAGAGCAACGTTTAGAAATTACTGTTAAGCACAGCGACAGTAAATTCAAGAATTCCGTAGTAGATCCTGATGCGCTAAAAAATAGCACTGTGCAAGTGATGCATAGAATAAACCGTAGTGACAACTTAAATATGAGGTCACATATTAGTTACAATACCATTAAACGTAACGCTTCGATGAACTCTGCTGGACAGCAAGATAGTAAAGTTCGACGCTTACAGCTCGATTCTCAAAACAGCCATTTTATTGAAAATGATCAGTTTGCTCACGAAGTGACTTATGGGGTAAGTTATTTAGCCACTAAGCAAAGCGGTTTTGTTGATAATCAACCCGATGACTTCGCTAATGCCAATGGTGACAGAACTGAAATTGGCGCCTTTTTACAAGATACATTCAGTTGGAGCAATCTTACCGCTACCGGCGCGATTCGCTACGTTGACTATGCTATGCAGGGACGAGATGCCGCATATGACATGAGCGAAAAAAAGCTGCTCCCAAGCTTAGGTATTACTTACAAAGCGACACCTTGGTTAAATTTATACGCGAGCTACGGCCATGATTTTCGTGCACCTTCAATCGATGACATGTATACCGCGAAAAAAATCCCTCTTTGGAGCATGGAAATTGTACCTAATCCGAACTTAAAACCAGAGCAAAGTATTAACCGTGAATTCGGCTTCGCCCTGCATACAGACGGTTTCTTTAAAGCTGAAGATAGCGGCTATTTACGTTTTAGTTATTTCGATCAAAATGTAAAAAACTTGATTGAATTAACTGGCCCGGTTCTTAATCCTGTAACAGGATGGATGGAATTTACTTCCAGCAATGTCAAAAAAGCCAATCGGTCGGGATTAGAGCTAGAAGCCAGCTACACCCTCGAAAATTTCTCAGCATCAGTTGCTATAGACAAATTAAGAGTTAAAGATAAAGCCACTGATAAAGTGACTAAGTACCCTAAAACCTTACATGCGAATGCCTCTTATACTTTTAACCAAGGGTTGAGTTTGGCTTGGTTGGCAGATGGCGCTAGTCAGTCAGACAAAAGTGGCGGCGGTTACCTTATCCACGGCTTACGTGCAAAATGGCAAGGTGTGGGGAAAGCTAAAGGCCTAGAATTAAGTGCCGGTGTGAGCAACGCATTTGATCGCGAGTATAGCAACGAATATGGCGGCAGAGGACGTGACCGCGCCTATACTCTTGGGCTGGCTTACAAATTCAACTAAAGTTGAACATGCTATGCAAGTTCGCTGTTAACTTGAATCAGTGACTTTCAGACAACGCTTAGCTTAAGATATTGATATATAGCGGGTTTAAAAGCTCTCATTGAGCATAATAATTTTATGCATGGATGCATATGAGCCTGCAGCTCAGGTTTTTAAATTGCGCTGCCAAACTAATATCTTATGCTCTGCACTCACTTTGAAGTCGCGGATTCAGCTTTAAACAAGCGCGAGCCCTTCATCGCGCCCGACAATTGTTTACTAGCAAAACCGCCGATATTTAACCTTTGTTGATAATATGTCAAGATTACGTTTACTGATCACGCTAATAGCTCCCTATTGGCGTAGTAGGGAAGGCCGCCGTGGTTGGTTGCTGTTAATTACCACCTTCGTGCTCACTTCTTTAACTACATACTCAAGTGTTTACTTCACCCATTGGAACGGCGATTTCTATAACGCACTAGAAAGCCGTGACTATGATCGTATCATTCACGAGGTGTATAGATTTGCATATATTTTATTTGCAATGAGCATTATCAGTGTCAATAGAAGCTATTTTTTGAGCTGGCTTAAAGTGCATTGGCGCGAGTGGATGACGCGAGAATATACAAAAAAGTGGCTGGCAAATAATTGCTTCTATCACATTAAGCAACAGCGTGATATTGAAAATATTGACCAGCGCATAAGCGTTGATATTAAAGCTTTCATCCAAGAGACTACTAGTCTTTTTTACAGTTTCACCGACGCGATAATGACCGTTGGTAGCTTTTCAGTCGTGCTCTGGAATTTATCGGGAAGTTTAGATTTTGAGTGGGCTGGAAAGCAATTTTCAATTCAAGGTTACTTAGTCTATGGAGCTTTCTGTTACGCGATTGTCGGGTTTTTGATTGCAAAATTTGTCGGTAAAAGACTGCAGTTTCTAAATTGGCAAGCAGAGCAAGTAGAAGCTGATTACCGTGCCCATTTAATGAAAATCACCGAAAACAATGAGGCGATGGCCTTTGCTAATGCAGGGCGCAAAGAACAAAGTACATTAGCAACATATTTTAGCGGTATATTTAGCAATACCAAACAGCGCATGCAAGTCGATCGAAACTTTAATTTATTTACCATGCTGTATGGACAGGGGATGTTTCTTCCGCCTTTATTTTTATGTTTGCCAAGTTACCTCTCAGGCGCAATGGATTTAGGCGGTTATATGCAAGTTAGATTGGCATTCGCCCAAGTGGTAGGTTCAGTGAGTTGGTTTTCAGAATCATATGATGCTCTGATGAGCTGGTTCGCCACTGCGGATAGGTTAGCGCAAGTCAGTGCTGAAATAGATAGCGAAGAATATACAAAACGGCATGTTTCACTCAATAGGCAACAAATACGCATGCATAATATTGAATTGAAAACAGCGCAGGGAAAAAGGATACTCGCCATAAAGGAATGGAGAATTAGCCCGGGCGATCACTGCCAAATAAAAGCCCCCTCGGGGGCGGGGAAAACCACCGTCATCAAAGCACTGGCAGGCCTTTGGCCGAATGTTTCAGGAACTATAGAAGTACCTGACAACCTTGTGATTATTTCACAGCGAGATTACTTACCTACAGGTACTCTTCAAGAAGCTATCTTGTACCCCTACGATATTAATCCGAGCGCAACAGAAATGCGCCGAGCACTTGCTAGTGTCAATCTATCCGGTTTTTTCAACCGCTTGGCAGAATCACAAAATTGGCAGCAAGTGTTATCAGGAGGAGAGCGTCAACGGCTTAGATTAGTTAAATGCTTTTTGATGAAACCAAGTTGGCTAGTGCTAGCCCGCATATTGCATGAAAAATGGTAAGTTCCGCCCTATCCCTTGATAGAATAGGGTTTACCACAAAACTACTTCGGATGAAGTAACCCGGAACTTACCATGCCCAATTTTATAC
>ASZJ01000103.1 GCA_000416275.1 Osedax symbiont Rs1
GGTGCAACATGCGGGCTAGATGAGGCTTTGAGTGCTATAGACGATGATAACGGGAAAATAATTATAGAGCGACTTTTCAACAATATTCCAGATTCCGCGATCATTTGCATTTCACATAATTCTTGGATCAATGATTATTTTCCCAATAAATTACTGCTGGTGGATTAATATGAACAAACGTGAATTCTATCACTGGACACAAGATCCCTGTCTCTATATTGAGCTTATGTTCAAGCGTGAATTTGTGCGGGGCTTTCGCGCCATTGATCAGCATAAATCTATCGATAGTTTAAAAATACTTGACGCTGGATGTGGTGCTGGACAATTGAGTCGCGAATTAGCTGAATACTTTGCAGTAGGTAATGTCTACGGTTGTGATATCGATGAACAACAGATTGAATCCTGTCAGTTAAAAAATCCTGCGATTAATTATTTTAGTCATGATTTGCTAACGCCTTTGGTATGTTCTGTTAAATTTGATATTGTTTTTTTTACAGTCGCGCTGGCGCAATTTACTCAAAGTGAGCAAGCTATTGTGCTTAAAAATGCTAAAGATAGTTTGTCTGATCGAGGCTTTATTTGGATTGTTGATGTGAATAATGCCGCAACCCTACAGCTATTTAAAAGCCTCCCTTTGCAACATCAAGTAGTGTATCGCAATAGTTTTAGTAAATGCCTTTTTAACCGCGTTGCGATTATGCTATTAGCTAATAGAATGCCTTTAACTTTACTAAGAGTTTTAGAGTTTTTCTGCGTAGGTAGCAACTCTTTAACCCAGCTAATAATCAGGGTTAATTGATACCTGAATCAGTGACTTCACTGCACCACATAGCGCAAGCTCTTGATTCTACAGCGGTTAGAAAAATTCCCGCTGAACCTACGGGTTTTATGCAGGGATGCATTTATTAAGCGAATGCAGGACGCATATGAGCTTGCAGCTAAGATTTTTCAATTCCACCGTAAAGCCAATATCTTACACTCTGTATTCACTTTGAAGTCACGGATTCAGGTGATAAATATGAATTTGCGACTTCGCTGCACTATATAGCGCAAGCGCTTTCAGCTCGTGTTAGGGGTACATGGATAGTCGACATATCTAATGGGTGAGCTCGGCTACATTTTAATCGGTAACTAATGATATAATTAGACACTTTGACTAGAGGTCTCTGTGAAAATTAGTAAACGGCTCTTGGCCATTGATGAGATGATTAAACGTCCCTATCAGCAGATTTGGGACTGTTGCTGCGATCACGGTCTCTTAGGGATGACCCTGTTAAAACGCGGCGCGGCGCAGCAGCTACATTTTGTCGATAGGGTGCCGGTAATTATGGAGCAGTTAACCACTAAGCTGAATATTGAATTTCCCTATGCTTGCGGAGCAGACCAGTGGCAAGTGCACTGTATTGATGTGCTGGAGCTGCCTTTGGCTGATAGTAGTACAGAACAAGCGCAGTTGATTGTCATTGCCGGGGTCGGTGGTGAGCAAACGCAGCTGATAGTACAACATTTACTGGCTAGGTTCCCCGCACACCATCTAGAATTTTTGCTCTGCCCTCTGCGTCATCAGTACAAATTGCGGGCAGCGCTGCAGTTTTTAGAACTGCGCTTAATCGATGAGCGATTGGTCAAAGAAAACAAATGGTGCTATGAGATTATCCACGTGGGTAAACACCTTTTCGAACCGACCGCGACGGCGCTGATCGCCGCAGGTTCGAAAATGTGGAACAACCCAGGACAGCTGCATAGTCACTACTTGCAGCAGTGCATAAATCACTATCGCAGAGCGTTACGAAATTGTGTTTTTGACCAGCAAAAGCAAGCAGAGCTGCACTCTATACTCAATGAGTACCTGCAGATAGAGAGACAGTTGACAATCATTGGGGAGCCTCTAGACAAGTCCCACACTTTTCCAGTGGATAACCAGAGTCTTCTGAGCTAGCTTATACTAGAATCCTGATTTTAAAGAGGATACGTAAATATGGAGTGAGATCTATTATTTTTAAAAAATTGCTCTTTATTTTTACCCTATCCTCTTCTATGTGAATAGCTGTCAGCAAGTTCTGCTAAAAAACGACAGTAATTTTAACTTTATTCTGTTTTAATAGCAGCCTTTAAACTTAGCGATACAAGGCGGCAAAAATGGCTTACGAACTGACCGGTAAGGTGAAGTTAATTCAAGATCCTCAAAGCTTTAACAGCGGCTTTACTAAGCGTGAGATGGTGGTGACTGTCGAGGAAGGTAAGTATCCGCAGGATATCAATATTGAGTTTGTGCAAGATAAGGTGAGCTTGTTAGATACAGTGCAAGTTGGACAGCAGATTACCGTCTTATTTGATATTCGTGGGCGTGAATACAACGGCCGTTACTTCAATAACTTGGTTGGCTGGAAGATACAAAGTGCCGCCGCGGATCAATACGATCAGACGCCAGTGTATGACACTTCAGTGCCAGATGATGAATTCGGCGATGAGGTGCCTTTTTGACTGCTAGCTTTAAGCTAGAAGCTAGAAGTTAGACTTTATGGAATATAAAGTCTAACAGTGGCTAAATTTTATTTATTTAGTGAGTCGATAGGCCAGCCAGCTTAGTGTTTGCTGGTGACCTATTTGCCACTAAATTTTAAACTGCACTACTATGCCATCTAGACGTTTGCACTGCTCTGCCAGTACAGAACACGCTGTCTCGGCACTGCTGACAATCCCTAGCATATTATCGCCAGCTTCGGCAATTTCACGGACGTTTTCATTGACACTGTTGTTCATGGTGCTCTGATCTTTAACTGAGATGGCAATTTGCGAGTTCATGGTGCTAATGATATTAATTGAACCGCCTATCGCCAATAGTGACTCGTTGGCCTCACGGGCTTGCTTGACTGAATGATCAGCGCCTTTGCTACTGTTATCCATGGCAGCCACTGCATCTTTGGCCCCTTGTTCTAGCTTCTCAATCATCTCTTGAATATCGCCAGTACAGTCTTGGGTTTTGCTGGCTAGTGAACGCACTTCATCGGCAACCACCGCAAATCCACGTCCCTGCTCTCCCGCTCGTGCCGCTTCGATAGCCGCATTTAGCGCCAGCAAGTTGGTTTGATCGGCAATCCCTCTGATGATATTTAATATTGACGATATGTTAACCACGTTTCGGACTAATTGATGAATCACTTCCCCTGCTTGTTGTATGTCAGCAGCTAGTTGATCGATTGAAGTGACCGTAGACAATAATATAGTCTGCGCACTCTTGGATTCGTCGCTGGCGATCGAGCTCGCCTCTGCTGCCTGGTTGGCATGTTCGCTAGACTCAATGCAGCTGGCTGACATCTGATCGACCACGGATGCTACATGTTGACTTTTCAGTTGTTGAGCTTCAGCTACGTCAGAAATGCTGCCAGTGTTCTTTTGAATGTCTTGAACCTCAGTGCGCAGTGCTGAACTAGCCTGGACTACTTCATTAACAGTGCCGTGAATTTTAGCGATAAATATATTAAACTGATTCGCTAGCTGACCAACTTCATCTTTAGTCGCTATGTCAATTCTTTGCGTCAAATCTCCATCACCAGAAGCGATGTTTTCCATGGTTTGACGCAAGCGCTGTAAGGGTGCAATTAAAATCCCAGAAAAATACCAGGCGATGGACATCGACAGAATAATCGATAACCCGCCACCCAAGAGCAAAATATCGATAGCGAGTGCAACCGCAGATACTCCTTCTGCCCGCAGTGATGCCTCAGTTTTCTCAACACTTGTGCGAACGTGTTTTAATTTTTTTCGGATACTGGTAAATAACTGTTCTATATCGGCTCCGTTGACAGACATGTAGTCTTTTGCGCTACTTGGGTCACCGAATAAAGTATCGTAATGTTTCTTCCAAGTGACAAAGTCACTGGCTAGATGGTCCAAAAAATCTTGGTTGCTTTTATTTATATGACCAATATCTATTAGCCTTTGCACTGAAGTGAGGCGTGGCAAGGCCCTGGGAGCGTTGTCATTGTACTCAGATGTCTGTTTAAGAATCACCTGCTCATCACCGTCGGCAAGCTGTAGTCCGCGTGCTGCAGAAATCATTTGATACAGGTCTCGGTAGCCGTCCTCAAAGTCATTCAGTACCGGTTGAATCTCGTTTATTAAAATATGATTTATCCTATTTTGAGTATTAAAAGCATGGTAAACAATACTTAAAATAGCGACAAAAACGAAAATAGTAATACCTACAGGAATTGCCATTTTTGCTCTAAAACCGATGTGATTTAACCAATTCATAAACTGCCTCTACTATAGGTTGAATTTCTGTCTTCTTTATACCACAAAAATGACACAGTTAAACAAGAAACTGGGCAGTATTATACATAGTATCGACTTGTACTATTACTAAGTAGTTGTTTATCTGAGAGTTATCTATGCAAGTAGCTCGCTAAAGAGTCGTTGAGCAGTAGGCATTCATGGTTACCCTCATCTAACGGCTGTATTTGTACCTCGAGACCTTCATAACTCAAGTTTCGGGATTCAAATAAAACCAAAAAGCAACACTAAGCATATGATATAAAACAAGTTGATG
>ASZJ01000104.1 GCA_000416275.1 Osedax symbiont Rs1
CATGCAAATGGATAATTTTACTCTACGGCAAGAAGGCCTAGAGTAACGGGAGGAGTTCATTTGAGCTAATGAAATGAACTCCGAAACTTGAGTTCATAACAACTACTACGCTCGGTAATACGGCGTTAAAAACCGGCTCAATTTGCTCATATACACCAGTAATACCCATAAAGAAGGGCACACTGTAGCCAAAGTGAGGAGCATACTGACGCCGCGATCTCGCCGGTTTTTGCCTTGTCTTACTTTCGCTCGCAATGTTATGCAGAGGTTACACCTCATCTGAAATACAGATCGATGTTTGGTGGTCAGTGTAAAAATTTTCCGATATCAAGGTTGTATGCGTAGCTTGGAATGCATAATCACCTATAATCATAGCACCTAACATCTTCAACAATTGGCTCCCTTGCTGACTGAAGATGATTTTGCTGTGGGTAAAGGTAATGTGTAAATTGTAGGAAAATGCGCTATGGATTATATTCCTTAGATATTGGTATAGTATTGCTGAAAACGGATTTTTTAAAAAATGGAATATATTAATTGTTGCTGAAATTGAAGTGGATCACTCTGGCTCTTTGCACGCTGTTGGCTTTTAGTTGTACGCTGACTTTCGGCTGTGTACTGAAAATGGGTTATAAAGATGGCGAAAAGAGACCCTTGATTGGTGATGAAAACACTAATTCAGGGGTGTATTTTGAAATGTACACTCTGGCTGCCAAACAAATTGGCTGTGAATTAGTTGTCTATAGATCCTCTAAGAAAAGAGTGCTGCAGAGACTGCAGCAAGGCTTTTTGGATTTTTATCCCGGCGCCGCTTTTTCGCTGCAGCGGGCGAGTTATATGCAGTATATTAAAAATGGTTTAATGACCGCTGAATATGGCTTAACGCCGCTCAATTATCCCGATATCCAAAGTTATTCGCGGATCAAATCACTAGGTTTAATTTGGTTGCAAGAGCTAGGTAGCGCCAAACAGGAAATTTCCGATCGGCTATGGGTAAAAACCCAGCAGACAACTAATGTCACTATCGATAAAGTGATGCGTTATTTTGAAACCCGGGGAGTCAATTTTTATGTGGTAGATAAGGCGCGTATCGATCAATTTACCTTTAGAAGACCCGATTATTTTTTAGAGTACAACGGCTTACAATTACATAAGAATTGTTGTGGCGGCATCCAGCCAATGTATTTGGCTTTTTCTAAAAAATCTGCTCACCTTCAACTGCAAGATAATCCTAATTTCGATAGCGCTACCGCTGTTTCTTTGAGTAATCAGCGACAGGATATAAACAAGACCAGTATTGCCTATGATTTTTCCCAGGCGCTGGCTAAATTGGCCAGAGAAGGTGTCACTGAAAAATTGTATCAAAAATACTTGCTGATGCCAGATGCGAATTAGTGAATAAAATATCGAGATCTCTGCATAGCATTGCGAGCGCAGTTATCATACCCTCTGGGTAAGTTATGCAGAGGTCTTATATCAATTAATGACGATTATATCTGTTGCTGAATTACCGCGTTAAGCCTTAGCTTTAAAACGTTGACCTCGCACCGATTACTGCCGCAAAGTTTCATGTAGTACGGTGAGTGCTCCCGCTAATATTAGTCCTGCGCTACTGCGAAATTAGTCACAGTTGCCGCTTTGCTATTTTTCTAGGCGTCCTTCCCAATACTGATTAGAAATGTTATTTTTAACTGTGCTCTGGAATTTACTCATGCCTGTTTAGTCGTGAGTTTAGTTTCCCTGTTTGTAAAATTGTCGTTTGACAACCAGATAGATTGGCCACTAAATGATGTTCCCGCTGCATATTCAATGATCTTGTTAACTGAATACAGGATGGGATAATTATGAATATTAAAAACACCTTTTTTGCCCCCGCGGTATTTTCTTCTCTGTGCTTTATTTCTCTAAGTAGCTTACCAATACCGCTAGTAGCGGCTGAATTGACTGTAGCTACAGGTGGTCGAACGGGTATTTACTATCAAGTAGGCCGTTCGATCTGTCGATTAATGAATCGGGCAAATGCAGGTCACCAAGCTTGTGAGTATATTAAAACCGGTGGTTCAATCGATAACCTTAGCCAGTTAAAGGCCGGTAAAATCGAAGTAGCGGTGGTGCAATCCGATTGGCAGTACCATGCCACGCATGGCTCTAAGCGCTTTGCTGAGCAAGGGCCAGACCAGAACTTGCGGGCGTTATTTTCGGTGCACAGTGAGCCATTTACTGTCGTCACAAGACGAGATGCGCAAATCAACAGCTTTGACGACTTGCTGGGTAAGCGGGTAAATGTGGGGAATCCAGGTTCCGGGCAACGTGCCACTATGCAAGTGGTGATGGAGGCCAAAGCATGGACGCGCGACAGTTTTCAGCTGTATAACGGCCTGCCGGCAGATAAGCAGGCCATGGCACTATGCTATAACCAAGTGCAAGCCATCGTTTATACAGTGGGTCACCCCAATCCAATAGTCGGGCGAGCAATTGGTTTATGTGAAGCTAAGTTGGTGAATGTAAAAGACCCAGATATTGAAAAATTGGTCAATTCCTCCCCCTACTATGCCTGGGTAGAAATACCGGGCGGCATTTACTTTGGCAATGAACAGCCGATTACTACTTTTGGAGTACTGGCGACAGTCGTCTCCTCTTCCCAAGTCAGTGAAGAGAAAATCTATCAACTGGTAAAAACGGTCTTTGAGCAGCTGCAAAGCTTCAAAAAAATGCATCCTACGTTTAATGATTTGCAGGCACCGGTGATGATAAAAGACGGCCTATCCGCTCCGCTGCATAAAGGTGCGTTGCGTTATTATAAAGAAGTGGGGTTAATCTGAGAGGCTTTTGAATAAGCCGCACCCGCTCCTAGTACAGCGGGTAAATTCGGTTATAGTGCTGGCTTAGTCAGGACTGGCAATGGTACGGCGCAGTGATCGCTTAAGGCGGGTGTGTGCTTTATTCTGTTCTAATACGGCTTCTTCCACCGAGGAAAAATGATCGTGAGAGACCGCTTGAGCTCTCTCGGGGTCGCCGGCAAAAATCGCCGCCATTAATAGTTCATGTTGCCGATGAATATTGGCTCTGATCTCTGCTTTAGGGTAAATTTCCTGTAAGTTTGCCGTAATGTGCTGCTTCAATAAATCAAACATGGAGCGCATCATGTGCAGAAGCACCATATTGTGAGCGGCTTCGGCAATCGCTAAGTGAAATTCCACATCGGCGCTTACCTCCTGAGCAAAATCTTTTTTGTCGTGAAAATTTTGTAAAACTTGGTGCTTATTTTTGATGTTCTCTCTATCAATTGCAGTGCTGCGTAGTGCTGCATAGTACGCGCACAAACCATCGAGAGCGTGTCTGAATTCTAACAGGTCATACTGCGCTTCAGGGTGGTTGGCCAGTAGTTCGAGTAATGGGTCGGTAAAACTACGACCTAGACCTTCAGTCACATAATTTCCTCCCCCTTGCCTACTTTCTAATACTCCTTTAGCGACCAGCTGTTGAATGGCTTCTCGCAGTGATGGTCGCGATACTGCAAATTGCTTTGCCAGCTCCCTTTCGGCAGGTAGCCGCTGGCCGGGTTTAAGAGTGCCCTCGACAATCATTTCTTCTAATTGAACCAAAATTATATCTGATATTTTGGGTGACTTAATGCGCTGATACATATTTATGTGGTTCCGGCACGGGCTGTTTTAACAGGTTGTAAAAGTGCCAATCATAGCACTAGTGTTTAATGCAAGGAACCTCTGTAAAAGTCATATTCAGCGTACTGCGAATGGGGAATTTGCTGAGAGTCTATTTAGCGGAAGATAAAAAATTATTTTATAACAGCGGGCTGTTTTACAAATCCAAAATACATTTTTAAGATTTATCTTGACAAACTTAGCGTGGAAAACATAAAGTAATCATATATTTTGGTAAGTTGGTATTACCAATATTCAAATCACTTAGACCAACTACAAAAATAACAACCTCGGCAGAGGCGTACATCTGTCGCAGGGGTATCTAACTAGAGGAGACCTCTGCATAACTTACCCAGAGGGTATGATTACTGCACTCGGTAATACGGCGTTAAAAACCGGCTCAATATGCTCATTTACTCCAGAGGCAGCGGGTGTCGGAGCGCCAAGTGCTACCTTGCTGGCTATTTGCTAGCGTAACTTTAATCTAAAAGTGTTAAAGAATGTTTTAACTGGCAGCTATAATACCACTGTTTATATTTTTGCAATCTTTATTGGCGTGACCTGTTTTGCCTTTTGCTCCCTATGGGATTATTTTGTTTATCTTAGCGATTGTGTTTTTGCTGGGGTTCTTTTTAGATTGGATAGAGATCACTTTAATTATTCTGCCGCAGTTAGCGCCGATTATTTCAGCATTAGGTTTAGACATAAATGGCTATGGGGTGGTCTAATCCAGAGCTAATATAGTTTGTGATGCTGGTGGCGATGACTTTGCAGGTCTCATTTCTAACGTCTGTGGTGGTTTTCGCACTCTTTTATTTAAAGGGTTTTTCCCGCCAGAAGTGAAGTTGATGGAAATATACAAAGGGGTCATTCCCTTTATAATACTGTAGATAATCGCGCTTTTCATATTGATATTTTATCCGCAATCGGTACTTTGGTTACCTGCCTTAGCCTACGGCTAAAGTCAGTGGCGAAGTTATCGCAGCGAAAATAAGTAAAAATTAAGCCTATAGAGGCGCTAGGTTAGTGCCTTGATAGTGACATTCACCATGATGCAACCTGTGTTTGGTTCGTCTTGTAGCACGCATATCTAAGGGGTAAAAAATGACCAGCATTTTAGAAATTGCCGATCTTAAGAGAATAGCTAAGCGAAAAGTACCTAAGTTGTTTTTTGATTACGCCGATTCAGGGTCTTGGACGGAAAGTACTTATCGGACTAACGAGTCTGATTTTCAAAAGCTGTTACTACGTCAAAAAATAGCTGTCGATATGACCAACCGCAGTCTGAAAAGCACCATGATCGGTCAAGATGTCGCGCTGCCAATTGCCATGGCGCCAACCGGATTAACCGGAATGCAATGCGCCGACGGTGAAATAAAAGCGGCTAAAGCTTGTGAGGCGGCAGGTATCCCCTTTACCTTGTCGACCATGAGTATTTGCTCGATTGAAGATGTGGCGGCGAACACCACTAAGCCTTTTTGGTTTCAATTGTATGTGATGAAAGATCGCGATTTTATTGCCCGGTTAATCGCCAGGGCAAAAGCGGCAGGCTGCTCGGCTTTGGTGTTAACTTTTGATTTACAGATTTTAGGTCAGCGTCATAAAGATTTGCGCAATGGTCTATCAGCTCCACCTAAATTAACACCTAAACATTTGTGGTATATGGCTCAGTGCCCGCAGTGGTGCCTGGGGATGGCGACCACTAAGCGCCATGATTTTGGCAACATAGTAGGTCATGTCAGCGGCGTTGAAAATATGTCTTCACTGTCAATGTGGGCGGCGGAACAGTTTGACCCGAAGTTGTCATGGGATGATATTTCCTGGATCAAAGACTTGTGGGGTGGTCCGCTGATTCTCAAGGGAATTCTCGATCCAGAAGATGCTTTAAAAGCAGCGCAAAGTGGCGCCGACGCGCTGATTGTCTCGAATCACGGCGGTCGTCAACTAGACGGCGCCAGATCATCTATCGCAGCGCTAGCGGAAATCGTCGATGTCGCTGGGGACAAAATTGAAGTGCATATGGATAGCGGTATTCGCTCGGGCCAAGATGTCCTTAAAGCGTTGAGTTTGGGGGCGAAAGGAGTCTATTTAGGTCGACCATTCCTCTACGGATTAGGGGCGATGGGGGAGGCTGGAGTGACTAAAGTGATAGATATCGTACGCAGCGAATTAGATATTACGATGGCGCTTTGCGGTGAACGGGATGTCAATCAATTGGGGCGGCATAATATTGATCGACACAGCCCTTTAGTGCGTGAGTACGATATAGATTTGGCTAGGTAGTTTCATTGAGTGACGAACTTGTACTGAGGTGGGGAGCCGCAGTACAAATTTGTTTCTAAACAGGAGTTAGTGTAGCTACGCTACGCGGTAATTGGCGGCTTAGATGCTAGCAATTTCTAGTGTTGCCAGCGTTTATAAACTGTGAGTACCAGTACCATCAACGCCAGAATTAAACTGACTGCGTTAGCCAATATCATCGGTAGATCGTTGACTAAAAGGCCGTAACTCAACCACAGGGCGATGCCGACGGTGAATATTGAATACATCATGACTGAAATACCATCGACGTTACCGGTTTTTAGAATAGCGATAACTTGTGGCACAAAGGCGGCGGTCGTACAAGTGGCGGCCATTAGGCCAATGAGGGGAGTGTAGTCCATTGAAATAATCTCATCATCTAGTGTATAACTGGTCTTACTTAAGTCTGATAGACTAGTAATATTGTTGATAAAGGGCAAATTTAAAACGCGCTAAGCTAAGATTTATAAGCCGGAGTATTATTTTTATGGACGCAGATAATATAGCGAGAGTACTTCGATTACAATGCTAGCTGACTATTCGCCAATTTTTCAGTCAACATTAATGGGCGCCTTTGCTGGAAAGCCCAAGCTAGCTGATAGTGATGCCGCTCTGGTCTTTACTCAGAGTGATAAGTTGTGCATTTTTCGGATCGTCTAATTGCGACAAGTCTCGCAGCGCTATTTTTTGGTAGTACGCCAGCGCTACTTTAATGGCGACCCAGTGCGAGACGATTAAAATATTTTCGCCACTGTGCCGTAAGAAAAGGCTGTCCAAACCCGCGACGACCCGCAGTTGTAATTGGGTAAATGTTTCGGCTCCGGTCACGTTAAATAAGTCTGGCCGATGTCGAAAATAGCGTGTTTGTACCGGCTCTGAAATAGCAATTTCTGAGCGGGTTCTACCCTCCCAGTTGCCCAGGCACATTTCTCGCATGGCTGGAAAAATAGTGGTCTCGATAGCTCGGTATTGTAAGATGATATCCAAGGTCTGAGTCGCCCTCTGTAGAGGGCTTACGTAGGCTAAATCTATAGGGCTAGCAGCGAGTAGATCTCGGGTCAGTGTCGCCTGCTGAATGCCGAGTTCTGTCAAAGGTGAATTTTTGCTACCTTGCCAGCGCTGCTGGGAATTCCACAGTGTTTCACCGTGCCTAACCAGATAAAATTTAGTGCTGTTGGCGCCCATTTTTGTAAAAACCTCGCTGATTATAAATGCTTGTATATGGCAGTGCGACGATCACTGATTGGCCAATTAAACGACAATTTTAGCGATCTTTAGTATCCATCACCTGCCTAAAAATTAAGCAGTGCGATGGATGGTCTGCCAAGTCCCTGAGCTGCTAATTATTGGATGTTGCTACTCACCTTAATTAACTTCAAAGTGTTAGTTCCCCCCTGGGCATCGACATAATCGCCTTTAGTAATAATCACTAAATCGCCCTCAACAACTAGTTGTTTATTCAGTAATTGACTGACCGCACGTTGATTTACTTCAGCGTTGAGGGTTGCTCCGCTATCAAAGGGAATCGCGTGGACTCCGCGGTACATAGCGACCCTGCGGGTAGTTTTTGGGTGGCTAGTTAGGGCGATAATAGGAATGCCTGAGCTGATTCTTGACATCAGCAAAGTGGTGTTTCCGGACTCCGTTAAGCAGATAATGGCCTTAATTGCCGGCATGTGGTTGGCCGCGTACATGGCACACATCGCCATGGTTTCATCGACTGCTAAAAAGCATCGGTTGAGTCTGTGACTTGAGGTTTGGGTTGAGCTATCTTGTTCCGCACCTATGATGATTCGCGCCATTGCCTCGACGGTTTCAACGGGGTAATGACCCGCTGCGGTTTCAGCGGAAAGCATCACCGCATCGGTCCCATCTAATACGGCATTCGCCACATCAAATACTTCAGCTCGGGTCGGCAGCGGGCTATCTACCATTGATTCCATCATCTGCGTGGCGGTGATCACGACGCGATTTAACTTGCGGGCCCTGGAGATTATTTTCTTTTGGACTGCGATCAGCGCGGCATCGCCTATCTCTACCCCTAAATCACCACGGGCGACCATCACTACATCTGAGGCACAAATAATAGCATCTAGAATTTGATCGTTAGCCACGGCTTCGGCGCGCTCTATTTTTGCGACTAATCGACATTCACCACCCGCTTCTTTGACCAGCTGACGAGCGGTTTGCATATCCTCGGCACTGCGTGGAAATGACACGGCCAGATAGTCTAAATCTAGCTCGACCGCACTGTTTATGTCTCGCTTGTCTTTGGCGGTTAGTGCCGATGCCGATAAACCTCCGCCTTTTTTGTTGATGCCTTTATTATTGGATAGCAAACCTCCTGTCAGTACCTTACAAGTTAGGCTGGTGCTGGATTTATCAGTGACTTGCATAGTGACTCGGCCATCGTCGAGTAGCAGCTCATCGCCAACTGCACAATCGTCAATTAATTGTGGGTAATCGATCCCCACCCGGTTTTTGTCACCGCTGCTCTGGGCCAATTGGGTGTCCAAGATAAAGGACTGACCAGCGATTAACTGTACTTTACCGTCTGAAAATTGCGCGATGCGAATTTTAGGCCCTTGTAAATCTCCCATAATGGCAATGTGCAGCTGATGCTCAGCGCAGATTTTTCGAATCGTGGCCACACGGCGCTGATGGTCGCTTATTTCTCCATGCGAAAAGTTCAAGCGCACCACGTTGACGCCCGCCAATAGTAACTTTTCCAAGTGCGCATAAGTATCGGTGGCCGGGCCAATAGTGGCGACAATTTTTGTTCTTCTTAACATTGTAATCTCTCATAGGGAGCTGCAGTCCGATGAAAGTCAGACGACAGATCAGTAACAACTAAGCGGCTATATTTTACCTGAATCGATGATTTCAAAGTGCATGCAGAGCTTGCGCTCTGTGGTGCAGTGCAGTCAATGATTCAGCTATTAACTACCACCGCTTGCTCGTGAGTCACACCTAGCCTTACTAAATCGTTGACGTTGCGATGTAGAGCACCGATGCTGTGAATTTCATCAACCGATAGCAAGTGACCTTGAACGTCAATCCCATAGCGAATTTGGCTGCCTAAAAACTCACGGAAAACAATCTGACCACTCATATTAAAACCGTTATCAATAGTGGCTCCATCGGCGAGTAACAGCGTGTTTTGTGGTCTGAAAATAAGGCTTACAGAGCCACTGTGTTGAGTGCTAAGATCAAGAGCTAAACCTTGTTCGCTGACGAACTTCGAAAGCTTTCCCGCTGCATTTAGGGTGATGGAGCCGTCGATTATATTGGCGGAACCAATGAAGTTGGCGACAAAACGATTGACGGGTGCATCATATAGCGACATTGGTGCGCCTACTTGCTGGATTACACCATTACTCAAGACCGCCATCCGATCTGCGGTGGTATTCGCCTCTTCTTGATCGTGGGTAACAAATATAGTTGTGATACCTAGTTGTTGTTGTAGCTTCAGAATGTCGCGGCGCATCTGTACTCTCAAGTTGGCATCTAAATTTGATAGAGGCTCATCCAAGAGCAGTACTTTTGGCTCGACGACAATCGTTCTCGCCAGTGCGATACGCTGTTGTTGTCCACCGGACAGCTCTGAGGGGCGACGGTTAGACAAGTCGGCGAGGTCTACGAGTTCTAGCGCTTGCCGAACTTTTTTGACGATGTCGGGCTTGGCGACTTTACGCTCTTGCAAACCAAACGCGACATTCTCCTGTACGGTCATATGCGGCCACAAAGCGTAATTTTGGAACACCATGCCGACATTGCGCTGCCAAGGTTGTAAATGGGTGACATCCCGGTCACCGATTAAAATTTCCCCGCTCGGCGCTGGGCCAAAGCCGGCAATCGCTCTGAGCAATGTTGATTTTCCCGAACCGGAGGGACCGAGAAAGGCAAAGAACTCACCTGGAGCAATTTCTAAATTGACGCCTTTTAACACCTCAGTCTCGCCAAAGGAGAGACCGACGTTTTTGATTGAAATACCAACAGATTGATTATTAGACATTTTTATATTTCCTCGAGACAACTTATTTCAGTCCATTATTTTTTTTAGTGCGCTCAATAATAACGTGCGACGCGTAAGTACCTAAGCCGACAATAATGACCGCAATAATGCCTAGGGCAGCACCTGGACCTCGTCCTGCTGCAGATTGCATAAAGACGTAAATACCGTAGGCGAGAGGGGCGTCTCCCTCTTTGGCAACCAGCATGATGGTTGCTGATAACTCAACCGCGGCGGTCGCAAAACTAGTGACAAAACCGGCTAAAATGCCGCCGGTCATCAGGGGAACAACCACCCGTTTAATGGTGCTCCACTTACTGGCACCTAAGCTTTCAGCGGCTTCTTCAAGGGATAGTGAAACCTGCTGTAAAGCTGCGACACAAGCGCGCAGTGCATAGGGAAGACGGCGCACTGCCAGTGCGATAACCATGATGCCCCACCAAGTGGCCAACGGCACATCACTGAATGGCAAATTCACGTCATAGAACATTCTCAAGTAGCCGATGCCAATGACAACACCGGGAATCGCCAGCGCGCCCATGGCGACCAAATCTAGTGCTTTTCGGCCCCAAATTTTAGTTCTCCAGACAATATAGGCAATTGCTGTGCCTAAAATAATATCGATCAAACCAGCTAACCCAGCATAGAGCAAAGTGTTGGTGATAAATTGGTTGGCAGTTTCAAACACTTCAATGTAGTGATCAAAAGTATAGGCATCAGGGAGGGGGCTATATGACCAAACAGTCGCTACTGATAACAAGCCTAATGCGGTATGTGGTGCCAGTACGAACAATAAAATAATGGTGATAACCGCGTAGCAGCCAATCCTTTCGCCTAATTTTAAGTCGCGTCGCAGTAGACCGCCACCGCCTTTTTGTGCGGTCGCATAGTCTTTTCCTTTCATTGCGAGGAAGGAAACCCACATTGAGAACAGTGAAAAAACCACTAAAATCACTGAAATAACGTAACCAATAGGGTCGGATATGCCGACCGAGGTAATGCGCAGATAGGCTTGTGGTGCCAGCATATTATTCACATTAAGCAGCAGTGGTGTTCCTAAATCATCAAAAACTTTGAGGAAGACTAGAGAGGCGCCAGCAATGTAACCGGGCATGGCCAGGGGGAAAACGATACGTCTGAACAACCGCATGCCACTTGAGCCCAAATTAAGTGCCGCCTCTTCCATAGAGCGGTCGATATTATTTAAACTGGCTGAGAGGTTAATCAAAATAAAGGGAAAGAAGTGTACCGACTGTACTAAAATCACCCCGTTTAAGCCCTCCATAAATGGCACTGTAAAGCCAAAATAGTCATCGAGTAACAAGTTGACAGAACCGTTGCCGCCGAAAAATAGCTGCATAGCGACCGCGCCGACAAACGGGGGCATGATCAAGGGAATCATGCCGAGTGTTTGAATCAGTGTCGAGCCGGCAAAATTAAAGCGGGTCGTGAAGTACGCTAAAGGCATGGCGATGAGGGTGGCGAATACCACTGACATGCTAGCGACGTACAGAGAGTTAACAAAAGATTCCCGAAACAGTGCCGCGTTAAAAAAATCGATAAAATTGTTGATAGTCAACGCGCCGGTGTCGGGGTTTTGGAAGGCAACATACATTACTTTTGCCACCGGCATGACCAACACGATCAATAGAAATACGCCAATCAGAGTGGCGACAATTCCCGGTCCCCATTGAATTGACTTAAAATCGAGACGAAAAATACCCTGACGAGTACTGGTATTGCTCGGCATAATAAACCTCAAAAAATATAAAATAAAAACGCAGAGCTAGCCAGTTAACAAGGTGCATGAAAACTAGGTAGGCTGAATCTTAAAAACAGCCCGCTCTGCAAAAATCCCGCTAAGGATGGTGAAATCAAAAATGAAATGATAATAGGGTGTAGCAACAAAAACCTAGGCAGCTAAGGAGTCTCTGAACAAACCGTACATCTTCCCAGTGCACAGGAGATGTACGGCTATAGGAAATTCTCAGCCCCTAGTATGCCTGTCTACACTAGTTACATTAAAGAAATGGCTTTTTCTGCGAGCGCTTTCGCCTGTGCATAATTCTCTACCACAAAAGCGTCCCATTTAGCTTCAACTTCCGCCTGGCGGCCGGTGACTTTATCGGTCGCCTTTTTACGCTTTTTGGTGAAAATAGCGGAAAAATCAGGGCTGTTTGCTTGAGCTTCAGTAATTGGCGCCTTGGCAATCAGTGCTTTTGCCTGTTTAACTAAATCAGCGGCGGCGGCGTTAGGCTTACTTGCCAGGGCGCTGTCGGCGGCGTGGATCGCCTTAGTGGCGGCGCGTAAATCGTCCATGCGATAAGTGATCATCACATCGAACAGCGAGTTAACTAAGTTGTAACGATTTTTAGAGAGTGTTAAATCAAAGTGTAAAGCGCTTTGCAGTGAGCTATCTTTGAAGGGGTTAGGGAAGCCTTTTGGTGCTTTATCATAAGTCTTAGGATTGACCGGTAAACGTCGAATCTTGGGACTTAATAAGAGCTCTTGACCTCTGTCGGAGAGTAAAAACTCAATAAATTCACCCGCCATTTTAGGGTTTGGTGCATTGGATACTACGCCAATATTAGCCGGGACTAAAGCGGTCGCTGGTGGGTAGATAAACTCCACTGGAAAACCTGCGCCCTGTGAAGACAAGCCAAAGAAATCAATGACTATTCCGACTCCAAAGTTACCACTGTTAACACCGTCGGGTACGCCAAAACTGCGTTCAGTAACCGATTTAAAGTTGCCAGCCATACGCTTTAAGCTGCCCCAGCCACCTGCCCAACCATTGGCTTGCAGTATCGTTTCTACGGTGAGATGAGTTGTACCAGAGCGTGAGGGTGCGGACATTCCAACATGATTAAAGTAGACCGGCTTCTCTAAATCGCTCCAGTTGCCTGGCGCTGGAATTTTTTTCGCTTTAGTGTAGCGGGTGTTCCACATAATACCGTAGCCTGCCGCCGCGAAACCTTTGTAGTAGCCCTCGGGATCGTGAATGGGGAAAGAACCTACTTTTTGCGGAATTCCCTGCGCTTTAAGGGTATATTTTTGCAGTAAATCTCCGTCTTTTAGCACTTCAAATGCATCGGGTGCAGAGGCCCAAAATAAATCGATTTTATTATTAGCCGAAGTCTCGCTGATATATTTAATGCCAGCAGAGGTTTTCTTCTTTAGTACTTCAAGTTTGACATCTGGATGAAGTTTTTGAAATTCGGCTTTAAAAACCTTAGTTAAATCTTTGGGAAACGAAGTGACGATAGTCAAAGTTTCTTGCGCGGCTATCGCCATTTGGGTGACGCTGGCCACAGCGAAAGCTAAGCTGCCAATCGCTAAACATTTGACCGTTTTTCGGCTGAGTTTATTTAACATCTAATCCTGCTCCTTATTGTTATATGCAGATAAACAGGGAGCTCATCAACTGTGATCTCCTCTGTAACGATTAACTAGAGCAAAATTTGTTCCAATTAATTAATAATGATAAAATTCAATTAGTTAATAGTTGTTCTGAGTTTTTGGTGTGATTTTTGAGTCACTATTGTCTCGGTGTTTTATAGTTCAAGAGTCACAAGTGACTCTTGAAGTATCCGACTAGAAAATTATTGAAATTTGGCCGTTAGAGATCCGGTTTAGGTGAAAATAGGGCTGTTAAGTTGGACTTATTCGTATGTTATTTAACAAATTGATAGGTCATAATTTAGCAGTGTTGGCGAGGCTGTGGCTATACAGAGGAGCCGCTGTACAAGTTACATAGCAGAAAATTCGAGACTGCTGCATAAACTCACTAGCCGAACGGTACTCAAGCTATAGCTGTTCGCTTATATATCGCCTGAATCCGTTACTTCAAAGTCAGTACAAAGTGTAAGATATTGATCGACAGTGGAATTGAACAATTTTAACTGCAAGCTCAGATGCGTCCTGCACTCGCTAAATAAAAGCATCCCTGCATAAAACCGGTAGGTCCAACGGGTGTTTTTCTAAGCGCTGTAGAATCAAGAGCTTGGGCTATGTGCTGCAGTGAAGTCACTTATGTGGACTCCCCCTTGTCAACAGTAAAAATGTATTTCGAAGAATTTAATGCTTACTTATGTACGAGCTCTAATTGAGTAGCGAACCCAGG
>ASZJ01000105.1 GCA_000416275.1 Osedax symbiont Rs1
AAACAAGCTTAGCACTTACAAGGCGTGCATCATGGCCCGCCTTGCGAGCTGCTTGCAGCCAATAGTTAGACATACCGCAAGCTTCAAAAACAATAAAAGTGGGTTTAAAGCACACTAGCCAGAGAGAGAATTCAGCCGTTGTCATTTCTGTATTAGATATGACCTTATGGTTGCTGTAGATACAAACTTGAATTACATCTTTTGCTAAATCAACGCCAACTCTAGTATTATGCATTTTCGGACTCCCAATATTTTTGTGTTGTAACTTGAATATTACTCCACATGTTCGGTGTGGGGGAGTCCCATTATCTGATTCAGTTTTAGGCCACCATCGTTAACTGTGGTAATACAGTGGTGTGGTTGTCTTGTTTGCTTATTCTTAACAAGTTTGTTTTCCATATACTAACGAGTACCAATTTTAGGGTATTATGTAGCTTTACAAAGCACTAATTACTGACATAGATACATGTATCCTACGACAAGGTTTAAGATTATGAAGACAGTAAATAAGTTATGTTGCCTGCTTATTTTTTCAGCGATATGGGCAGCAAACTTGGAGGCTTGCGTCCTTAAAATGGCCTTTAAAGAAGGAGAAAAAAAACCGTTAATGGCTAAAGCTCCCGATAACACGGGTGCTTTCCAAGATATTTTTCAATTTGCTGCTAAATCTATAGGTTGTGAATTAGAAATTAAAAGATATTCAAAGCGTCGAGTGCATAAACTGCTCAGTTTAGGTGCGGTAGATTTTTATCCCGGAGCTTCGTACTCTGACAAAAGAGCCGAATATTTGCATTATAGTCCGCTGGGCATGATGACGGCTGAATACGGATTGAGCCCATTGCATATTCCAGAAATATTTAGCTACCAACAAGTTAAAGACTTACAGCTGATTTGGTTAATGGAGTTGGGTAGTTCAAAACGTGAAATTGCCGATCGACTGAAGATTAAGGTGGAACAGACTCAGAATTTGACGATTTATAAGCTGCGCAGGTATTTCACCACCCGAAATGTGAACTTTTTTGTCTTTGATAAAGAGCTAATCGACATGTTTTTGTTGGGAAAACCGGAAAGTTATTTAGCGGAAATAGGTTTAAAATTACATAAAAATTGCTGTGGCGGAGATTTGCCAATGTACTTGGGAATAGCCAAAAAATCTAAACACTTTGCAGTGCAAGCTAATGTTAGCGGCACTGTTAATTCGCTGTTAGCCAGGCAAACCCCGCAATTATTAGCCGGTAGCACCTTTCAGCGATTAGTCTCAGCGTTAAAAACTATGCAAGAGACGGGGATAACTCAGGCTATTTATTTAAAACACCTTAAGCAGCTTAGGTACTCTCTCAGTTTACCACCGGGGGTACACAGCCACTAATACTGGCTTCTTTGTGCTAAAAATTGCAAAACACTCAGGCTGATTATAGGGGGGGCTCGGTGGTGTTATCGCCAAAGCTAGTTTTGTCTATCTCCAGTTTTAGCATTCGCAAATAGAGTTTTTTGCGTGGAATCTTAAGCAGGTCAGCGGCTTCTTGAATTTTCCCTGAGGTTTGTTGCAGGGCGTTGCCAATTAACCGTTTTTCAAAGCTGGCCAACTGCTGCGGCAAATTGTCGGTTGGATTCACAGGCATTGGCGAGCTAGCTACACTGTTGGTGAGTAATGCAGATATGCCCAGCACAAAGCGGTCAGCTTCGTGTTGTAACTCGCGCACATTACCGCGCCAATGCTGTTGGCACAATAGCTGAATTTGCTCTGCATTAAGGCTGGGCTCTACCCGGGAGAAACGCTGTGCAGCTTGGAGTACAAAGGTCTTAAACGACAGCGGGATGTCGGCAGCGCGCTCTCGCAAAGCGGGTAAGTTGAGGGTGGCAACGTTGAGTCGGTAATATAAATCTTCGCGAAATAGCCCTGCATTTGCCGCCTCCAGCAAGTCGCACTTAGTAGCGGCGATCACTCGGATGTCGACCTTAATGCTATTATTTCCGCCGAGTCTTTCCAGCTTGCGCTCCTGTAAAACTCTGAGTAGTTTAATCTGTAGTTGCATCGGCATACTCTCGAGTTCATCGAGAAACAAAGTGCCGCCGTCTGCATATTCTATCTTGCCGATTCGCTGTTTGTTGGCACCAGTGAAAGCGCCTGCTTCGTGACCGAAAAGTTCGCTCTCAATGACTGATTCCGGTAGCGCGCCACAGTTGAGTGCAACAAATTCAGCACCGTTACGCTTGCTAAACTGATGTAGACAACTGGCGACTAGTTCTTTACCGGTTCCGGTTTCGCCGTGAATTAAAATATCAACGTCAGCATCGGCTAAATTCTTGATACTGGCCTTTAATTGATTGATCACAGCACTAGTGCCTAGTATTTTGCTGTCGATGGAGTGCTGTTTGCTTAATTGACGTTTTAAATCTCTGTTTTCTATCACTAGCTGGCGGGTTTGCAAGGCTCTGCTTACCTCGCTAATTAACTGCTCAGGTGCGACCGGTTTTTCAATGAAATTATAGGCGCCAATTCGCACTGCCTGTACCGCCATGGCTATATCCCCATGACCGGTGACGACGATCACTGGCAGTTCATCATCAATTTCGCTAATTTTTTGTAACAGTTGGATGCCATTGATACCGGGCATTTTTACGTCGGTGACTACCACGCCGGCAAAGTCTAAGTTGATCAGTTGCAGGGCCTGTTGTGCTCTCGAGCAGGGGATCACTTGAAAGCCCTCTAACTCGAGAGTAAGTTGTGCAGCTTCCCTGACATCAATTTCATCTTCTACGAGAATAACGCTATTACATTGAATCATTTTGGATATCGCTTTAAGGTAATGGATATTACTGTGCCTTGTGACAGTGGATGGTTAGTTGAGTCTAGGACGCTAATATTGCCGCCAATATCGAGTAATATTTTTCGACTAATCGATAGACCAAGTCCCAGACCTACACCAATTTCTTTAGTGGTAAAAAAGGGGTCAAAAATTTGCTGCTTTTGTACGGGACTTATTCCGCAGCCGTTATCGAAAACAGTCACGTTGATAAAGTGCTGCCCGTCAATTTCACGGCTGCTGCCTTGAATAATTATCTTTGGTTGTTTTTGCGAACTCATCGCATCTAATGCATTGCCAATCACGTTGACTAATACTTGTTCTAAGCGATTGTGCTCACCACTGACAGCGGCTAAATTATCAATACCTTGACATTCAATGCTACAGGCGAGACGTTTAATTCTCTCCTGATATAGTTCCAGTGCACTCTCTATCACTAGGGACAGGTCGACGGCGTGGACTTCATCGGTAGGTTTACGGGAAAAAACCTTCAAATGATTGATGATTTTAGCCATCTTATCGGCTAAGGTTTCGATCTTTTCCAGCAGCGGTAAACTCTCTTGGGCACGATCCCGCTCGATCATGCGACTAGAGTTGTGGGCGTGATAGCGAATGGCGCTCAGAGGTTGGTTCAACTCGTGCGCAATACCTGCAGATAACTGACCGAGGCTCGCCAGTTTTGCCGATTGAATAAGCTCTTGAGAAGTCGATCGCAACGCTAATTCGGTGCGTTTTCGCTCTTGAATCTCTGCGGTTAAATCTTTAGTGCGATTTTTAATGGTCTGCTCTAAATACTGTTGGGTGGCATAGCGTTCACTGGTATCGACTAAGGTAAAAAGGACTTTTTGGCGGTGTCGCTGTCGATATTCACGAACCGACAAATCCAAGTGAAATGTAGATCCGTCCTGCCGTTTTCCCAAGGTTTCGATAGTGGGGGCGAGCTGCTTAATGTCGCGGATTAAGTTGATCTGCGGTTCAAAATTGGTTTGGTCTAAAATGCTGTGAATATCGGCTCCGATCAAGTCTTGATAGGGGTAGTCAAATAGTAAACGCGCATTGGGGTTCATGAATTCGATGAGGCCATGTTTATCGGTGCTGATGAGGCCTACCAGCGTGTTGCTAATAATGGACTGTGCGTTGGCATCTTCCACTTCAGTGGCAGTATTGCGGAAAATCAACAGCGCCTGGGCCATCTGGCTTATTTCATCTTTGCCGCGAGTGTCGACCGGGGTGTCTAGATGGCCTTCTGCGATCGCTGACATGCTACTTTGCAAGAGGTTTAATCGGGCCAGTAGCGATCTGCCAACATAGAGCCAGCCGACAATAAAGGCAATGGCCAGCCCAAACAATGCCATGCTAATGATTAAATTTCTGCCCTGGGTGACCGCTCGCTGTGCTTTAACTGCCGCGTCTTGAGCGGCAATGTCCGCTTCTTTCACCTGTTCACTGATAACCATCTTCAGCTGTGTGAACAGGGCTTTATTCTCATCTAATAACGCTTGGCTCTGCCGGATCAGCGACAATCTTAATTTTCGCAACTGCGGAATGCTCTGCTGACCTTTGGAAAAATTCAATATTTGTTGAATAGATTGGCGCAGGGTGAGCGCGCTGGTATTGTCGTGCAGCGTATCCAGGCGTTTCAGGATGCGATCTTCAACTTCGCCTAAATAGAGGAGTGTGGTATCGATTTCCTGCTTATTGGACTGGCTGGAAGCGCGGATAATTAACCCCATCGCTAAATTGCTATCGGCGTTCAATTGCAATAGAGATTCTCGCATGCTCAGCACTTGCTGTAATTCGGACTCCGGCTGGTTGCTCAAGCCAAATTGCTCGATACTATCTTGGGTATTAAAACGGCTGTCTTCTAAAATGGGTGAAATTTCATCGAGAAAGGAGGCGTGTGTCCAGCGCAATGATTCACTTAATTTACGGCTGTGGCGTTGAATATCAAAATTATGGCTAGAATTGTTATTCAGTTGTTGCAGATTTAAATGAATTTTTGGTAAAAATGCCAGTAGCTTCGCCTGGGTATGCGCCGCTAAAATATTGGCGCTACCTGCATTGTTAATCAGCGTCGAAAGCGCCTGTAATTGCCCTTCAAGATTTTCCCAAATAGCTTCCTGCTCCCAGCCAGATCTAGCGGAAATTAACTTGGGGGTAATGCTGCTGATACTGCCGGCAAGCTCGGTGAATTGGGTCGCGGTGGTAATTAGTGGCAAGTGCTTTTCGCCAATCGCCTGCACTCTGCTGCTAATATCAACCATCGCTAGCCAAGCGGCGATGGCGGCCATTAAAGTAACGACAATAATCGCGGCAATGGCTAAGCTGAGTTTTAAACCGATGCGACTGACGCGAAAAGGTTTTGCTAATCGACTAGTCATTCAAAGGTGTCCACGGGAAGAATTTTATTCTCTAATTGCAACAGTGCACGCATCACTTGATCTTGCAGTAGCAGGTCCCAATTTTTCCACTGCTGTTGCAATTGACGTTGCTTGGCAGAGAGTGCGCTGCCGGGAATGGGCTTGCTGAATTGCTCTAACATTTGCGTATCACTGAGCTGGATTTCATTAAAGGGCATCGATCGCAACTGCTCGACAATTGTGGCTAGTTGCTCGCTGAGGGAAGTTGAGGGATTCAGTAACAGCAGTTGTTGCAGCTGGTGGACTTTTCCCCAGGCCTGCTGTAAAAATGCTAGTCGGTAAGTGACAACGTATTCAAACAGCGCGTTAACCAGATGGTAGCGGCGCACTGCTAAGGTATGGTCGTAATCTAAAGTATATTTTGGCTCGCTTCTATACTTACTTAAAATGTGGCTAGGGTGCTGCGCGAGTAAACGGTCGTTGATTGGATAGCGGCTGATGGTAGGGGAGAGTAATACTTGTTGGCCGCTTGTTGAAATGAGATAGGAGACGAATTTTTTGGCAGCGGAGATCGCTTGACTATTTTTTACAATACCGACGCTAACCGGTAAAAAAGTAGTCGGTGACGAGTAGTTAAAACCTATCGCAGGGTTGTTGTGTTGCTCTGAAAAAGCAAAAAAATCTATCACTAAACCTAGGCCGAAACGCTGGCGAATCACACCTTGGCTCACACCAAAACTGCGCGCAGTAATGGTCGCTAAGTTGCCGGCTAATTGTTGTAGATACCCCCAGCCTTCGCGCCAGCCCATCTCCTGCAAAATGATCTCCACCATGATATGAGTCGTGCCGGAACGCATCGGTGAAGACATCGCAATATGTCCTTGAAACTTAGCGTCTAGCAACTGTTGCCAGCTACTAGGCACTGACAATTGGTGTTTTTTTAAGTATTTCCTATTCCACATAAAACCATAGCCAGAATAGCCAAAAGGGGTGTAGTTTAGCCGGTCATTTTCTCGGAAGGGCTGGAGTAGGTTGGCACGGGATAACCAGTCCATGGCATCGACAGCACTCGCCATAATGAGATCGGGCTGTGGCTGCATATTCAGTTGCAGATGAGTGAGTGCCGCCGGGGTTTTTTTATGTAGAAAACGCACTCTGATGGCGGGGTTTTGCCGGGAGAACTCAGCGGCTAGCGTCGCGGAAACTTGCTCGGAAAAGGAGGTCAGTATGATCAACTGCTGTGGCTGGTGGATTAATCTGGGCAGTGCTTGAACTGCATGGGAAAAAAATAGCAGGCCGGTTAGCAGGTAACTCAGAGAGTGTCTTTTACAGCGCTGAAGTGTTTGAATTTGTAACATTATTTGGTCTTACTAAATTATTTCAATTACCCTAGCAGAATTAGCAGGTTTTTTTTAGCGGCTTCTTAGTTATTTTGCTGGCCAGCGGCAAAAAAGATCTCTTTAATGAGTGAAATAGCAGTTTTAACATTACCTTAAATAGAATTATACGCCGTGATAACAAGCTATCAAAAGTCCTGTCTGAGTAAGCTTGCTAATGAATTTATTGAATAGATGGTAGTTCTGAGAGCCGACAAATTACTATATTTTCAGTTGAGCTTGTGTATATTTGGTGGCAGTTGTTGAAATCAGCTAAAAATATTGATCAATTCGCTCATTGAACAGTGCTTTAAGGAGTTTTGAGAATGTCGTCAGAATCGCTGCAATCCCCCGGTAAAATTTTCCACGTTGCGGTGGTCGGCGCTGGGGTGATTGGTGTGTTATGTGCATTAAAGCTGCAAAAAGAGGGGCACGCTGTCACTTTGATCGATAGAGATGCACCTGCTAGAGGCTGTTCGTTTGGCAAGGCTAGAATTTTAGCACGCTCTTCGTTTATGCCTCTTTCCAACCCGAGTAGCATTTTCCAAGTTCCCAAGTGGCTATTTAAGGCTGATGGTCCATTAAAGATAAAAATAAGTTATCTTCCGCAGTTGATTCCCTGGTTATACAAATATATAAAAGCAGGATTTTGCGCCGACTTAGAAGCGCGAGGGGCGGCATTAGCTCAGCTGACGACGCACTGCGTGGAAGATTATTTGTGCTTAGCTAAATCGGCTGGCTGCTCTGATTTGGTGGTTATAATCGACTATTTACAAGTGTATCGAACTAGGAAAGCGATGCTCAATGTTAATCATGATATGGCGGTGCGACGGGGATTAGGTTTTTAAATGCTAAAAAGAAAGACATTTTATTTTTTGCGCCATGGTCAAACAGATTGGAATCTTGCCAAACGCATTCAAGGGCAAGCTGACATTCCTTTAAATGAGAGCGGCAGGTTACAGGCCATTGCGGTCGCTAAATTAGTCGCTGAACTTGATATAGGTAGTATTTTTACCAGTAGCTTAAGTCGTGCTTATGAGACTGCTGAAATAGTTAAGGCTAAGCAAGATCTTCATATATCTGTGATTGAAGAGCTTAAAGAGGTCACTATTGGGGTGCGTGATGGTGATCTGCGAGGAGAGTGGTATCAGCGCTGGAAAACAGGTGATATTGTGATTTCAGGAGCGGAGAGTAGAGCTGATTTTCGACAGAGAATAGCGGTGGGGATCAATAAAGTATTAGCTTATCCAGAGACTGCTTTAATCGTCTCGCATGGCGGAGTATACAGCACCTTGAAAGAGGCGATTAACATCTATCCCGAAGTCGCTCTCGAAAACTGCATGCTGCTAAAGCTAAGCCCCGATCCTGACAATGATACTCAGTGGCTAGTCACAGTCCTGTCTGACACTCCTTAAATATTCAAATACAGCTGGATTTAATATGCTAAAGGTTATCCAATTTTTTGTTTTATTGTCGGTCAGTAGTCAGACCATAGCACTAGAGTTAAATAGCGCAGAGTTAGAGTACTTTAAACAGTTCTTTAACGGCATTCAGCCACAATCCTTCGCCAACAACCGTGAGTACTGCGGTTATATAGGCTATAACGACGAAGCTCAATTTGTCGCCACGCCCCCCAAAAAAGGTAAGCCTGACTCTTGTCTGCCTGAAGAGCCACCGCTAGATTTTGATTTGATCGGCTCCTACCATACCCCTGGTGCCTTTTCAGTAGATGCAGATTCAGAGCTGCCCTCCTATGAAGATATGCTGGCGGATATAGCTGAAGACATCGATGGTTTTATAGCAACTCCAGGGGGACGTATTTGGCAGACAGATACGTTGGATGGGATTGCGCGGATGGTCTGCGACAGAAACTGTGTACTGGCCGATCCTGATTTTATTGAAGATATACAGTATCGCGTCGATAAAACTTATACTTTGCAGCAACTGATGAACAGAGACAAAATAGATAACTAGTTTTTATGCAGAAACGAGATTGTAGTTAGCAATAGCCAATTTTTCTAGGAACAGTAAGCCTAGCTAGTGATGATAAAGGGCAAGTTAAGGGGTGTTGCAGCCCCTTAAAAACGCAGTAGTAGTTGCTATAGCTTTCGTCCTAGCCCGCATGTTGCACCAACTAGTCACTTGACAATAGTCACTCCATTTATAGCAGTGCCTTGCAAATTTTTCTTAAGCCGCTGGGTAGATCTAAAATTTCAGAAACTTTTAGTGGAGCTAAGTACACCGAACTGGTTGTTTTTCGAACAACTCGTAGTCGGAAGCCAAACGCTGCCCTCGAACCTCAATGCTCGTGTTGTAAACTCTGAATTTTATCAAGATGCAGGGCTATCCAGGTTTGAGGAGTCTGCTGGAATAAAGAATGTCAGTGACGCGTTTTAGCAATTCAGAAACGGGGCAAGAACTTGGCAACATCAGTTTCACTCTATCTTTATACTGAACAATTCGCACCGCAATTTTGAATAGTTTTAAGCGTATTGTACCCATTTCTGCTCGCTCTAATACCGTACCCTTTAATGTTTCTAATCGGAATTCATGCATTAATACATAGGCCGCAGCAGAGTAGAAAAGCCGCAATTGATTTGCCAAAAAGCCTTGATCAGAAGTGCGATCACAGGCCATATCATTTTTCAGCTGCTTGATGAAATTTTCGTCTTGTCCTCGAGCGCAATAAAAATCACAGTACAGGGTCTCAGGACTGGCATTGGTAATAGAGGTGACAATATAACGAGGGTTCTTGCCTAGCAGGTTCACTTCTGCTTTTACAATTAAACGACATTCAATACCCATCCAGCTTTTGGCTTTATAGTCTAACTCGTCATATAAGCGCACTTTATAGGGTTCTGGTTGACCTACCAACTTTGCGTTGTGGCGCTTCTCATCAAGGCAGTGTTTAGCGGCTGTTAGTAAAGAACTCGCCATGGGAGACAACGCTTTATTACCGGGCACACCAAAGATAAAGTCCATGTTGTCATCATCTTGACTTAATTGCATTAATTCAGGGTTGGAGAAGTGGCCGTCGCCACGTAAAACGATGTGAACGTTGGCCCAGCGCGATCTAATTTGTTGTATAACGCGTTTCATTATCATCGCATTTTCTGCCCCTGTAGGGCGTTTACCTGGACGAAGATAGGTACCAATCAACTTCCCGCTAAAACCCTCAAAAATGGTAAGTGGCAGATAGCCATAATGGCCGTAATAACGATTGAACAATGCCAGTTCTTGTTGGCCATATACTTGATCTTCAGTGTGATCCATATCAAGAATGATGATGCTGGGATCTTTGCTATAGCTATCCATGAAATGATCAATAAACGCTTGAGCCATGCGGTATAAATCTTTGCTATCAACATTTTGGCCTAATCGAGTGAAAGTTGATCCGTGGGCCAAATCTTGTTCTTCGTCTAATGGCTTTTTTCCCAGAGCCAGTTTAAACATAGGGTCTTTGCGTAGAGAGTTAGAATCGTTAGCATCTTCATAGCCACAGGCAAGCTGGATAGTTCTTTGAGTAATGAGATCCTGCATAGAGTGCTTGATATGTGTTTGTCTGCGAGAGTCGCTGATAGCAGCGGCAAGTTTGGTTAGCAGTTGACTTTGAAGTGCCGTCTCCCGCATCAGTATTGCACCAAAATCAGATGACATAGAGCCACCATCAAAACTGGCGCGTACAGTAAGTCCGTCAACAGGGTGGAAATTAAGTGGGGATTGTATAAAATTGGGCATGGTAAGTTCCGGGTTACTTCATCCGAAGTAGTTTTGTGGTAAACCCTATTCTATCAAGGGATAGGGCGGAACTTACCATTTTTCATGCAATATGCGGGCTAGTTTCTTTTCCACTTGTCTTTTTTCCCAGTCGGCACCAAAAAAATTAAAAATTTCAAAGACACTTAGCCCGTGTGATACAACGCCTATTCCCCAGCCGAAAACAACCCACCAAGCCCAAATATAGTCGGGGCTGGTGAGTAAATTACTGATAAAAAGAGCGCCGACAATAATGGCGTATTTTAGCAGGTGGGAGTAGAAGCCTTTGATATCCCGCACTTGTTGCAAAACTTTATTTTCCTCGGTGGATAAATGGGTCGCAGTGTTCATGTCAGTCTCCGGCTGGTTTAAATCAGCAATGTTGATTTCAAAGACAGCGGCTAGAGATTTCATTGATTCAAGACCGGCGGTTTGGCCACGCTCTATGCGTTGAATGGTACGTACGCTTAGCCCACTTAATTGAGCGAGTTGCTCCTGTGACCAAGCTCTCTGTAGTCTTAATTTTCGTACGATCATCTTTATCCTCAAATAGTCTCAGTAGCGCTGGCTGGATTAGTTTAGCTCCAGCTCCTAAGTATTCAGTAATTTTGCATAGAGCGTGACGACAATTACCTGACAAACATATGCCACTACTGATAAATCAATGAGTTACGCTACTGGTTAGGGTTTTTTGCGGTTGAGTTTGGTTTGCTATTCGCAGTCACACTTTGTCCAATCTTAATCGGTGAGAAGTCTGATAGATTAATATGCTGCAGGTTAAGCTGACGTTTTAACAATAGTACCGGTTCTAAGTAGGGTTCCTGGGTTAATTGGAAGGTTCCCCAGTGAATAGGTATCGAAAATTCTGATTTAATATCTTGATGTATCTTTACCGCCTGCTCAGGGTCTATATGCTGTCTTTGCATAAAGTATCTTGGGGCGTAGGCACCGATTGGAATGAATGCCATATTATAGGGCCCTAACTTGAGGCCTATTTCTTGGAACATGGCCTGATCATAGGCGGTGTCACCACCAAACCAAGCATTAAAATCTGCAATTTTAACTGACCAAGACCCCCAGTGACTTTGATTAGTATCCCAAGGGGTGCGTTTCGACCAGTGGACACTCGGGGCAAAGGTTATTTGTACCTCCTTATTGTATTGAGCACTTTGCCACCACTCTAACTCAATGACTTTATCGCTCCTTATACCCCTATCCAAAAACCAGCTCTTTAGACCCATAGGTACATACCAAGTGACCGAGTTAGCGAACATGTCGACGGTTCGGTGATCGAGGTGGTCGTAATGGTTGTGAGAAATAACAATAAAATCAATTTTAGGCATATCTTTAAAACTAATAGCTGGCGCGACTTGTCTTTTTTGTACGCCGAAGTCGATTGGTGCCGGACGAGATGTAAGGTGAGGATCGGTTAAAAAATTAATCCCGCGGTACTGGACCAGCATAGTTGCATGACCGAGCCAAGTTGCCCGGGGGCTCACGGTGATAGAATTGATCAGAGCAAGGTTGGCCGGTTGAGTAATTGATTTGATGTCAGCGGGGTCTATCTCTGGAAAGGGCTCTTCATTGAAACGCATCGTCAACCACTCGATAGCAGTGGCACCACCGACGCTTTGATAACGTGCTGTACTCTTTGACCCAAGCAGCCAATAAAGACAAAAGGCTATTAATATTGAGCTGGCTATAATCAGGAAGCGTCGCATTTTTTTACTATATCCATATAAATTGAAAGGCGTTGTTTGAGAGCAGTAAAGTGGCTATGACTATTCCTTTAAACCTTTTCGATACCAGCGAATAATTTCTTTCTGGTCAGCGGGCGGCTCATTACCCAACTCGATCAGAGCGATAGCTTGCTCGGCCAAAATTTTCTCTGCCTGATCTTCTAATTTGTTAATGATGGCATAAAACTGGCTTTTTTCTGCAGCTGACAGCACACTTTCAAGCTCATTGGAACGCGCTTCTAAAGCGGGTGCTAACTTGTTATATAACTTAGCTCCTTCGGCATTAAGGACTAAATTTTTAATATTTTTGTGGTCCTTATCAGCGCTAATTTCTATCAGTTCCAAACTGAGTAATTTTTTGACGGCTCTGGATACTGTGTAAGAATCTAATCTTGCCTGATAGGCGATATCCGCCGCTTTAATCGGCATGTAAGAGCCTATATTGATGAAAACCCGAATTTCACGCGGTTCCAAATTGCATAAGTTACGAATTTTCCAGTCTCTATTTAACGCTAATAAGTTGCTGACAATCGCTATTCTAAAGGGAATGTGACTAATTAGATCAATCGGGTTTTTTAACGTTTTAGTTAGTTTGAAAACTCTTTCACGCGCGGCTTTAATAATCATATAATACTCAGAGCTAAGAACGATTGGCTAATATCTTGATTGGCTATCCCAATATGATACCTGAATCAATGGCTTCAAAGTGGATCAATAGCTTATGCTAAGTATCCCATGGAAATCGTCGATTCAGCTAATACTGAGCACCGATGGTTGATGCTACAGCATATTGATAAATGTTCACCTATACGGCGGTGAAAACTAATGATTTATCTTTGACTCCCAGATCAATATTTTACTTTCTGGACTGACTACTCAGCGGTTCCTTAGCTCAGAATTAAGGAAAATATATCAGCAGCTACTTTTACTGTTCTCTATAAGCGCTACGCCAGTAAGATTATCGCCGCTGCCGTTTTTATCATTAACTGGAATACGATTAAGGTCGCACTGTGAACTCCGATATTGCATTACAATACACCGATAAAATACTTGATTCGATAGCCGATCAACTCGTTGAGCGCGGCTATGCGATCCTCGAGCAGCAGATAGATGCACAGTTATTAACTTTGTTGCGCCAACGGGCGCTCTCTTTCAGCGAAGAGCATTGGCGGGATGCTGGTATTGGTCGAGAGCAACGTTTTCAGTTAGATAAAAAGGTCAGGTCTGACAAAATACACTGGTTAAATACCAGTAATTCAGTGGAAACGGCATATTTAACGTTGATGGCTAACTTAAAGCAGGGGCTGAATCGACGTTTGTTTATGGGGCTCTATGATTTTGAAAGTCATTTTTCAATTTATCAGCAAGGACAATTTTACAATAAGCATATTGATGCGCTCAAAGGGCGTAGCAATAGAGTACTGTCTACGGTTCTGTACTTGAATGAATGCTGGCAGGAGGACGATGCCGGTCAACTTTTATTGTATAACCAAGAGGGGAATAAAATCATAGAAACAGTGGCGCCAAAACTGGGCACTATGATTATTTTTCTCAGTGAAAAATTTCCTCACCAAGTATTAGCTGCTAATTGCCGGCGCTACAGCATTGCCGGCTGGTACCGAGTAAATGCCAGCCAATCTGGTTTGATTGATCCGGCTGAGTAATTATGATCAATAAAGGTTATTGAGAGTAGCTCACAGCTGCTATCTAGAGACCTCTGCATAACGTTGCGAGCGAAGGTAAGACAAAGCAAAAACCGGTGAAATAGCGGATTTTACTAGTGTAAATGAGCATATTGAGCCGGTTTTTAACGCCGTATTACCGAGCGCTAAAGCCTATTATTGTGGGCCATTATTTTTGATAGTCTTCTTAACTGCTTAAGAAATACTCCTATTTAAGCAGTATTCTGTAAAATAATTCATACGATTGTTCAATAAAATAAGCTATTTGTGGATTGATTTGATCACTGCACTCATCTAAAGTTCATGAATTCAAAATGAACACGAGTAATGATGTAAGGCTTGAATTGTTCCAGTATCAACTATGGCACTCGCTTAAACTCATAAGATCGCAGTAATTTTTTACTGTTGCCGTCTGTTCAAAGTAAACATGGAATGAAATTTTGAGGCCGTTATGACGATCACCAATCTCGGACAGTCACTAATAGAAATATTAGTGGTCATCTTGCTAATATCGATAAGTACCACGGGTCTGGTGAGTACGATGCTTACTTCACAACAGCTAAGTCGCAGTGCTGTACAAACCTCAGATGCGCTAAATTTGGCGGCCAATCTCTCTAATAAAATGCGTTTAAACAGCGCCGAAGCCAATGAGCCACAGAGTGAATATCTAACGAAAATTAATAGTTCAACAATTATTTCAACTGATTGTTTCGGACATATAAAATGTCAGCAACGCAGCCAGGCACTACATGATCTTTTGCAATGGCAGATACAGTTGACACAAGTACTGCCCAATTTTCAAGCGGAGGTTTGTAGAGATAGCTCGCCGGGAAATAGCTACTTGGTCAAAAGTTCTAGTTGCGACAACGATCAGGAAAGTCCAATGGTGATTAAGATTTGGTGGATGAATGCTCATCGCAGTGCCGACTTAGCACTTTTTTATGCGCTGGAGCATAGTCATTGAAAAACCAGCGAGGCGGTACGCTGGTAGAATTAATGATAGCCTCATTGCTAGGGCTGATGCTAAGTGCAGTGATTCTAAGTACGTTGTACGCGGCTATGAAATCTAATGCTTTAAAAACCTCGGCTGAATCGATGCAAGAAAATTCATCGCTAGCACTGTTCTTTCTAGCCAATGATCTTCGTTCAATAGGATTTGCTGGTTGTTATGAGCAAGGTATAAGTAACCTAAGCAATCATTCCAAAGGCCCTGTCAGTCAGTTTTTGGCTGAGTTTTCCATTATATCCGGTAATACATTAGCCTATAAAAATTCAGATTCGATAAGTTTTGTGACGGTGCTCAATGCGGGTGTCGATACTGTAGCCGACATGTCGACAGTGCATAGCCGGGTTGATTTAATTAAAAACAAATGGATTGAAGAGCAGCAAGAGTTGCTAATTACCGATTGCACGCACGCCGATATTTTTACCGTATCAGACATATGGCGCTATCAGTTAAGTCACGAGATGCCGTCGAATAGCAGTGCAAATTTGAGTCATTCTTATAAACAGGGCGCGCTCGTGTACCCCTTGTCATTGATCTCTTATTATTTAGCCAAAGGAGCCAGTGGCAGGACGGGATTGTATCGTAAAATAAATAACAAAAATGGTCATGAAATAATCCCCAATGTAGAGATGCTAATCATTCGCTACGGGGTTAGATCCGCGGTTAATCAGCGAGTACGCTATTATGCAGCGGACCAACATTTTGATTCTGAACAAGTGGTGAGTGTGCAGTTGCAGCTTTTGCTCAGTTCACATAACCAAGTGTTGGATGTTGCAATGCAGTATCAAGATCTGCACAACAATACAGTACAAGCCGATGATTTACGCTTGTACAAAGTGTTTAACTTAGATATCACTTTACGTAATAGAGGCTAGTCTGATGGTGCTTTTCGCTATGCATTACCGCAGTTTAGTTGGGCTGCGTAAACAACGGGGCACTTTTTTGCTTTTGACCTTAGTAGTGATGGCTTTTTTGGCCAGCCTCTCGCTGCTTGGCCTGCAAAATACGATCCAAAGTACTAAGTTGTCACGACATTTCTTAAGTCATTCTTTAGCATTACAGCGTGCGCAAATAGCTATCGCCTTGGGTGAGGTAGCGATAGCTACTAGCTTTACCTCAAACTCAAACTCAGACTCAGACTCAGACTTCAAAGTAAATGTAAATCATAGGCCGTTGGTAAAAGGTAGCTATCCGCAACTTTTGCAGGTGGATGGCGAGTGGTTAAGCGCGTGGCAAATGATCGAGCAAGCTGCTTTGTGGGATGATGAAAACTATAGCGTGGTGCAAAAATCAGCGACAGCTTATAGCAATCAACAGCGCATCGTCAGTGCTTATATCATTGAAAAAATGCAGCTTAAACAGGAGCTGAGTAATGTTCAATATTATCGAGTTACCGCTAATGGGGTGGGGTTCAATGATCGTTCAACAGTGCTGCTGCAGACTTTAATTCGCTCTACTACTTATCGACAACGTATCTCATGGCAAAAAATCCGATAACTGCAGTAGCGAACGCTGCATATCGGAATAACTCCGCTCACGCCTTTCGCGCTGCAGCTTTTAGTTTAATCGAGTTGCTAGCTTACTTGTGCATAGTGTCAATTCTACTGCTATTCGCTTTCCCACAATTACATTATTTAGTGCAAAAAAGTAATTTAGATAGTCGCACCAGTGAGCTGTTATTATCGATAAAGTCCGCCAAAGTTGCCTCTATTGATAGCCATCGCTCGGTGATGATCTGTCGTAAAAGGATTGAGTTAGCTTGTCAGGGCGGTGCAGGTCGTGGCAAGCATGATTGGAGTAATGGTTGGTTAGTGTTCACTGATACTAATGGCGACAAAATCTATCAGCAATCAGAGCAGCTGATAAAAGCCACGCGGTTTAATCGAGAGCGCTGCACTATCACTTGGAACAGAGGCGATTATGTCAACTTCCATAAGTTTGGTGTACTCAAAGGTGCCCGCGCAGGTAGCTTCGTGATTAACTGCGGTCAGCTAACAACCAAGCTGGTTATTAATTGGCTAGGTAGGGTGCGGGTAGAGACTAAATAATTGAGCAAGCAGTGTTTGAAAGCAATCCTATAAGGGTGCTTAATTTGAATATAAGGTGGGGATTTGCTGGCGTTTATGCTCGGTTTGTAGATAAATATTGATAATTTTTTGTTCGACAGCCGGGGATGTTTTTTTGCCTTCTAAAAAGTCATCGAGATCATCGTAGCGAATACCTAGTGCTAATTCATCGGCTTTTTGTGGAGTTAGTTCCTCTAAGTCGGCGGTCGGGGTTTTTTCTACTAAGATGCATGGCGCTCCTAGTGTTGTTGCCAACAGCCGAACTTGGCGTTTATTCAAGCCAAAAAGAGGGGCTAAATCGCAGGCTCCGTCTCCCCATTTGGTATAAAAGCCAGTGATGTTTTCAGCGGAGTGATCCGTGCCTAGTACCAGCGCTCCGAGAATACCGGCGATGTGATATTGTGCTGCCATACGCTGTCTTGCTTTGACATTGCCTTTGGAAAAATCGATTCTGGACTGTGTTTTTGTCGCTAAATTCTGCGGGTTGTCATTTAAACCAAGCAGAACTTGTTCGTGTAAACCTTGGGTCGCCGCTTCAATATTAACGCTAATGTTTTGCGTAGCATTGATAAATTTTAAGGCCAGTTGCGCATCTTCTTCGTCGCTTTGATCGGCGAAAGGGAGACGCACTGCAATGAATTGATATCCAGCGTGCGCTGTATTTAGTTGGTCGATGGCCATTTGCGCTAGTTTGCCACAGGTGGTCGAGTCAACTCCGCCACTAATTCCAAGCACTAGATTTTTCAGTCCTGAATTGACTAACTGTTTTTTTATAAAATCAACTCTGCGTTCAATTTCAAACTTCGGATCAATTTCCGGTAGTACCTGCATAAGTTCTCTAATCGAATGCGCGTTCATCGTTGCTCTCTATATCAGATTAAACATTAATTGAGGCCGGGAAATTATGATTTAAATCAGCGCTGCATAAAATTAATGCTATAGCGCTGAGTACTGTTTTTGGCTAAGTTTTTTAATCGAACAAACCGAATGAAAGCTTGTTGAACCAAGATTTTTTTTGCTCCGACTGTGCTTCTAGCACTTGCGAAGCTGGTTGCGAAGCCTCGGTGGTTGGTGTCCACATTGGCGGCTTGTTAGCAGTTTGTCCAAACAGACCAAAAGTCGCTGTACTCAGAAGGCTGTCAACAGATTCTTGATAGTTGCTAACCGAGTAATTAGGAAAGTTGCTGTTGAGCACTAGCTTGGCGTCCCGAGCTAAGTCATCCATCTTAAGTTGAGTATAAGCTTGATACATAAGCTCTAAAGCTCTCGGTGTCGCTAAAGATTCTTGAAAGTTTTCGACCACATGGCGGCCTCTATTGGCGGCGGCAACATATGCGCCTCTGTCCATATAGTATTGAGCGACTTGAACTTCATGAGTGGCTAAGCGGTTTTTAAGGAACAACATCCGCTTGTTAGCGTCTTGAGCATATTGGCTATCGGGGTAGCGACCGACTAAAGTGGCGAACGCATCAAAAGACTCTAGAGCAGAACCTGGATCTCTTTGGTTTTGATCGATAGGTAAGTACTTTTCTATCCAGCCAGAGGTTTGCTCAAAAGCGGCTAAACCTTGTAAATAATACGCGTAATCAATATTTTCATGGGTCGGATTTAAACGAATAAAGCGCTGTGCAGAAACGATCGCAGCGTCGGGCTCATCATTTTTATAATAGGCAAAAATTAGTTCTAATTGAGCTTGCTGCGAATACTGGCCGAAAGGATAGCGGGCTTCCATCAACTCTAGCTTATCAACAGCTAATGCATAGTTGTCAGTTTGCAGTGCTTCTATCGACTGAGTGTATAGCTGGTCTTCGGGAATATCTGGCTTTTCTTGCTCTGGACCAAACAGGGAACAGGCTGATGTTAGTGCGCAAAAACTGACGATTAATAAAAATTTTGACAAACTCATTCAATATAATCCTAAAAATATGATGTGATTATTCTTATTTAAACGCTACCAAGCGAAAAATAGTTCCATTTAGCTCTGTCGGCTTTAAAACGATCCCATAGAAGCCATATTGTAACGGGTTATATTGGGGAAACAAACCATTAACCTTAACTTTTGCCGCTAGTCAGATCTTTGTTAGCGTTACTATTTAATAGCGCTTAAGCCAACAAATCACTTTTATTCTCTGGCTAACGGCGCTTAAAGAGTTAAAACAGCGGGGTGATTTGTCTAGATAAGTGTCAGTTCTCGGTCTGTCTATTTAATACCTGAATCCGTGACTTCAAAGTGAATACAGAGTGTAAGATATTGGTTTTACGGTGGAATTGAAAAATCTTAGCTCAAGCTCAAATGCGTCCTGCATTCGCTCAATAAATGCATCCCTGCATAAAACCCGTAGGTTCAGCGGGCATTTTTCTAACCGCTGTAGAATCAAGAGCTTGCGCTATGTGGTGCAGTGAAGTCACTGATTCAGGTAATAATTATCACTAACATAGACTGGGCGATTGGCGATCTGGAGCGTAATATTTTGCGTTTATGATCATGAAATTTACCTCAAAGGTGAAATTTTCCGGCTAGTTTTATGTCAATATGCATGGATACAATCAATCAATTAAATCAAGCCCAGTTCAACGGCAAAGCAGTGACAAATGCTCTGTCTTACTTAGGAAAACGCCATGAGTCTAAAGGTCAATAACAACCCCTTCATTACTTGTGCGGTCACAGGTTCAGGAGCAAGTCAAGATCGCTCGCCCCATGTGCCGCGCTCACCTAAGCAGATTGCCGAAAGTTGCATCGATGCAGCCAAAGCAGGGGCTGCGGTGGTGCACTGTCATGTGCGCGATCCCAAAACAGGCACCCCCAGTCGCGATCTAGCCCTGTATCGCGAACTGACGGAACGGGTCAGAGATTCTACCCAAGACGTGGTGCTCAATCTGACTGCCGGCATGGGTGGCGACCTTGTTTTTGGTCACCCTGAAGCGCCTTTTCCGCTATGTGCGGCAGGTACGGACCTGGTTGGCGCCACAGAACGGCTTGAACATATTCGCCAATGTCTACCGGAAATATGTACCTTGGATTGCGGCACAATGAACTTTGCAGAAGCTGATTATGTGATGGCTAATACGCCGGGAATGCTGCGAGCTATGGCAAAAATAATCACCGATTTGGGGGTGAGGCCTGAGCTAGAAGTATTTGATAGTGGTCATTTATGGCTGGCTAAACAACTGGTTGCAGAGGGCTGTATTGCAGAGCCAGTGATGATTCAACTCTGTATGGGCATCCCCTGGGGGGCGCCTGACGATTTAAATACTTTTATGGCGATGGTCAATAACACCCCTGACTCTTGGACTTTTTCCGCATTTTCTATTGGCCGTAATCAGCTGCCTTTTAGCGCAGCGACAATCCTCGCCGGTGGTAATATTCGGGTGGGTCTAGAAGACAATTTATGGCTAGCCAAAGGGCAGTTGGCCACTAACGCGCAACTGGTGGAAAAAGCGGCGACTATAGCGATCAATATGGGGGCTCAGCTAATGACTGCGGCTCAAGTTCGAGAAAAAATGCAGCTAGTCAAAAGAGCGCCATTAGCCAATATTTAGAAGCAGCTGTTACCGGGCACTCCCTCGCTAATACTGTGTTTTTGGATGAGAGCTAAATAGTGACTGAGCGGATATTGGTTTTCCTGATTAGCCCTGTGTCTCCGCCATAGCAAAAGATGCTTTTAATCTCTTCCTGTGCTTGTTGAAAATAAATACTTTGTTAGATAGTCGCCAAGTTGAGCGGAGTATGATGGTCAATCAGGTTGGTCTTTAGTTATTTATCGGGAAGTAGGGCTTTTTCAGAGCTTTATTAACAGCGGCAAAGCAGAGGTTTTTAAATGAAAAAAACAGCAGCATGTATCGGCGGTGGCGTAATTGGTGGTGGCTGGATAGCGAGATTTTTGCTGCACGGCTGGGATGTGAAAGTCTTTGATCCGGCGCCCGATGCGCAGCGTCAAATTGAACAAGTATTAGACAGCGCGCGCCATTCATTACCGGCACTGGCGGATGTGGCTATGCCTGCAGAAGGTCAGTTGATTTTTTGCCAAAGTGTGGCTGCGGCCGTCAGAGATGCGATCTGGATACAAGAGAGTGTTCCAGAACGTCTGGCGCTAAAGCATGCAGTTTTTCAACAAATTCAAGAGCACTGCTCGCCTACTGCCTTGCTAGGTTCTTCCACGTCAGGCTTTAAGGCGAGTGACTTGCAGAAGAAGTCTGCTCGCCCCGCGCAAATAATGGTGGCCCACCCTTTTAATCCGGTATATTTACTGCCTTTAGTTGAACTGGTGGCTGGCGTTAATGGCACGGCTGAAAATATAGCTAGCGCTCAACAAATACTGACTGAAATAGGCATGAAGCCACTCGTCATTCACCGGGAAATAGATGCGCATATCGCAGATAGACTACTGGAGGCGGTATGGCGGGAAGCTTTGTGGCTGGTTAAAGATGATATCGCCAGCACTGCAGAAATTGACGATGCAATTCGCTTTGGTTTTGGCTTGCGCTGGGCGCAAATGGGGCTTTTTGAAACTTATAGGATTGCCGGCGGCGAAGCGGGAATGGCGCATTTTATTAGCCAGTTTGGACCGGCATTAGCCTGGCCTTGGACAAAGTTAATGGACGTTCCTGAGCTGACTGATGCACTGGTGGAAAAAATTTCCGCTCAGTCAGATCAACAATCAGGGATGCACAGCATTCTAGAATTAGAGCGGATTCGCGATGACAATTTAGTCGGTATTATGCGGGTGCAAAAAGCGGCTAACTGGGGGGTGGGTGAAATGTTACGCAGGCACGATTTACACTTGGCGTCACTGACTTCCAGTACAGAAAAAGTTGCAGATCTACGTCAAATATTAACTATGTATCAAGGAGAGGTGCTCCCCGCTTGGATTGATTATAATGGCCATATGAATGAATCAAATTATCTGCAAGTCATGAGTCTGGCAACCGATAATTTTTTAACCTTTATTGGCGCGGATCGGGATTATGTCGCCAGTGGCAAAAGTTATTTTACCGCTGAAACACATCTCCGACACTTGGCGCAGGTAAAGCTTAATGAGCCGCTAATAGTCAAAACACAATTAATCGACCAAGATGCAAAAAAAATCCAGCTATTTCACCGCTTGTATCAAGCCAGCAGCGACGAGCTGCTAGCGACAGGCGAGCATCTGTTACTACATGTGGACTTAAACTTAGCTAAATCTTGTCCCAGTGGTGCGGCGATACAGCGAAAACTGACGCAGGTTCATCGTCAGCATGCCAAGCTGGAGGTTCCTGTCGGCCTGGGAAACAGCATTAAAATGCGCTGAATTTAGCTCCTTAGGAAAAATTTTAATATGTCACTAAGAAGCCTTCAGGTACTAGGTTTGATAATTCGGCAGTTAAATGCAGGCCAAAAAATACTCATCTATAACTATAAACCCCGCTCACTCGCCACTTTTTACTGGGTCTTTCCATGCATTGCCTGATGTTGGTCACGCTGTGTAGAAGTCTTACTGATAAAATCAATTTTTGATAAATTCGCAGTAATGTTTTTGTTTCAGGTATAATGCGTAAACTCGTTTCCATTGAGAAGCAGAACCGTGCCGATCGTCAGCCAATCCTTGGATATCGTGGCGGCTTAGTTGCCGGGCGGTTGTATACCTTTAGCGGTACTTAGACTGAATCTGTAAGACAGATTAGTGTACGGATGGAAGCTTACTATTGAATTGAACGTGCAAATTATTCGCAGTCCTTACCTCATAACCTATTGTAGATGCTGTTAAGGTTGTTCCATGTATTTAAAAAGCTTGTCATGAAAGCTAAGCCGGAAGAGAAATGTCAGAAAATATTGAATTAGAAAGTCGCGTGCCGAGTGAATATACTGGAAAACGCTTTGATCAAATTGTCGCCTTGTTGTTCCCTGAGTATTCTAGGTCTCGACTAACCGCCTGGATAAAAGACGGTGCGATACTGGTCGATGGCAAGCAGTTAAAGCCGAGAGAAAAATTGTACGGCGGCGAAAAAATTATGATTGAAGCTGTCCTTGAGGATATGGAGTCTCACGAGGGCGAAGATATGCCGCTGGATATTGTCTATGAAGATGACGATATCATGGTGATTAATAAACCGGCTGGTTTAGTGGTGCATCCAGCTGTTGGGCACCGCAATGGCACTTTGTTGAATGGCTTGCTATATCATTGTCCCGCGATTGCTCAAGTGCCGAGAGCTGGTATTGTCCATCGTTTAGATATGGATACTACCGGATTGATGGTGGTTGCGAAAACCATCCAAGCACAATTAGATTTAGTCGGTCAGTTGCAGGATCGCTCTATGGGACGCGAGTACGAAGCTATTACTAATGGAGTGATGACCGGTGGTGGCTGTGTCGAAGAACCAATGGGCCGGCACGGGACTAACCGCCTAAAAATGGCGGTGGTCTCTATGGGTAAAGAGGCCGTTACTCACTATCGGCTACTGGAAAAATTTCGAGCTCACAGCCACATTCGCTTAAAATTAGAAACAGGTCGTACTCATCAAATTCGGGTGCACATGGCGCATATTAATTATCCATTACTCGGTGATCAGACCTACGGTGGCCGCGCTCGTTTACCTAAAGGTATTGAAGAGGAGACCATCGAAGCGCTGCGCGGTTTTAAGCGCCAGGCGCTGCATGCTAAAAAATTGGAGTTGTGGCATCCAGGCACTGGTGAGCAAGTGAGTTGGGAAATCCCATTACCTGAAGATTTTGAAAATCTATTGGATGTGCTGAAAAATGATGCACTGGGACATGAAGAGTACTGATGCAAGTAATAGCCGCTAGCTGGCCTGATATCAACAGCTCTAAAGAGGGGCCTAAAGCCAGCAAAATAGTGGCCTTTACCACGACCAGGTTAGCGGGACACAGCACGGACCAGTATCAAAGCTTTAATACTGGCTTACATGTTGGTGATGACCCACTCGCCGTTCAACAAAACCGTAACGCCTTGTTAAAAGCCTGCAAATTAGAAAGTGCGCAATGGTTAGAGCAAGTGCACGGTACGCTATGTGTTAAAGCCCAGGCAGATAACCAAGTACTAGTGGCGGACGCCTGCTGGACTGATCAAGAGAATCTCGCCTGTGTGGTGATGACCGCTGACTGTCTGCCGGTAGCGTTTCGACAAGCCAATAAAATCGCAGTGGCCCATGCGGGCTGGCGTGGTTTAGTCACCGGTGTCTTGGAAAATACCTTGAGTCACTTTGACGCTGCGATCACAGATGTCTGGTTGGGGCCCGCTATCGGTGCGCATGCATTTGAAGTTGGCGACGAAGTGCGGGCACAATTTATAGCGGATAACAGCGAGGCGAGCGCCGCGTTTATCGCCGCTGGTGCGCCGGGAAAATGGCTGGCGGATATCTATCAATTAGCCAGAATAAAACTGCTTGCAGCAGGGCTGCATGCATCGCGGATTTACGGTGGTGAGTACTGCACTTTTAGTCAAACTGAGCAATTCTATTCCTATCGCCGCACCGCAAGTACCGGCAGAATGGCAACGGTTATTTATCGAACAAGTCCTAATTAATTGTAAAGTTTATCTGTTAAATATAATTTATGTGCATAGGTTATGTTTGTTTGTCGCTGCTTTGCTAAAGTAAGCAAAATTAATGCACTGCTTTATCGATATAATAGTGTCAGTACTTCAGCGGGATCACGCAACTAGGGTGATAGATGCTGGAGAGATTGAATACAATAGTCGATGGAGTTTCAACAATGGGCGCAGCTACTGATTTCCTCTTACAATTAGGCCAGCTAAGCACGGGTAGTGTTAAAGCACTGACGGGCTCTTTTGCCAATTTACCCAGAAGTAGCTACTTAGACGGTGACTTTCGTTTGCGCCGTTACTCTCACTTTAACTACGCCGCTGAAACTTTAACAGTGCTCCCCGCCAAAGCTTTTTCACAAGGGCAAGATCTCAACAAGTTTCAGGGTGATGTTGCCAGAGTTTATCCGGCGATTGAAGCTGACATTTTTAATAGTCAGGCTTTTAGCGAAATGTTTAGCAAGTTTAAACAGATGGCGGCAATCGAGGATGAGACCCCGATAGAAGTGCATCAGATGAGAATTCTTGGCAAGCCCGGAGTGGCCACAGAAGCGGCGCCAGAAGGGGTGCATCAGGATGGCTTTGATTACTTAGCCGTGTTTGTGATAGATCGTCAAAATATTAGTGGCGGTGAAATTTGTGTACACCCCAATCAAGACCAAGCCCCTATTTTTAAACATGCCTTTGATAACGGTGAATTTGTGGTGCTAAATGATAAACGCTTTTGGCACAGTGCCGCAGCATTACAAGCGGTAAATGATGAGCTGGCCTATATGGATGTGTTTGTGTTGACCGCGTAAATTCTGATTTTTCTGGGTTTCAATCCCGCTCTGCATCTACTGCTATCCTCGATAATGAACCAGATTCAACAAGTAGCCTAATCCCAAGCTTGTTAAGCATCTACGAAAATAGCTATAATTTAATTGTGAATGCTGGTATTTATAAAAAGTTAAATTAAATATGTGGTCTATATGGAAAAATTGGATAAAATTGATCGTACTATTCTTTTGCAGCTACAAAAAAACAACAATCAATCGGCAGCCGAGCTTGCCGATAAAGTCGGGCTGTCACAATCTCCCTGCTGGAGACGGATCAATCGGTTGCAGGAAGAGGGCTATATTACGGGGGGAGTGGCAACCTTAAATCGAAAAAAACTGGGCTTGAAAGTTGTGGTTTTTGTGCATGTAAAATTATCGATGCACGGTTGGAGTATGCTCAATGAGTTCGAAGAGGCAATTGTTAGTTTCCCGGAAGTATTGGAGTGCTGGACCATTTCCGGGGCAATGGATTTTACACTGCGGGTGGTCACTAAGGACATTGACAGCTATGAAAATTTTTTAAGAAAAAAACTCTTACAGCTGCCGCATATTAAAGAAGCGCAAAGCCATTTCACTATGACAGAAGTTAAAAATACCACCGAGTTACCACTAGAGATTATTTAGTGGCTATGTCTATCCACCGTGCAAGCTGGCTGTTAAACATATTCTCTTGGTAGCAAGCTTGGCAAGGAGTCGTCACTAGCTCGGGCTGTTTTTAGTTTAGCTATCGATGGGCCAATTACAGCTCAGCATCAAAAATTGCTAAAGCCTTTGATCTCGATCAGCTTTGGCGATCCCCGATACTTGAATTTAGCGATCAAACTCCCAATATAGAACCTGAATCAGTGACTTCACTGCGCCACATAGCACAAGCTCTTGATTCTACAGCGGTTAGAAAAATACCCGCTGAACCTACGGGTGCAGCTAAGATTTTTCAATTCCACTGTAGAACCAATATCTTACACTCTGTATTCACTTTGAAGTCACGGATTCAGGTAGAAGTTATCCAAAAGCGGTCACTTTTGAATAAAAATCCAATCATTTGGATTGAGGAGCAGAGTATGCGCCCTGAAAAATTTACAGCCAAGTTGCAACAGGCGATTGCTGACGCACAGTCACTGGCGATCGACAAACAGCACAATCTAATAGAGCCAGTCCACTTACTGTCGGTGTTCATTAATGAACAGCCCAGTGCTATCAATGCACTATTGGCAAATCTCATAAACTTACCTAGCTTACAGGCGGCAGTATCCGTAGCCGTTGATAATTTACCACGCTTAAACTCCCTTGATTGTGATGTGCGGCTCGCGCAAAGTTGTAGTCGTTTGTTTGCCAGTGCTGAGAAATTGGCAGAGCGGCGAGGGGATCAGTTCATCGCCACTGAAATAGTGTTGCAGGCGATGTTAGATGATAAAACCGTGGTCGCTAAACTTTTAAAGCAAGCCAGTATAAATAAAACCAATTTAACGCAAGCGATTGATGCTTTGCGCGCAGGTGATAGTGTGAAAGATGCAAATGCTGAAGACAATCGTCAGTCACTAGATAAGTATTGTATTGATTTAACTGAGCTTGCTGAGCAGGGCAAGCTTGATCCAGTGATAGGTCGAGATGACGAAATTCGTCGTACTATTCAAGTGTTACAGCGACGCACCAAAAATAATCCAGTTTTAATAGGGGAGCCCGGTGTCGGTAAAACCGCGATTGTCGAAGGCTTAGCTCAGCGTATTGTGAATGCTGAAGTCCCTGAAGGGTTAAAGAATAAGAGAGTTCTGTCCCTAGATATGGCGGCGCTGATTGCCGGTGCTAAGTTTAGAGGTGAATTCGAAGAGCGCTTAAAAGCGGTCTTAAAAGAGCTGCAAAAAGCCGAGGGGCAAATCATTTTATTCATCGATGAGTTGCACACTATGGTAGGTGCCGGTGGTGGAGAGGGCTCTATGGATGCTGGCAATATGCTCAAGCCAGCGCTGGCGAGAGGGGACTTGCACTGTGTGGGTGCCACTACCTTAGATGAATATCGTAAATATGTGGAGAAAGATGCGGCACTGGAGCGCCGTTTTCAGAAGGTGCTTGTCGATCAGCCCGATGAACAGAGCACCGTGGCTATTTTGCGGGGACTGAAAGGTCGCTACGAAGTGCATCATGGTGTCGATATTACCGACTCTGCAATTATCGCGGCAGTTAAATTGTCGCAACGTTACATTACCGATCGCCAACTACCTGATAAAGCGATAGATTTAATCGATGAAGCGGCTTCTGGAATTCGTTTAGAAATGGACTCAAAACCAGAGGAACTGGACAAGTTAGAACGAAAAATTATTCAGCTTAAAATGGAGCGTGAGGCATTAAAAAAAGAGCGAGATGCCGCCGCTAAACAGCGCTTAAAAGAACTCTTGTTGAGCCTTGCCGAGCTGGAAAAATCTTTTGCCAACCTCGAGGAAATTTGGCTGGCCGAAAAAGCTGTTTTACAGCGTTCGCAACAGATAAAAGAGCAGCTTGACCAAGCGCGAATTGACATGGAACAAGCCAGTCGAGCCGGAGATTTGAACAAAATGTCGGAAATCCAATATGGAGTTATTCCCGACTTAGAAAAGCAGTTGCTGATAGCCGCCCAAGCTGAGCAAAGTGCCGAGCAGAGTAATCAGCTGCTGCGCAACAAAGTCACCGAGGAAGAAGTTGCAGAAGTGGTGGCGCGCTGGACCGGTATTCCGGTCCACAAAATGTTGCAGGGTGAACGAGAAAAATTACTGGTGATGGAGCAGGAGTTACAAAAAACCGTGATTGGACAAAGCGCAGCGGTGCTGGCTGTGGCCAACGCAGTGCGGCGCTCTAAAGCGGGCTTGTCCGATCCGAATCGTCCCAATGGTAGTTTCTTATTTTTAGGCCCTACCGGGGTCGGTAAAACTGAGCTGTGTAAAACCTTAGCCCAGTATTTGTTTGACACTAAAGAGGCGATGGTGCGCATCGACATGTCAGAGTTCATGGAAAAACACTCTGTCGCTCGATTAATAGGTGCTCCACCGGGTTATGTCGGTTATGAGGAGGGTGGTTATCTAACCGAGGCGGTCAGACGCAAGCCTTATTCCGTGTTGCTGTTAGATGAAGTAGAAAAGGCGCATCCAGATGTGTTTAATATTCTGCTACAAGTACTTGAAGATGGGCGGCTAACGGATGGACAAGGTCGGACCGTCGACTTTAGAAATACCATTGTAGTGATGACTTCTAATTTGGGATCTCAGCAAATTCAAAATGTTAGTGCACACGCCGACTACCAGCAGATGAGGAGTGCGGTGATGGAAGAAGTGACTAATTTTTTCCGCCCCGAAGTGCTTAATCGGATTGATGAAATAGTAGTGTTTAAAAGACTAGAAAAACCTGAAGTGGCACAAATCGCTAAAATTCAACTCGCTTATTTGCAGCAGCGGTTAGCTGATAAAGACCTGAGTTTGCGAGTAACTGACGAGGCGATGGAGCATTTAGTTGAGTTGGGATACGAGCCAATGTATGGTGCTCGACCATTAAAACGTGCCATTCAGCAGTGGATAGAAAACCCGTTAGCCGAAGCTCTATTGGCGGGCCGCTATGTGCCAGGCAGTGAGGTGGTGGTAGCGCTGGCAGAGGGGCAGTTTGTTTTTAACTGATCGCTGTGATAGTGCGGGAAATGCTCTCAAACTAGCGCCGTCAATAGCGCTAAAAATCTTTCGATAGAGCAAAATTGTCGCACAAAAAGCAATCCGATCCTCAGACTAGGGGGAGGGGAGTAGTCGAGAGCTGCGTAAAACGACTGTATTGACAGGCGCTTGCGCAGTCTCTCGCACCGCTGGGTGGCTTATTCAGCAGTTTAATTTGAGCATTCACTGGGTTAATGTGAAACCAAATTGCCACACTGTACGTATAAATTATTAACTAGCTCTCATTGAAAAAAGAGCAGCTGGAGATTCGCAGTAGACAGCTGTTTCTAGTAACATAGGGTTTCGTACAACATGGATTTAAATAATGCCGAGTAGCGCCAGCTGCAATAAAAATCTAAACGTAGTTGCACACTTGATTGAGCAGTTGCAGCAGGCGAGCACTGATCAAGCGCGCAAAACACTGATCTCTAGCATTGAGGTGAGCTTAGTTGATGTTGAGCTGTATCATCATTTTGGCGCTGCTAGCTACGGTAGAAATTTGGTGTTTAGCAATGCTGATTTTGAAGTGATACTGATGTGTTGGCAGTCCAATCAACACTCTACCGCCCACGATCACAATGGTTCACTGTGTGTAATGAAATGCCTTGCCGGCGAGCTAGAAGAGCAGCGCTATATAAAAACTGCAACTCAAACTCCCGCGCTGTTGGCTGCAGAAAAAAAGCGGTTAGTCGCGGGAGCTACCAGTTCCATCACTGATCTAGAGGGATTACACAGTATTCGCAATAGTTCTCAGCGGACGGCTTGCTCGTTACATTTTTACTTCCCCGCCATCCATAGCACCAATGTCTACTGTTTAAAAGACGGCTCGCAGAAGAGCGTGACTAGTGTGTTTACCAGTGAGTACGGGAAGCTGATCGGCTAATAACTCTGGTGCTGGAGGTTTTTTTCCTATCTATGTGAAGAGGAGTTACTCGGGTCCTCGATGCATTTGTCCGTGCCTATTTTCTTCGACTATCTTTTATGCTCGTCTCCAAATCTGTTAGAATAGCTGCTTATTATCAAGTCTAAAATTTTGGGGTTCTCTTGTTAAGTTATCAACACAGTTACCACGCAGGCAACTTTGCCGATGTCCATAAACATGTCATTTTGTCGCTATTGCTACAATCACTGAATAAAAAATCCAAACCTTGGAGTTATTTTGAAACTCATGCAGGGGCAGCTCGCTATGACTTAACGGCGGAGCAAGCTTTAAAAACCGGCGAATCTAAAGAAGGTATAGCCCGCGTTTATCAGCAGTCGCTACCCGGTCTATTTGCGCCGTATATTAACTTAATTAAAGCTCTGAATAGCGCGTTCCCGACCTTGAAGATTTATCCGGGATCGCCGTTAATCGCCAGTGATGCCGCTCGCGAGCAAGATCAGATATCACTGATGGAATTGCATCCTGGCGAGCATCAATTATTAAAGAATGTGTTTAAACATCAGCAGAATGTGGCTGTGCATAATCGGGATGGTTTTGAAGGGGTTGGCAGTTTAATGCCACCCAAGCCGAATCGAGGTTTAGTGCTGGTGGACCCGTCTTATGAAGTAAAAACTGAATATCTACAAGTGGTAAAGTTTATTGAAAAATCTTACCGACGTTGGAGTAATGGTAGCTACGTTATTTGGTACCCTCTTTTAAAAGCGGGCAATCATCATGACATGCTGCACAAGCTAAAAAAATCCGGTATTCGTAAAATTTTAAAGGCGGAACTATTGGTTAAATCCGCGACTGATGAGCGCATGTACGGCAGTGGTATGTTAATCATCAATCCACCCTGGCAGCTAGATCAGCAATTGCAGATTGTGCATGAATTGCTGTACAAGTACCTGGCGGAGCAAACCGCTGAATTACCTGAAGTAGAGTGGTTAGTGCCTGAGTAACATGCGATGGCGAGTAGCAGTATTAGCAGTCTAATGACCAACCGCGGGCAATACTCTTTTTGGAATGAGTCTCAGTGTTGAAGTCAGTGCTTTCTTGATAAAAAACGGGGATAACAATGACCCCGTTTATGCTATGTCTTAAGCAAAATCCTAAGGGCTTTTTTCACCACAGAGGTCACAGAGGCGCTGCGCTGCACAGAGGGAAACACTAAAAGACTAGAAAGGCCAAATACTTAGCAAGATCAACAACTAAGATCCTAAGGGCTTTTTTACCACAGAGGTCACAGAGGCGCTGCGCTGCACAGAGAAGACCCTAACAGAATAGAAAGGCCAAATACTTAGCAAGACCAACAACTAAGATCTTAAGGGCTTTTTTACCACAGAGGTCACAGAGGCGCTGCGCTGCACAGAGAAAACACTAAAACCAAACACCTAGTACCTAGCTAGTAATAGACAAAAGTTTTCTAGCTCTTAATTTTTAAGTCCCTCCTCTGTGCCCTCTGTGCCCTCTGTGGTAAAACATCTTTTAAAGTCTTTTTTCACCACCGAGATCACACAGACACTGCGCTGCACAGAGAAAACCCTAGAAGACTAGAAAGACCAAATACTTAGCAAGAACAACAATCAAAACCCTAAGGGCTTTTATCACCACAGAGGTCACAGAGGCGCTGCGCTGCACAGAGAAAAAACTAAAACCTTATACAACTACAGAGCTAAATACTTAGCAAGACAATAATTTTATAGCTCTTAATCTTTAAATCTCTCCTCTGTGGTCAAACAATCTACTAAGCAGGGCAAACGCACGAACGT
>ASZJ01000106.1 GCA_000416275.1 Osedax symbiont Rs1
AGTGTTCATGCGTTTGCCCTGATCTACTAAGGGCTTTTTTTACCACAGAGGTTACAGAGGCGCTGCGCTGCACAGAGAAAAACTAAAACCTTATACAACTAAAGAGCTAAATACTTAGCAAGACAATAATTTTATAGCTCTTAATCTTTAAATCTCTCCTCTGTGTTCTCTGTGTTCTCTGTGGTAAAACTAATCTTTTAAAGTCTTTTTTCACCACAGAGGCGCTGCACCGGCACAGACAAAAACCTAAAACCTAGCAAGACCAACAGCTCCGACTTTCTAAGTTTTTGATCCTTCCTCTGTGGTAAATCAATCTGTTAAAGTGTTTTTCTAGCATTTTTTCAGTGATAAACTATCTAGCCAAAAAGATATTGGCGGGCTGCCCTATTGCTTGTTGCTCGCTCAATACAGGGCGCTTGCATCTTTTTCCATATCAATTAATAAATCTAAAAATAGCGTATCAGCTTCCGAGTGCTCTACTGGAATCCTAATATTAGTGGTCGCGGATAACTCTTCGGCGATTAATTGATGGGCATTGGTTGCGTTGCTATGCTTGGCCGCTATTTTAAGCGCTGTCGCGCATATTTCAGGTTCTGAAAAAATCTTACGAATGACCAAAGTCAGTTCTATGATAACTCGTTTTTTACTGATTATATCTGCATTTGACATGCTGTTCTCCTAAGGATAATAGGCTAAATATACCCCTGTCCGCGCCACTGCGCATCTGAATATTAAATTTTAACTTAAATATATCCATTTTTGGTGCATTTTTATTGGTTAGCTCCCGTCGACTGGTTGTATCGAACAAGTCAAAATGCGAAAATATTTTTCTTGATTTAGCAAGTCTAAATTTAAGCTTCACTTTTGTTGAGTAGGCAATCCCGAATAGCAAAAAGTGAAAAAGCAAACCCAGCTTAGTCCAGAAGTCTGTTGGTGGAGAAGATCCTCTTTCCTGCATTCATACGAACGTGGCACTTGATGGCAGTAATGATACTGCCAAAATTGATGGAAATTCCGTCACTGCTCGTTGACGTAACAACGTTCAACTGCAGTCATGTTCTTCCTACAGAATCTCTGAACTTTTTCTTTCGCCGAGTTTTACGGCGTCGATTTGAGGGTATAAAAAAGTGGAATTATTATCAGGCGCAGAAATGCTGATACGCGCCTTACACGATCAAGGTATCAAAAAAATATACGGTTACCCCGGTGGTTCCGTTCTACACATTTACGATGCAATTTTTCAACAAAAAGAAATTGAGCATGTCTTAGTCCGCCACGAACAGGCGGCAACGCATATGGCCGATGCCTATGCGCGCGCAACCGGTAAAGCGGGAGTGGCGCTAGTAACTTCAGGCCCTGGCGCTACCAATGCAATCACTGGTATAGCGACCGCCTACTGTGATTCTATTCCGATGGTCGTTATTACCGGACAAGTTCCCAGTCATTTGATTGGCGAAGATGCGTTCCAAGAGACCGACATGATTGGTATCTCCCGTCCAGTGGTTAAGCACAGTTTTACGGTTAAGCATCCGTCGGAAATTCCTGAATTGGTTAAAAAGGCCTTTCATATAGCGGAGTCTGGACGCCCCGGCCCCGTCGTGATTGATGTGCCAAAAGATATGACTGACCCAGCGAATAAGTTTGAATATGTCTATCCTAAAACGGTCAAAATGCGTTCTTACAACCCGGTTTCCAAAGGACACAGTGGTCAGATAAAGAAAGCTTTTGAGTTGCTAGTAAATGCCAAGCGACCGATTCTTTACACCGGTGGTGGCGTCATTATCGGCCGCGCACACCAAGAGCTGATCGAACTGGCACGGGCGCTAAATTACCCGGTTACTAATACCTTGATGGGCCTAGGTGGATATCCGGGAACAGATCGGCAGTTCGTCGGTATGCTGGGCATGCACGGCAGCTATGAAGCTAATATGACCATGCATCACAGTGATTTGATTTTAGCGGTCGGAGTACGCTTCGACGATCGGGTAACCAATGGCTTAGACAAGTTTTGCCCGACGGCTAAGATTATTCATATCGATATTGACCCGACCTCAATTTCTAAAAATGTCCGTGCTGACGTGCCGATTGTCGGCCCGGCTAAAGTAGTGCTACAAGATTTCTTGAAATTGTTAAAAGCGAGTAAAACCCAGCCAGATACCGAAGCACTTAAAGCTTGGTGGCATCAAATTGATGAGTGGCGCACTCGCCATGCCGGCCGCTTCTTAACGGATGACTCGACGAAGATGAAGCCTCAACAAGTCATCGAAATGTTGAGTAAAGTTACTAATGGTGATGCTTATGTCTGTTCAGATGTGGGTCAGCACCAGATGTTTGCTGCGCAGTACTATAAATTTAACCACCCTAATCGCTGGATCAATTCAGGGGGGCTGGGCACGATGGGGTTTGGTTTTCCCGCAGCGATGGGTGTGAAAATGAACTTCCCAGAGGCAGATGTTGCATGTGTCACCGGCGAGGGTAGTATTCAGATGAATATTCAAGAGCTCTCGACCTGTAGCCAATATAATATTCCGGTGAAAATTATTTGTTTAAATAATGGCTCATTGGGCATGGTGCGTCAGTGGCAAGATATGAATTACGAATCGCGACACTCTCACTCTTATATGGAATCACTGCCGGACTTCGTTAAGCTAGCTGAGGCCTACGGTCACGTTGGTATGAAAGTGGATAAATACGAAGATCTTGAAGATGCGATGCGCAGAGCATTTGCGATGAAAGATAAGTTAGTTTTCATGGACATTACTGTCGATCCACATGAACACGTTTATCCAATGCAAATACCTCGTGGTTCTATGCGCGATATGTTGCTTTCTAAGACAGAGAGGACTTAAGCATGCGTCATATACTATCGGTATTGTTAGAAAACCAGCCCGGCTCTCTATCTCGTGTGGTCGGTTTGTTTTCGCAGCGTAACTTTAACATCGAATCTTTGACTGTCGCAGCCACTGATGATAAAACGCTCTCACGTATTACTATCACTACCTCTGGTAATGATAAAGTCGTAGAGCAAATCACCAAGCAGCTAAATAAGTTAGTAGATGTGGTAAAAGTTGTAGACCTGACTGAAGGCGATCACCTTGAGCGTGAGCTAATGATGATCAAATACAAGGCATCTGGAGCTGCTCGCGATGAAATAAAACGCACCGCGGACATCTTTAGAGGTCAAATAATTGACATCACTCCGACCACTTACACAGTTCAATTAGTGGGGTCGAGCAAAAAGCTAGATGCATTTATCGCCGCGCTAGAGACGGCCAATCTGATTGAAGTGGTACGTACTGGTGTATCTGGTATTGCCAGAGGTGAAAAAACACTAAGTATTTAAGTCTATTATAGGGTGGTTGTAAGGACTATTCTGCCGACCTTGATCTAGTCTGATCTTGGTCGGTCTCTGCATAAACCCATTCTGGTAAATTCTAATTATTCTATAAAATTTGTTGGCCGCTCAGCTAGTGTCTTAAGTGTGGGAGTCATTAAATACTGGATTATCAGCAGTCCAAAAAAAATTGGCTGATCCGATGGAAAAGCCAATTTAATTAAATTTAACTCTGATGTCAGTACTGCTTACAGTTAAGCTCCTTGATACATCTCTACAGTTCGATGTAAGTTGCTAGCCTGTTCTGAAAGCTCTTCGCTCATTAAAGCGTTTTGTTGGGATGCTTCAGAAGTCCGATCAGATATGGTACGGATTGAAGAGACATGTTTATTCACTTCAGTAGCAACCGCGCTCTGCTCTTCTATCGCTGCGGCAATCGAATTGGTCATGTCGGTGATCGCTCTAGTGTGATTAGTGATTTTATCTAGCATTACACCCGCTGCACTGGCCTTCTTAGCACTGTCATTCCCCTGTACTAAGCAACTGCTGATTAGACCTACCATATGCTGAGTGCGGTTTTGTAACTTATCAACTATCGCCTCTATCTCAGTGGTCGATTCTTGAGTTCTACTCGCTAAGGTTCTTACCTCATCAGCGACTACTGCAAAGCCTCTGCCCTGTTCTCCTGCTCGAGCTGCTTCTATCGCAGCATTTAAAGCCAGTAAGTTTGTCTGGTCGGCAATGCTTCTAATTACATCCAATACAGAGCCAATATTTTCACTGTCTTCCACTAAAATAGAAGCTTGCTTTTCAGACTGTTCTAAATTTTTTGCCAGTAATTCTATTTGGGTTATAGTGTCTTTTACCCCTGATTGCCCCTCTATAGCACTTTTATTGGTTTCGTTTGCTCTGGTTGCTGTGTCTGAGGTGCTGGAGGCGATTTCATCAATAGTAAGTGCCATTTCAGACATAGAGGTCGCCACCATGTCAGTTTCATGCAGTTGCTTATTCATACCTTGATTGCTATCAGTAATATTTGATAACAATGAAGAGGTAGTGCTGTTTAAAGTAGTTACTGACAAGTTAACTTGTGAAATTATTTTGGAAAAGTTTTCTAAAAGAAGATTGAACTCTTTGGACATGCGGCTAATTTCATCTTTTCCATCTTCATTAGCTCGAAGCGACAGTGAATTTTCGTTACTGATGGTGTGCATTAAATCGCCTAATGATTTTATCGGAAGGATAATGCTTCTACCTAATAATATCGAAGATATAATTACCACCGCTGAAATAATGAAGAATATTAAGTAGAACATTACCGATGAGCTCTGAGTAATTACTGCTAATTGCTGTCTGCTATCGTAAACCACTTTTTTTAGGATAACTTGGGTCTTTTGAACAGCGCTCCTCATTTTTCCTCTGAAGCCCTCGCTGGAAGACAGCCCTAAAATTTCATGAGCTTCTGTTAAGCTGATGAATTTACTACGATATTCGTTAAGTGTTTTTATCAGGGTTGCATCATTAGCTAGCTGTGTCATTAAATGCTGGTAGATACCATCAAATTTCTTAACATATTTAAGATCTAGTCTCAGCATGAAATCTTTTTCAGCACGGCGTAGTTGCAGCAGGCTGACTAGAAGAATATCGGGACGACCGTGAAAAGCTTCTTCTAAGCGGTGAGAGGCCGCTCTTAATTCTCCGTATAAACCGGACTTAGGATCTAGGCCAATAATGGTTTGCTCTTCGACTAGTTTTGAAAATTGATCTGTATATAAATTCACTTCTTGTTTAAGTGTCTCTAAATGTTCTGCGGGGATATTGTAATTATTAAATATGCTATCAAGTTCTTGAATCCGCTCTAGCACAATACTGGCATTAACTTGGTGTTTTTGTACATACTTAAGATTTTTTCTAGCAATGAAATCTTTTTCGTCGCGTCTAAGTTCTAAAATCCCGACTTCAATTGCGGAGCTTAATTCTACGCCTTTGGATAAACCGCTAATTGAACTAGTTGTATAGTTCCTGAGTACCAATAGTATAAGCATACTGATAACCAGTAGCCCAGTACTCAAAATTAGTTTGTTTTTAATAGTCATAGTTGTTCCCCTGAAAAATATTCTTTATATAGAGCTATTGTATTATATCTAGATATTATAAGTTATTAAATTTCAATTTAAATTACGTTAAGGTAGTTTTTGATAAAAAATATAGGCCGGAAACCTGTTGAAAATTGTGCAATATCAATAGAGAATGGTTTTTTAGCTTTAATAAAAATTACTTTCATTATGTTGTTTTAACTTCTGTCGGTGTGAAAAGTATGGTTAAAGAGAGAAAGCTATTTTGAGATAGGTATAATAAGGTAGTTTTCCCACTGCGGAACTATTTGGAAAAAATCTGTAACCTTCTTGGTTCGAACGACTGATGTTTAGGCTTTTCTTGTTAGTTTGCTTGATGATTAAAGGTGAAAAAGTTAATTAGTATTGACCTCGTCATAAATACTTACCTGATTAGCCATATGAC
>ASZJ01000107.1 GCA_000416275.1 Osedax symbiont Rs1
AGATAAGTGGCTAATCAGGAATACTTATGAAACAGTAGATAGTGACCAATCTATTTTATTAGATAGTCCCGAATAAGTAACAGTCCCCTCTGACGCGCAGAGTATTTGTGATTGAAGTAACACTAAATCAGTGACTTCACTGCACCACATAGCGCAAGCTCTTGATTCTGTTGCGGTTATAAAAATATCCGCTGAACCTACGGGTTTTATGCAGGGGTGCATTTATTTAACGTATGCAGNNNNCACCGTAAAACCAATATCTTACACTCTGTATTCACTTTGAAGTCACGGATTCAGGTATATGATTAACATTATCAACACAGAGCGCTAGTTATTCTGTGCGCTCGTACAGTTGATGTTCAACCAGCTTTTTGGTTGGCAGATAACTTGATAGGGCTTGCCGTTAAGCTGAATTATTCGGATGCAGATAATAGATGGTAAACCGCCCGCAGGAAAGCTGCGGGAGTTAGTCTGAAACTGCTTAAATAACGGTTGATCCAGGGGCCATGATACTGCCGCCGCCGTCATTGGCCAAGGCCGCAAAATCTTTATCAATCAAGAACATTGCAGGGCCATCATTACCTACCAAGGTAAGTTTATCTAACACACCTTTGAATAATTTTTCCTCTTCGTGCTGCTCGGCGACATACCATTGTAGAAAATTGAATGTCGAATAATCTTGGGAGCTAAAAGCGACGTGAGCGAGCTCGTTAATACGCTGCGTGATTAAGCATTCGTGCTCCAGAATTTGTTCGAAGACATCTCTCAGTGAATTGAAACTATGTGGGGGAGCATCGATAGTGCCTAAAATAGGTAGCCCGCCGGTTTCTGAAACGTAGGTAAATAAACGCTTCATGTGCTCCATTTCTTCATTGGCGTGTTTACGCAAAAACAGTGCCGCTCCATCAAAGCTACGGTCTTCACACCAAGCACTCATTTGTAAATATAAATTAGAGGAATAAAACTCAAGATTTATCTGTTGGTTTAGCTTGTCGGTCATCATTGATGATAGCATGTTGTCGTTACCTAAATTATCGAGGAGCCTGTCGAACTTAGCACCACCTACTACTGCGAAAGCTCAGAATTTACCGAAAATCTGATTTTCTCGCTATGATCGGTCGCGCTCGACAGCCTCCTTGCTGAGAATATGGCGCATAGTCGCGTAAAATGACTATTGGGTCAATCTTAGTTGATCATTTTTCGGCTTTGAAGGTGTTTTTCTGACAGCTAAGAAGCTGCTCTTACCAGAGAGAGTATCCGTGACGGGAGTTAAGTGAAAATGTTTTCGCTTGATCTGCGAGAGGAGTGTGCGAATTTTGTTTATGGCAGTGCGCTTTTCGCAGTGTAAAATTAGTGTAAGATGTTGGTTGTACAGTGAAATTATATGCCACTCAGAGCCGTTTTACTAAAATAATCTAGCACAATAATGAGTCTACAATGGAATTATATGCACTGGTACTAATAGTGGTTGCTGTCTTGGTACTGCTAGTACTGTTAATTATATTACGCAGACAATCTGCGGCTAGTATTGATCTTGCGCCCTTGACCACCCAACAGCGATTTTTCTACGGCATGCTCTGTCAGGCGGTGTCTGGCAGAGCGATTGTACTTGGGAATTTGAGGGTCCAAGATCTCGAGAGGGCTAATAAACCGGCCTTGACATCCTCCAGAAGAGCTTATAAAAAAATAGCCGGTAGATACTTTGATTTTATAATTTTTGACCCAGCGACGACAGAGATTATCGCGGTGATTAGTTTAGAGGCAGTCAGTCATCAGTCGCAACAAAATATCACAGAGCGCCAAAAATTAGCGCGGCTTTGTCAAAATGCTGGCGTTAAACTGCTGAAATTTCAACTCGCTAAAAGTTACGATGTGCATCATATTTTTTCGAGCATCTACCCAGCGCAAAAAAATAAGAGATTGGTAGCGCTAGCTCAGAGGGTGCCTTAAGCAGCTACCCTGACTCTCGGCTGTTGGATATTGCAGCTTGCCAAATGTAACGGTTTTCAGTCCAAAACAGTTGCTCATGAAAAAAGTAATGGCTAGCAGAGGCCTAATAATCTAGTGAATATCCGACAAAAAAGCTGCTAGTTTAGATGTTGGCAACGCCCCTGACAGCATAGAATATTGCCATGTCTCTTTTAAACCTGAATCAGTGACTTAACGAGAGCTCTACATAACTTACCCAGAGGGTATGATAACTCAAGTTTCGTAGTTCATTTCATTAACTAAAATGAACCCCTCCCTTACTATAGGCCTTCTTGCCGTAGAGTAAAATTATCCATTTGCATGACTTGTGTAAAAAAATTGACCACTGTTTGATCRATGCTTTCCAGTATTTTACGTTTATCTTCTTCACTTAGCCCGATAATATCACTCAAAGCGCCTGCAATTAACGCCTTAAATAGTCCCATAATTTGCTCG
>ASZJ01000108.1 GCA_000416275.1 Osedax symbiont Rs1
CATCAACTTGTTTTATATCATATGCTTAGTGTTGCTTTTTGGTTTTATTTGAATCCCGAAACTTGAGTGATAACTGCGCTCGGTAATACGGTGTTAAAAACCGGACTCAATATTCTTATTTACTACCAGTAAACTCCGCTATCTCGCCGGTTGTTTCCTTGTATTGCCTTCGCTCGCAACGTTAAGCAGAGGTCTCTTAACAGCACTGCATAGCGCAAGCTCTTGATTCAACAGCAGTTAGAATAGTTTCCATTGAGCCGACGGATGCAGCTAAGGTTTGTCAAATCCACTGTAGAACCAATGTATTCACTTTAAAGTCACGGATTCAGGTAATAGTTAAACCCCTTGATACATATCTACGGTTTGATGTAAATTGTCAGCCTGAGCTGAAAGATTTTCACTCATTAGGGCGTTTTGTTGAGAGGATTGAGAAGTCCGATCAGATATTGTGCGTATTGAAGTGACGTGCTTATTCACTTCAATAGCCACCGTGCTTTGCTCTTCTACCGCAGCGGCAATCGAATTGGTCATATCGGTGATAGCTTTGGTGTGACTAGTTATTTTGTCTAGCATTATCCCAGCAGTACTTGCCTTTTTAGCACTATCATTACCTTGTACTAAACAATTGCTGATCAGGCCTACCATGTGCTGAGTTCTTTTTTGTAACTTATCAACTATTGCCTCTATTTCCGTGGTCGACTCTTGAGTGCGACTAGCTAAGGTTCTTACCTCATCAGCGACTACTGCAAAGCCTCTACCTTGCTCTCCTGCCCGAGCTGCTTCTATTGCGGCATTCAATGCAAGCAAGTTCGTTTGGTTGGCAATACTTCTGATAACATCCAATACAGACCCAATGTTTTCACTGTCTTCCACTAGAATGGCGGCTTGTTTTTCAGACTGTTCTAAATTTTTTGCCAATAACTGTATTTGGACTATAGTCTCTTGTACCCCTGATTGTCCCTCTATAGCACTTTTATTAGTTTCATCTGCTCGGATCGCGGTGTCTGTGGTGCTAGAGGAAATTTCATCAATAGTAAGTGACATCTCAGACATAGAAGTAGCCACCAAATCGGTTTTATGTAGTTGCTTTTTCATGTCTTGATTGCTGTCAGTAATATTAGATAACAATGAAGAAGTAGTACTGTTTAAAGTATTTACCGATAAGTTAACTTGTGAAATTATTTTAGAAAAATTTTCTAAAAGAAGATTGAACTCTCTGGACATTTGGCTGATTTCATCTTTCCCGTTTTCATCCGCCCGAAGCGACAGTGAGTTTTCGCTACTAATGGTATGCATTAAATCCGCTAACGATTTGATAGGGTGGATAATGCTTCGACCTAATATTAATGAAGAAACAACGACAACGGCTAAAATAATGAAGAATATTAAGTGAAAAACTATTGATGTATTCTGAGTGCTCTCTGCTAACTGTTGTTTGCTATCATGGGTCACTTTATTTAGGATAGCTTGTGTTTTTTGAACAGCACTTCTCATTTTTCCTCTTAAACCATGCTCAGAAGATAGGCCTAGAATTACATGAGCATCCGTTAAGCTAATAAATTTATTACGATATACTTTAAGTGTGTTTAATAGATTTTTATCATCCGTTAGCTGCGCTGATAAAGATTGGTATATATTGTCAAATCTCTTCACGTATTTTGTGTCCAATCTCAGCATGAAGTCTTTTTCAGCACGTCTTAATTGCAACAGGCTTACTAGCTGAGCATCAGAGTGGCCTTGAAGAGCTTGTTCAAGGGTATGTGAGGCGGCTCTTAATTTTCCGTATAAGCCGGACTTACGGTCTAATCCAATAATTTGCTGCTCTTCTACCAACTTTGTGAATTGATCTCTGTAAACAGTTAATTCCTGCTTGAGTTGCTCTAAATTTTCTATGGATATATTGTATCCATTAAATATGGTTTCAAGTTCTTGAATCCGTGTTAAAACATTCGTAAAATTCACTTCATGTCTTTGCACATGCTTGAGATTTTTTTTCGCTATGAAATCTTTTTCATCACGTCTTAGTTCTAAGATACCGATTTCAATATCAGAACTAAATTCAACACCTTTGGATAAGCCGCTAATTGTATTAGTCGTATAGTCTCTAAGTATCAATAAGATAAGCATACTGATAATAAGTAATCCGGTGCTCAATATTAGCTTGTTTTTAATCGTCATTGTTTTTCTCCTGAAAAATACCCTTTATAACAAGGTAAACGCATGAAGGCTCATTGATCAACTCAGGCTATTATTACGATCATAAAATGATTATGTTTTTACTTGAACGTATCCAAAATTGATAGTTGACACTTTTTTTTGGCTAAACTTTGTACGAAAACCGTATCAGCTTTAACCAGACTGCGATTAACTGTCTGTATAAAAAGCGTTCATTTGTTTACTCTTGATGACCTATCTATCACTGATATTAATTTAATATAAATATGAGTGATTAATTGTGTCCCATTTTCAGACATAATAATTCATCTATATTGTATTATTTAATCAATATTCTCATTATATATTAACACATGAAGATTACTCTAAAATTTTAGTAAATAATTGATTTTGTTTGATTATTCTTGTTGTTGATGGCATTCTTTGTTTTGCTGAGCGGGGTCAGTAGGCATTAAATTGACGAATTATCTTTAGTGAATGGATTAGCTTTTTTGATGTAATCCAAGACGGTAGGCCAAGGAAAATAGTGCGTCTAGTGTAAGCGAGCTTAAATCAGCCTATCATCAAAGGCTAATCATTCTTGGACACTCCTCCTAATCATTTATCTGCATTCACTTTGAAGTCACGGATTCAGATATATCTCTTCTAAATATAACCAAAAAGGTCCTATCGTGCTAATTGAGCAAATTAATTTACAGTTTATTCAGCAGGCGGCAAAAACAATCGCTAATATTGCCTGTCGCACCCCACTTAGAAAGTCTATTGGTCTATCCAAGCTATGTAATAAAAATATCTATCTGAAGATGGAAACGATGCAGCATACCGGAGCTTTTAAGCTTAGGGGGGCTGCAAATAGGATGTTGAATCTCTCTGAACGCCAAAAAATCGCGGGAGTCATCACCACCTCCAGTGGCAATCATGGTCGAGCTGTTGCATATGTGGCTAATGTTTTAGGAATTAAAGCGACTATTTATATGAGCAAGTTAGTCCCCGCTAATAAAGTGGCGGGCATTCAACAGCTAGGTGCCGAGGTGGTTATTTATGGGGATGATCAAGACATAGCGACACAGAGGGCGATTGATGTTGCGAAACAGCAGAATATGACCTTTATCTCGGCGTTTGATGATCCTTATGTCATTGCCGGACAGGGCTGCATCGCGCTAGAAATACTTGAAGAGCGCCCTGAAATTGATACCATTATTACCCAGCTGAGTGGGGGTGGCTTAGCGAGCGGTATCGCCGTCGCCGCCAAAGCGGTAAAACCTGAGATTAAAATCATTGGTGTGTCACTGGTGGCAGGCGCTGCAATGTATGAAAGCATTAAAGCCGGTAAAATAGTTGATGTGACGGAGCTGCCCAGTGTTGCCGATGCTCTTCCCGGCGCTATACCTAGGGATAATAAATATACATTTGATATTTGTCGGCGCCTGCTAGACGAAATTGTACAAGTCTCGGAAGCGCAAATCATTGCCGCCATGCAGTATAGTTTTACACGGGAAAAATTAGTCCTAGAGGGCGGTGGAGCGGCGACAATTGCCGCGGTTTTACAGCAGCTTGCGCCGACAGAGAGTGATGCTAACACTGCACCGATCGAGTTTGGGGAAAACGTGGCATTGATTTGCAGTGGCGACAATATCGACACTGACCAATTCCTTGAGTATTTACAACAGTAGTGAGCATCAATCACCGTTACGAAAGTTAATCGAATGCAGGTTGTATTCAGCAAGCCTGCCCGATTTCAAATGGCAGTATTTAAGGCGAAAAAATCTCGGTGACAAACTGATCTTTAGCGATAGCTAGTACTTGCTCGGCAATATTTTTCATTGCCAAATAATGCTCAAACATACTTGGCTCTGGATTTATGTGCTGATAATTTTGGTGTCGCCAAAAAGCGGTGGCAGTTGCTCCATAGACAGTAAAAGCTTGCAGGGCGCTTCTTTCAAGGTCATTCAAGATAACGTTTTGTTGATAACCTCGTATCAGACTCCGCGCCTTAGTGAGCGATAACTGACCATTGTCACAGCAGGTGCCGACTATCATCATGCCGATATCAAAGACTCGATAGTAAAAACAAGCCTCTTCAAAGTCCATAATGATCGCACTTTGTTTATCTTGACTGACGATAATATTGTCAGTAAAAATATCACTGTGGATGATACTTTTGGGTAAGTCTTGGCTAATATAGCTTTGGATATACTGGCTGGTGTTGACTAGCCAGGCATAAAAGTTAGAGTTGGCGGCGTATGCTCGTACTTGCGAAAAGTTAGAGTAATTATAGCTGACATTTTTCGGTAGGTAATCCGGTGCTTTTAAGCTGTGCAGGGTGGCAAGTTGCGCCCCTAGGGAAAACAATAACGGCGCATCGATGGCGTTTAAAATTGAACCCTCAATAAAATTTTTCAAGATCACAGCCTTACCGTTATAGAGACTGATATCTTGCCCAGCTAAGTTTTTCACTAAAGTAGAAGTATGGAACTGTTGCGCTGCTAAATAGTTTAATAGAGCGGCCAGTTGCCGACTTTTTTGCAGTGATTTTTGCTCGCAAATAGTCAGTACATACTTACTGTCAAGGCTGTTAATTAGATAGTTACTATTTTCCGATCCGCCACTTAACAGTGTATAAGAATTCAGCTCAGTAATCCCATAAGGCGCGAGAATACTGAGTATTTGAGGGCTGCTTAACTGTGAGTGAGCTGTCATTTAGTTACATTTAACTCCCAGTTTTCTAACATTGCATGCATAAGTGCGCCCTGTAAATTTTTATACTCGCATAAGTATACTTTTTGACAGTGGACTTTGGCGGTTTCTATGCTGTGATGAATAGCGGCCTCTGGCAGCTGCTGAGATTTTAGTGCCCGGCGAATGATCTCGGGAAACTTGGCTGGATGGGCGGTGGCTAGGCAAATCAGCTTCTCTGCACTAGCTTGCCTTGACTGCGTGATGGCAAGTGCGTCACTTGCCTGTAGAGCTACCGCACTATGAGGATCTAGTAAGTAGCCCTCACGGTGATAAATGTCGTTGATAACACTCAAGGTCTGCTGATCGGAGGCGCTGTAAGCTTGGAATCCCGCTTGATAACGGCGCACAGTCTCGCTGTCAAATTGAACTTTACCGGTCGCTTGAAACTGCTCCATCCAAGATTTTATTTTGTGGCTATCACCATCTACTTTGAAATATAAATAGCGCCAAAAATTAATCGGTAGCAAAATATCAATGGCAGATGAAACAGTGTTTGCCAGCGGAGCTTTGCTGAATACGCCCCGTTGAAAAATTCTATTTAGACAGGCATTTTTGTTATTGGCGGCGATCAAGTTATTGATCGGCAACCCCATTTCTCTGGCTATTGCGCCCGCACATAAATTGCCAAATCCACCAGAGGGAACTGAGAAACTCACTTTTTCGTCTACATTATCCGTCACTTGTAAATAGCCAAAGAAATAATGCACAGTTTGCATCATGATTCGGCCCCAGTTAATAGAATTGACGCTGGAGAGATTGAGCTTTTCTTTAAACTCTGTATCAGCATAGAGTTTGCTGATCACTGCATCTAAATCATCACCGCCATCCACACAGTTACTCACGGCAACCGGGTGTATATTGGCGTGTTGTAAGTGTGTCATTTGCTGTTCTTGCTCAGCAGTGATCATCTCTTTAGGATACAGAACCCAGGTGTCTAAATTAGATTTTCCCGCGCTGAAATAGGCAGCTGCAGGGCCGGTATCACCTGTAGTGGCTACAATCAATGTCAGTCTTTGGGATTTTCTGACTAAAAAGAAGTTCACCAGGTTAACTAAAAAAGCCAGTCCCACATCTTTAAAGGATAGCGTAGGGCCATGGAATAATTCCATGATATAAGTGTCTTCTCTGCTCTGTAGTTTATGCAGTGGAATAATACTTTTTTTGGTAAAAGGGGCATATGCGGTACTTAAAATTTGCCGTAGTTCAGCGGCGGAGACTATTGATCGATCCATAAATAAGGACAGTATCTCAAAGGCCAGATCGACATAACTTAAGTTTTTCCACTGCTGTAGCTGCTGTTTTGATATTTTTGGCAGCGTCTCTGGCACGTAGAGGCCGCCGTCCACGGCAAAACCATCTAGAATAGCCGTTTCAAAATCGACTGCTGTGCCACCGCCTTTGATACTGACGTACTTTTTCATATCATGCTCCTTGAGACCTCTGCATAACTACTGCGCTCGCAACGTAATGCAGGGGTCTGACCTTATTATTTTAAATACCGGAATTAGTGACTGCAAAGTGGATGCCGAGCGTCGAATGTTGGTTTTACAAGAGCGTTGAAAAATCTTAGCTGCTCTCTTAGCCATGCTCTTAGGGAGCCTCTGAATAAGTCACACATGGAGGTCACTGATTTAGGATAGAGTTAACATACACGGCTTTGGCAATCATCATATCTTGCACTGCGACTCCGGTTAAATCGACCAGCGTGATTTGCTGATCATTCAAGCGCTGTAATTTAGGGTCCTGTATTGCAGTGCCTAGTTCAATGACTGCTGAGAGTGTTATTTCTCCGGCACTTACCGCTTGAAAAACTTCGCCTCTACTACGACTCTGAGAGACACTGTCAACCACTACAATAGCTGCTTTTTTAAGAATGCCAGCCGCGAGCTCTTGTTTGTGCGCAGTGTCGGCACCGATGGCGGTGATATGGGTTCCAGGCTGTATATCATCGGTCTGCAAAAGTGCAGTTTCACTGGGAGTCGTAGTGACGATAAGATTTGCATGGCTAGCCACCTGACGGGGGCTGCTGGCAATATTAACCTGGAACTCGCCGGGTAACTGGGCGACGAATTTGGCGAGGTTTTCAGCGTTTCTTCCCCACACCCAGATCGTTTTACAAGGTGTGTGCCGCTGTAAATGCAATAGCTGTAAACGAGCTTGAATCCCCGTGCCGATAATGCCGATGGCCGTAACCTTTTTAGGGGCAAAGTATTTAGCCGCTAGCGCACCTGCTGCAGCGGTACGAATATCAGTGAGGTGGCCTTGATCTAACAAAACCGCTTTAGGTACGCCGGTTTTTTGATCAAATAGCAACATAAGCCCCTGACTAGAAGCAATACCTTGCTGGGGGTTTTGATAGAACCCAGAGGCGATTTTTAGCACATAATAGTCATCGTTTTTAATGTAGCCATATTTTATGTGTACATCGCCTTTCGGCTCATCAAACAATAACTCTCCGACTGGAGGTACAATCGCATTACCATTGCTGTATTGAATAAATGCCTCTTGCATTGCATTGGTCAGATCAATATTAGCGAGACTGGCCTTTATTTGCTCGAGTTTAATAATGGTGGTCAAAAGAGTACCTGCGCTGCGGTTATGTGTTAGGGCTTAATTATAGAGGCATGGAGGTACTCGGAGCAGCTTATAACTAAAGTAATATCGGGGTCAAAGAGTACAAAGTGAAGTATTTAATAGCTGATAATTTATAAATGGATGTGCTTATTGAATGTGTTGCAGAGAGTTTGAATGGCGAAAATCGGTCTAAAATTTACTTTTCTGGTCTTGATCACTGCTTCTCAGTCAATCTCTGCACCTTATTTAAAAGAAAGAGGCAGCCTTTCGGGCACCGTCTCAGATAAAATTAAAGAAGTTTCAGTTTTACAAATATCGATTAGAGATTCGAGTAATTGATCCAGTTCAGACATGGTGGCGACAGCAATGCGAAATATAAAGGCTTTTTCCCCCGTTACATTATAGCATTCGGTAATTGCCGGGCACTGTGCGGCAAATTTTTTGAACTGATGTTCTTTTCCTGTAAATACATCGGCCTGAACAAAGCCTGAAATGGCATAGCCGATAGACTCCGCCGCAGTTTTTAGACGGTAGCCTAAAATAATCTGCTGCTCCTCCATCTTCTCGATTCGCTCTTTCACAGCAGGGGCGGAAAGATGCACCAGTTTGGATAGTTCAGAAATGGTGATTCTGGAGTTTTCCGACAATATGCGAATGATTTTTTTATTGATGTTATCCAACATTCAATCCTTTACAGAAAACTTAACCGCGGAAGCTAAGAATTTTCAAAGCCGCTTGAGGCTAATATATTACACTCACTCTCCAGTTGGAAGCTAGGGTTCCAATATTGTACTTCTAGTTAGTTAAGTGGAGCACAGTGCGCGTAGCGGCAGATTTTCTGCACTGTAGAAATTATCGCTCGCCGCGATTATCTGTAAGCTACGGCGATCAATTGTCCTAAAAGTAGTATTTAATTAAATGTCGCTTGAAAGCGTAGATATTTTTAGCTAAGTTTAAATGTTAGGGTTTCGATCTAACTGGCTTACTAATACACTGGATCAGTGACTTCACTGCACCACATAGCGCAAGCTCTTGATTCTACAGCGGTTAGCAATATGACTGCGGATTCAGGTAATAAAATAATATGCAACAGCATGGAGTAAATTATGAGAACAACGGCATTGTTAACATTGGCCACTATGACAAGTTTAGTGGCAATGGCGACTCAAGTAAGTGCGGCTGGAGTACAGTGGGAAAAAGATCAGAGCTACAAACTCACGATACTCCATACCAATGATAATCATGGTCGGTTTTGGTCCAACAGGCATGGTGAATACGGGATGGCAGCTCGTAAAACCTTGATCGATAGCATTCGTGCCGAAGTTGCCAAGTCAGGCGGCGAGCTGTTACTGCTATCAGGGGGTGATATTAATACAGGTGTTCCCGAGTCAGATTTACAAGATGCTGAGCCGGATTTTAAAGGTATGGGGATGATTGGCTACGATGCGATGGCGATTGGCAACCATGAGTTTGATAATACTTTAGCGGTGATACGCAAGCAGCAAAGCTGGGTAGATTTCCCTTTTCTAGCGGCTAATATTTACGATGCGAAAACTAACAAGCGCTTGTTTAAACCTTATAAAGTATTCAATAAAGGCGTGCTGCGCATAGCGGTGTTGGGCTTGACGACCGATGATACCAAAAAGCTTGGCAATCCAGAATTTATGGGCAATATCGCTTTTACAAAACCGGTCGATGAAGCACAGCAACTTCTTCCTGAACTGCAAGAAAAGGCCGATATCATTATCGCAGCGACGCATATGGGTCACTATCAGAATGCTAATTTTGGAATTAACGCCCCGGGAGACGTCACTCTGGCAAAATCAGTGACTGGTATCGATATGATTATCGGTGGTCACTCGCAAGATCCGGTGTGTGCAGATGCACAAGGTGCGATGATCACTAAGTATAAAGCGGGCATGGACTGTATGCCGGATGTGCAAAACGGCACCTTAATCATGCAGGCCCACGAGTGGGGCAAGTATGTTGGCCGGGCTGATCTTGAGTTTAAAAATGGTCAGTTAAGCTTAGTCAGCTACCAGTTAATTCCGGTTAACTTAAAGAAAAAAGTGAAAAATGCTGAAGGAAAAAAAGTGCGAGTGTTAGTGGCCGAGGCGATTGCTGAAGACCAGGAATTGAAAACTTTTTTGACTCCGTACCAAGAAAAAGGTCAGCAAAAATTACAACAGAAAATTGGTTATGTGGATGAGAAATTAGAAGGTGATCGCGATAAAGTGCGCTTTATGCCAACTAATATGGGACATTTAATCGCTATATCACAAATGGAAAAAGTCGGTGCAGATCTGGCAGTAATGAACTCCGGTGGCATACGTGACAGTATCGAGGAGGGGGATATTACCTATAAAGATGTCCTCAAAGTGCAGCCTTTTGCCAATGTGGTTGGCTTCGTCGAGCTAACTGGCGCTGAGCTATTAGACTACTTAGCGGTGGTTGCAGCTAAGCCAATTGATAGCGGTGCCTTCGCGCAGTTTGCGGGTGTTGAGCTGATCGTCGATAAAGGCCAGTTAATGTCGGTGACTATTAAAGGTCAAGCTATTGATAAAGGCAAAACTTATCGGATGGCGATCAATAGTTACATAGCATCTGGTGGTGACAAGTACCCTGCGATGAATCAGCATGCCGGTTATGTGAACAGTGGTTTTGTGGATGCGGATGTGTTGAAAGAGTACATTCAAAACAACTCTCCCCTCAGCGCCATGGATCACGACAATGGCAATATTATGCGCAAGTGAAGTGGCTATTTAGCGACTGACTTAAACAGCGACTAATGGGCCGTCATAGCTTATTAGCTTATTAGGATATATAGGTTATTAGGTTATATAGGTTAATAGGTTAATAGGTTAATAGGTTAATAGCTAGTGTTTTGTTTTTCCCTGATTGAGCGCAGCGCCTCTGTGCCCTCTGTGGTGAAAAAATCTTTAAAGGATTGGTTTTACCACAGAGGGCACAGAGAGCACAGAGAAGAGATTAAAAGCATCTTTTGCTATGGCGGAGACACAGGGCTAATCAGGAAAAGCTAAGAAGACGAATGGGCAACTGTGCAAACAGTGGCCCATTTTTTTTGCACAGGCCTAATCAGCTGCTAATCAGTGAGCAGTTAAAAAACGCCTGCAGTAAAGTATGCGGCTGGAGCTGCGTAGCAGCAAGTTTGGTGCTCTGCATCAAGCTTAAGCTAAACTTCTCGGGGTTGAGATGTCGCCAAGTGTTAATTAACTTCACAATACTTTGGATATATCGGTAGAATAGCGCCATTATTTAAGACTGAGCATTGATTAAAAAAATTAATCTATGCGGGGGCACTCATATCTTTGCTCGCTATTGCAGGCCCCACCAAAAATCGGTTTTAACAGCTTTGCTAAATTATTTGAGAAAAGTATAAATGACTGAATTGAAAAATGATCGTTTTTTACGTGCGCTACAACGCCAGCCAGTTGACGTAACTCCCGTGTGGATGATGCGTCAAGCCGGGCGATATTTGCCTGAATATAAAGCGACCCGCGCCAGTGCCGGTGATTTTTTATCACTGTGTAAAAATCGAGAGCTGGCCTGCGAAGTTACCTTGCAGCCTTTAGAGCGCTTTGACTTAGATGCTGCGATCCTATTTTCGGATATCCTGACGATTCCCGATGCGATGGGCTTGGGCTTATATTTTGCCGAAGGTGAAGGTCCTAAATTCAGAAAAGTACTGCGCACCGAAGCCGATGTGAATGCGTTGCAAGTGCCTAATGCAGCCACCGATTTAGATTATGTGATGAATGCGGTGCGCGAAATTCGCAGTGCTCTGTGTGGCCGAGTGCCTTTGATTGGTTTCTCCGGCAGTCCTTGGACTCTGGCGACTTACATGGTTGAAGGCGGCTCTTCTAAAGATTTCAGGCACATTAAAAAGATGATGTACGCCACTCCAGATGTGATGCACGAACTGCTGGATAAACTCGCTAAATCAGTGATCGACTACCTCAATCAACAAATCCTAGCTGGTGCTCAAGCGGTGCAGATTTTTGATACTTGGGGCGGCGTACTCAGCGGCGAAATGTATCGTGAGTTCTCTCTTAAATATATGCAGCAAATTGTCGCGGGTCTGATAAAAGAAGCGGATGGTCGTAAAGTACCAGTGATTTTATTTACTAAAAACGGTGGGCAGTGGCTCGAGGATATGGCGGCGGTAGGTGCTGATGCACTAGGTTTAGATTGGACCACTGAGCTGTCAGATGCGCGTGCAAGAGTTGGCGGCCAAGTGGCTTTACAGGGTAACATGGATCCTTCAGTGTTATACGCCTCCCCGGATCGGATTAGACAGGAAGTAAAAAATCTGTTGGCAAATTATGGCACCGGTGCAGGACATGTGTTTAATTTAGGTCACGGTATCCACCAATTTGCCAATCCTGAACACGCCAAAGTATTTGTCGATGCGGTGCATGAATACAGCGCCCAGTACCACCAAAGCTGATTTCTTAATATAACGACCCACTGAACACCAATAGGATTAATGGATGGCAAAAGTTAAAACGGCTTTCGTCTGCTCAGATTGCGGCGCTGATTATCCCAAGTGGCAGGGACAGTGCTCCGCTTGTAAAGAGTGGAATACTGTAACAGAAGTTAGATTGGGTGTGGTCGAAGCGCAAGCTAAGCCACGCTATGATGGCTATGTCGGTAAAACCACCGATCGAGTGGTTAATTTAGCGGCGGTTGATCTCTCTGTCATGCCGCGCTTGCCTAGTGGCAGTGCCGAGCTAGACAGAGTGCTAGGTGGTGGTTTAGTGCCGGGTTCCGCGATCTTAATAGGCGGTCAGCCCGGGGCGGGTAAAAGCACCTTGCTATTGCAGGTGATGGCCTTTTTGGCAGAGACCGTGCCCGCTTTGTATGTCACAGGCGAAGAGTCGTTACAGCAAGTTGCGATGCGCGCTCATCGGCTCAAGCTCAAGCCAGATCACTTAAATATGCTCTCAGAAACCAGTGTTGAAGCGATCTGCCAAACGGCGCATGTGCTGAAGCCGAAAGTCATTGTGATCGATTCTATTCAAGTGATGCACATGGCAGAAGTCGCCTCGGCACCGGGCTCAGTCTCGCAAGTGCGAGAATCTGCGGCTGAACTGACGCGATTTGCCAAACAGACCGGCACCATATTATTCCTGGTTGGACATGTCACCAAAGATGGCTCTCTAGCCGGTCCCAAAGTATTGGAGCACATCATTGACTGCTCGCTGCAGTTAGAGGGGACGGCGGATAGTCGCTTTCGCACTTTGCGCAGTCACAAAAATCGCTTTGGCGCGGTCAATGAACTCGGCGTCTTTGCCATGCTAGAAACTGGCTTAAAAGAAGTAAAGAATCCCAGTTCAATCTTTTTAAGTCGCGGTGAGGAGCCGAGCCCTGGCAGTGTGGTAATGGTAGTCTGGGAGGGAACTAGGCCACTGCTGGTAGAGATACAAGCTTTAGTCGATGAGTCACATCTGAATAATCCCCGCAGAATAACCGTCGGACTAGACAGCAACCGGCTGGCAATGCTGCTTGCAGTACTGCATCGCCACGGCGGATTGCACATGGGTGATCAAGACGTATTTGTCAACGTGGTTGGCGGGGTCAAAGTGCTGGAAACCAGTGCCGATTTGGCGCTGTTACTGGCAGTGGTATCGAGCTTCAAAAATAGAATTTTAGACCAGGACCTAATGGTGATTGGTGAAGTGGGACTGTCGGGTGAAATTCGCCCCGTTCCCAACGGTCAAGAGCGGATCCGTGAAGCGGCAAAACATGGCTTTAAACGCGCCATCGTTCCCAAGGGAAATGTACCTAAAGGAAGGATCGCGGGGATGGAAGTGATAGGGGTGACTAAATTAACGGATGCATTAGATGCTATCTGATTCCTAAATCCGTGACTTCAAAGTGAATCGAGAGCTGGTGCTATGTAGTGCAGTGAGGCATTGGTTCAGGCGATTGTTATCCACAGGCAGGAATTTGCTGAAGCCCGGGTATAAATCGCCGTCGTTGGTAAAGCTGTTCCTGATTAGCCCTGTGTCTTCGCCATAGCAAAAGATGCTTTTAATCTCTTCTCTGTGCTCTCTAAATAGTCGCCAAGTAGAGCGGAGTATGATGGTCAATCAGGAAGCAGTTTGTAGAGGAGTGCATAATCATTGATCATTGAGCTGAAACACTTTCTATTACACTTATCCAAGTTTATAACAGGCCTATGAAAAAGTACCTTATATTAATCGTCCTGTTCATTATAAGTGCCAAAGCATTAGAGGCTGTTTTTTCATCAGATTATCATTTTATTGTAAAAGCGCTACTCTGTTTAGCCTTTGCCGCATTAATTTTTGTCGCTAGCCTCGCGCTGTATCTTCATGCTCGAACTGCTATTAATTACACATTAAACAAAGCTAAATTTGTTGAGCTCATCATCGGTAATTACAGCCTCAAAGAGCAAGTTGAATTTAAGCGAGGCGTCGCTGAAAGCAGTGCTGAAAATTTTCAAATAGATCTGATCAATAGATTTATTGAATTCAGTGAATCAAGTAACAATGTCTACTTTAGGCTAGATTGGCAAGCGGTCGACGAGGTTGAAGCGCAGGCGGCTGCTATTCTAAAAGCTTATCATGTAACCGCTGACTTTAGCCTGAGCGTAAAAGATGATAGCAGCGTCGAAATGTTGATCTTGGAGTTACAGCACTGGTTAGATCTGCAAGGTTATTGCTATCTTGATTGGGATCAGGGCTCGGATGAGTATTGCGGTTTGATTTGGAGGCGCGCAGAGGCAGATTGTTTAATGGCCTTGGCGGGGAAGTTAGATATAAAAATCACCCATTGTCTAAAAACTGCATGGGCTAAAGAAGCGCAGCAAGCCGATGATGTATAGATAGGCATCGTGCGTCGAGATTAGGCTAAACGGGTCGCTAACATGGGCTTACTTTAATGATTATCAATAGTCTTAATTTAAAATTACCGATCATTTTTTGGCTTGTTGGATTATGAATAACTGAAAATCATTCTTCTTTATTTTCAAAGATTGGCATGGTTCCGACCCATAACTCTATGCTTTCCTCATCGCCGATCACTGAGCTATGGGTGCGCCGTGAATCAAAATGTAAGGTGTCTCCAGGGCCTATTTGATATTCCTCATCTTCAATGATATGGGTAACTCGGCCTTTGATTTGGTAGACGAACTCTTCACCCTCGTGGCTGAATTTTTCAGAACGGTAGCCTGGGGGGCCGTAGATGATGCAAGCATTAATAGTACCATTGGTGAAGCCCGGCGCTAAATTTTCATAGTTGCGATCGGGATCTCCCAAGTTGAATTTTTGCCGCTCATTTTTACGGGTGAGGGTTTTGTGCTGATGCGGAATTTTGATCAGCTCGTCCATGCTGCTGTCTAGCGCATTGGCTATCTTGAAAAAAGAGACGAATGAGGGGGTGGAGCGACCCCGCTCAATCTGCGAGATAAAACTCACTGATAGCTGAGTCTTTTCAGCAATCTGCACTATGGTTTTACCCAACTTTTTACGCCGGTTACGCAGCGCCTCGCCCAGCTGTTGTGACAGTTGTACATCATCTAAGCTGAGCTTTTCGTGGTCACGCATGTTAGGCTCCACTAGCTTGCTCTGCGCAGTTTAGCTGCCGATAAGCGGCAAATACCGGAGCGACCAGCTGGGCGCAGTTGAGTATCTGTTTTAGCTCAGGCTGCTGGTAGAGTCCCTCTTTGTTGAGCAAATTCATGGTGCCAATACATTTTCCTTGCCAGCATACTGGTAGATTAATTGCCGCTCCCAATCCCATGTCGGAAATTTTTTGATAATCGGGAAAGATCGGTTTTAATTCATCTATATTAGAAGCGCTGAAGGGTTGCATCTTGGCGATCACTTGCTCGGTCCAAGGAGTGTCTAAAATCGGCTTTCTGTCCTCAAGCGCATAATCTCCTTCCTTGCTTGAGTAGAGACGTACTACTTCAGCTTCAGTGGGGTGTATGACGGTCAAAGTAAATAATTTATGGCCGATCAGTTGATCGACTGCCGCTGCTATTTTTCCGAAAACATCTCGATACTCAGCTAATTGTACCTTGTTGGGCTGCTGTTTTAGCAGCTGATCAATGCTGTTAGCTATCTGGTCTAAATTAGGCATGTACTGTCCTTGTGGTTTTTAATATTCGCTAGCAGCGATCAACTTTTGCGTGTATTCACATTGAATGTCACCTGAGCGCAGTTGCTCACGGCTGAGTATTTCAACTACTTTACCTTGTGACATCACGGCAAAACGATCACACATATAAGACACCACGGCAATATCGTGGCTGACGATTATATAGGTTAACCCCAGTGATTGCTTAAGCTTGTTTAATAAGTTGAGCATCTCCGCCTGAATGGACGCATCCAGTGCCGAGGTGGGTTCATCGAGTAATAATACATCTGGCTCAAGTGCCAGTGATCGAGCTAACGCTACCCGCTGTCGCTGGCCTCCCGATAATTCGTGAGGATATCGGTACTGATGTTCCGCAGTTAATCCAATCGACAATAGTAAGTCGACCATTTTTTGTTGGTGGTTGTCGATGGCATTGATCTTCATCACTTCGGTGATTGCCTGACCTACGGTAAAGCGTGGGTGGAGCGAGGCGTAAGGGTCTTGAAATAGCATTTGGGCACAGCGAATCAACGCCTTATAATCACCGGTACGGGTGTTGATGCCGTCGATACTGATCTCACCGCTGTAATCTTCTACTAGGCCCATTGCGGTGCGCAATATGGTCGATTTCCCCGAGCCTGATTCGCCGACCAAGCCAAAGCTCTCACCGCGAGCTATCTGTAAGTTTATATTTTTCAGTACTTGAGTGCGCTGCTGGCCTTCGCCAAACCAGACGCAGAGGTCTTTTATATTTATCATCTTGGTACTCATTAGATCTCAGCCTTGCGGCCGTGTTCTTAATTGGCCTCAATACAGTGCTTGCACTGTATTGAGGATTCTTTCTGTAAGCTGAATCCTTGACTGCAAAGTGAATACAGAGCTGGCGCTATGTGCTGTCGTCAAGTCACTGCTTCAGGTTTAATTTAACCAGTTTGGATCTCGATCTAGTACCGGCAGAGGTCCCAGTGATCCATTAATACTCGGCATACAGTTCAGTAAACCTTGTGTATAGGGATGTTTGGCCTCGTAGAGTTTGTTGGCTTGTAGCTCTTCAACTACGCGGCCGGCGTACATGACGAGTACTCGATCACAAAAATGATTGACTAATCCCAAGTCGTGACTGATCAATATCAAGCCCATATTGCGCTTCTCTACCAGTGTCTCTAGTATTTCTAAGACGCTCAGTTGCACTGTTACATCCAGCGCTGAGGTAGGCTCGTCCGCGATCAGTAAATCGGGTTCGCGCACTAGCATCATAGCGATCATAATACGTTGTGCCATACCGCCGGAGACCTCGTGTGGATAGAGCTTAAACACTCTTTGCACATCGCGGATCTGCACTGCCTCAAGAATCTGATAGACCGCATCTCTGGCCTTGGCTTTAGACATTTTTTTAGAGACCCGCAGCGCCTCTATAATTTGTTTACCGACCGGCATGATCGGATTTAACGAGTATTTTGGATCTTGTAGGATCATCCCCATACGGTTGCCGCGCAAGTGTCTACGCTCTTTGCTGGAGCATTTTTGTAGGTCGACACCGTCGAACACTAGTCGGTCGGCGCTGACGTGGGCGCCGCTAGGTAATACGCCGACCAGGGCGCGACCGGTTAAGCTTTTGCCGGATCCAGATTCGCCGACAATACCGAGTTTTTCTCGACCCAAGGTCAGTGACAAATTGCGCACTGCCGGTCTTAGCACACCATTTTCATCTTTAAAGCTGATCTGCAGGTTGGAAATTTCTGCCAATACATCACTCATTATCGGTTCCTCAAATGCGGATCTAGTAAGTCACGTAATGCATCGCCTAGTAAATTAAAACCTAAGCTGACCACAAAGATTGCGATGCCCGGCATTGCGGCAACCCACCATTGGTCAAAGATAAATTTGCGGCCCACGGAAATCATTGCTCCCCACTCGGGTAGTGGTGGTTGAGCTCCCAGACCGATGAAACCTAGGCCTGCGGCGATTAAAATGATGCCGGCCATATCAAAGGTCATGCGTACAATAACCGAGGACATGCACATCGGAACAATATGCCTGAAAATAATCCGAAAACGGCTGGCGCCGGCGAGTCGAATCGCGCTGATATAATCAGATTTGCGGATCGCCAAGGTTTCTGCCCGTGCCAAACGCGCGTATGGCGGCCAGGCAGTCAAGGTGATGGCAATCGCTGCATTGACTATTCCAGGACCCAGTGCGGCAACAAAGGCGAGTGCCAGCATTAGTTTAGGAATAGATAAAAAGATGTCGGTGATGCGCATCAGTACTTTATCTACCCAGCCGCCAAAGAAGCCAGAGCTGGCGCCAATTAATAGGCCGATTGGCGCCGAGGTCAATATCACCAGTAAGACAATAAATAGCGTCAGCCGGGTGCCGTATAAAATACGGGTGTAAATATCGCGGCCCAATTCGTCTGATCCCAGCCAAAACTCTGCACCGGGCGCGGTTAGACGCTCGTACAATGCCGGCTCATAAGGGTCGTGAGTGGCGAGCAGCGGTGCGAAGATCGCGAGTAAGACTAAGGTTATACTAATGCCTAAGCCGAGAAGCCCTAATTTATTGCGTTTAAAACGATGCCAGAATTTTAGCAGCTGAGCGCGACGCGCTTGCCCTAAACTCTGTAGTGGGGTATCTAGTTCTTTTGCTTTGTTCATAGTGCTACCTATACCGCCCTTGGATCTAATATTTTATACAGTAACTCAGTCAACATATTGAGCATCACAAACACTGCACCGACCAGTAACGTACCGCCCATGACCGCGTTCATATCCGCTGATAACAGTGAGGAGGCTATATAGTTACCCAACCCAGGCCAGGCAAAGACCGTCTCGATCAGGACCGATCCCTCCAGTAAACCACCGTAGGAGAGCGCGATAATGGTGACTAGCGGGATCGCCGCATTGCGCAGTGCGTGGAAAATGACAATCCGCCATTCGCTGAGCCCTTTAACGCGCGCGGTTAAAATGTATTCTTGGGAGAGTTGCTCTAGCATTACCGAGCGAGTCATTCGACTGATATAGGCCAGGCTGTAGTAGCCGAGTAAAATAGACGGCAGTGCGATGTGACTCAGGGCATTATAAAATACCTCGGTTTCGCCCGCTAACAGACTGTCGATAAGAATCATGCCGGTAACCGGTTCGACGATATCTTCATAACTTATATCTAACTGGCCGGGACCTCCCACCCAATCCAATTTGGCATAAAAAATTAACAGTGCTATCAGCGCCAGCCAAAATATCGGAATAGAGTAGCCAATTAAGCCAACGATACGCACGATGTGATCAGGCCATTTATCATGCCAGACCGCCGCGACCACACCCGCGCTGACGCCAGTGATTACGCCGATGATTAAACCGAGTGTGGCGAGCTCAAAAGTAGCGGGAAAAAAGCTAATTAAATCTTCTAATACCGGGCGGTTGGTGACGAAAGAGGTGCCGAAATCGCCCCGTAAAATTCCCAGCACATAGTTAAAAAACTGCTGATATAAGGGTTGATCAAGACCTAATTCAAGAAAAACTCGGTCGTAAACTTCAGGTGGCGCCTTTTCTCCAACAATCGATAACACGGGGTCTATCGGTACAATTCGAGAGATAAAAAATGTAATAGTTGCCAAGCCGAGTAGGGTGATACCCACCGTTCCCAACCATAGCAAAGTATGTTTAATCCAATCGATGAATTTTCTTACGTCCATCTGAATGACCTTTAAATTAGTGACAAATTAAAATATTAAATCTTCCAAGTGGGCAAAGACCTAGTGTCAGCTGGTCATACACAATGGCTATGGAAAATTTTTAAACTGCGAACTGCGAACTAACCACTGCGGGTGAACTCGCATAAATATTGATTTTATAAAACAATACTGCGGTGGAGATTAGACGTCGTCAGCCCTGTAATGCAGGCTGACAAATGGTCGGACTTGAGGTAAAGCTGCTGCGAAAAATCGGTATAAAGCGGTATTGTCTGGTGTGTCTCATTAGCTAACATAGCGAGCCATGTCGTAAAAGAGCAGAAAATCTGTCTTAAAGCGAATCTTTGTAAGCGGTTCGGTCAAGCCCGACAGAAGGTCACCGAGTATCGTTTATTCTCGGTGACCTTCCAGAGCCTTAGTCTTATTTACTAATTTTCCAGAGGCGGTCATCAGCAAAGGTAGTGCCAAGGACTAAGCCTTTAACATTAGATCTTGCTCCGACTGCGCGCAACTCTTGAAACATGTAAATGAAAGGAGAGTTAAGAGAGTGCTCAACTTGAATTTCTTCGTACATTTTTTGACGTTTATCTGTATCTAACTCGCGAACTGCGGCCATGGTTCTTTTCGATAGTCCTGTTTCCATCCAGCCAAAGCGCTCGGCTAGACCTTCTGATCCATCGGGAGTATCGATTTTGTTGACTGCAAAAGCTTTAGCGTTAGAGTGTGGGTCTGGATAATCTGGACCCCATAGTCCCAACCATATATCAAGATCGCTGTTGCGGTAACGGGTTAACCACTGCTTGCCATCGACCACTTCTAAGTTAAGCTTGATGCCAGCTTTGGCCATAGTCGCTTGAATAGCTTGTGCGAAATCGGTGTAAGGCGCAGAGTTCCAAACAACCATGTTTAGCTCAATTTCCTTTTCTATGCCCGCTTCTTTTAACAGTGCTTTAGCTTTTTCTAAGTTATGCTGGTAGGGAGTGTAGTCAGTACCGCCGAGGAAGCCGCGTGGAATCATGGTCTGGTGGATCTCCATGCTGCCGCGAGAAATCGTATCGACTATGCCTTGGTAATCTATTAAGTACTTCATGGCTAGACGCACTTTTTGCTTGCCTAAATGCTCGTTGCGCATATTTAAGCCCATGTAATAGATAGTACCTGACAAACCGGAGATTTTTTGGATGTCGTCGTTGGTTGTCATCGCCTCGTGGTCATCGGGTCCAAGCTTGTTGGCAATGTCGATATCGCCTTTTTCTAAGAGTAGTCGCTGTGAAGCGCTCTCAGAAACGTGACGCAATACAATGCGTTCCATTGGTGGCTTTTCTCCCCAATAATTATCATTGCGGACTAAGCTAATGCTCTTTTTTGGCTTCCATTTTTTTAGCATGAATGGTCCAGAACCTGCAGAGTTCTTTGACTTGAGCCATTTATTACCATAGTCATTATCAACGACATGTTCCATCACCAATTTGGAATCGATGATGCCCGCTGCAAAGCTTGAAAGGCAGTACAGCAAGAAGCTGGGAGCGTAAGGTTCTGCAATTTTGATCACTAAAGTTTCGCTGTCGATCGCCTTGATTCGATCGGCGACATTTTCTTTAGTAAAGCCAAACTGGGTAATGATAAAAGCGGTACGTGAACCCATTTTAACTAGGCGATGTAGAGAGTACTCTGCATCTTTGGCTGTTACATCATTGCCCGAGGCAAATTTAGCCTGTTGATTCATCTTAAAAGTGAAAGTAGTGCCATCGGCTGCTACCGACCAGCTTTTTGCCAAAACGCCCTGAATATCAGTGGGGTTTTGTACATCGTAAGTGACCAGTGGTTGGTAAATTTGGTTAGTGGTCAATACTCCACCAACCTCACTGACTTCCTGTGGATCAAGTGTAATGACATCGTCGATTGAATCGGCAATCACTAAAGTGTTAGCTGGTGTTTTGGCGTAAACGCTACTGGCTGTTAACTGCGCCCCAAGTACAAGGGCCGTTATCCAGGTGATTTTTTTCATATCCCCTCCACGGGCACAATTTTGATAAATTGCACCCCATTAGTTGCTATATTTGTTATTTTTTTACTTAATTCAGCGGTCTGAATCAAACTTATGAGATTTTTGAAATTTTACTGGGACTTCAATTATAGTCTAAAAATTTCCTAATAATGGAAAATTTTGCACTATAATTAAACTCACACTTCAATTTCAAGTTGGACGAGGATTCCATTTCGACGACTTTTTGTCAATCAATATTAAGTGAATCATGAACAAATTAAAAAATATACGCTGCCAATAATGGTTGATTATTTTTCGATAAAGACCCTTAAACTAGTTTTTTAATCGGGTGAATAAATAGTGAGTAGCTAGTGAAAAATCGTTAGAAGTTAACCGCAATGGTGCATTGGGAGAGTTTTATAGGTTGGAATAAGTTGTTTTGTTACCGCGCGCTCGAGTTTTAAAAATTCACTTTCTGGGCAACAGTAGAACTTGATAATGATCGTTGGCTACTGTTAATTTTAGGGCCTCTTGGTGAGGCTGGTGAGGTGTAAAAGTACTGGCAACTAGACAATTAATTGCATCACAGTACAAAAATTGTAGTCTCGCTGGATTTTTATCAGCGATTGCGTTGATTTTTTTGATTGTGCAGGCGCGGGCCTCGCTGTTGCGAATATTAGGTCTTGGTTATTCACCGGGGTGTGTGAGTTATGCAGAGATTCCCTAAGCATAGTAGAATGAGACTTCTGCATAACTTACCCAGAGGGTAAGATAACTGCGCTCGGTGACACTGCGTTAAAAACCGGCTCAACATGCTCATTTACACCAGAAATACCCATAAACAGGGGCACACTGTACCCAAAGTGAGGGGCACACTGACTCCGCTATCTCGCCGGTTTTTGCCTTGTATTACCTTCGCTCGCAACGTTATGCTGAGGTCTCAGAATAGAAAAAAATAAAATAGCCAGCTGCTGAGCAGTAAACTATCGACTCTGTCGCCCATCCCCCCGTGTCCGGGCAGCATAGTACCGGTGTCTTTTATTTTATAAAAACGCTTCAGCGCCGACACTGATAAATCACCGAAAAAACCAAACAGACAGATTAATGCCGCGCCAAGCGCCGCTTCAAATGCTGACAGCTGGGTAAGTAGCGGCCCCAGCCAAAAGCCAATAACACTGAGCGTGCTCAAACCGCCCAAGAAACCGGCCCAAGTTTTGTTGGGGCTCAAGGTCGGTGAGATCTGTTTTCCCCCCAGAGATTTCCCCCAGCAGTACTGAGCGACATCATTCCCCTGGCAAATCACCACTAAAAATAGCAAATTGCCGATGCCGGTCAGCATTGGTGATGCACTTAAAATAGCGCTAATCGCACTGAGCCCCAAAATCCAACTAGCGCTCGCGGCAATCAACAGCAGCCGCTTTTTAGCGCGCAAAATGGTCGATGACAACCAGTAGAGAGCAGCGATTAAGAGCGATGTCACCAATAGTAATAAAATCCAAGCCTGCCAGGCTATACACCACTGTAGCGCTAAACAGAGCAGCACAGGCAGCAGCCATCGCCAGGAAAGTTGCAGCTGATTAATCTTGGCCAATTCATAGAGGCAGCAACAAATCACTACTGCGGTCAGTGTATACAAACTCCACAGATTGAAGCCAGCCAATAAGATAACGGCGATGATATACCACCAAGTGGTGATTCTTTGATAGAGTTGCAATTTTTCTGTATGCCAGGAATAGCGGCGAATCAGTGGAATAAATACGCTTAAAGCAGCCAGTAAAATACTGAGTAAGATAAAGCTATTATGTAACATTGTTGAGTTCCAGTGCGGCTCTTTTACAGCGCTCGGCGATAGCTAATAGCTGGTTGTCCGACAAGTATTGCGCGCCCAATTTAACCGAGCCACCGAGTGCCGTCAAATACTGGCGCGCGCGACTAGGTGAATAGCCTCTATCGATCATCAAATATAGGCAGGCCAGCAAATAGCAGCGGCTATAACCCATCGCGCAATGTAAATAAACGACTGGCGTAGATCTGCTAGCTAAAGGTGTGCCATCTACTTGTGCTTGTGATTTTAGCTGAGCAAGTAAACTCGACATGATGCTGGCTAATTGCCCGGCACTGGGCGCCTGTAAATCTAACAGTGGAAAATTTTGATACTGACCTGTCAGCAGTGACGGCTGCTCGTTGAGCTCCGCGGTTAAATCAAAAACACTGACCTCTGCGGGTAGTAATGTGACTAGCGCAGGCTTTAACTTAGGCCCCAGCCACAGCTGTTCAGTGACCTTAGTCAGTCGTTGCGAATTGGGAAAATAACGATTATTTAACCACCAAGTCAATTGATAGCCCAGTAAATAAGGGGCAAACAACAGCCCTCGATAAATAGATAGTCTACCGGATCTTTTACCCAGCCAGCGCGGCTCGTTAAAACTGTAAACCAGGCTAGTTGCCAGCAAACTAGTCGCTAGATAAGCCATCATCACCATTGCCGGGTAACATTTATCTGCCAGAAAATGCATCGCCAACATGCTTAAACCACCCGCCATTAAATACAGCGAACTTGCGTAGTGCGCACTGTGTTTAATCAGGAGGTTAATTGTCACGCCTACGGCTAAGCCGCTAATTATATCGATGCTATGATGCTGTAGAGTAAACCAAGTCGAGACAATAATCAGCGCAAACCAGGCTCTTGAGATAGCGCGCAGTGTCGTGTTGCGAGTGAGTTTTACAATCTCGCTGTAAAAGATAACGGCAAAAATCACATGTAGTGAAGGCGCTTGATTATAGGGCTGATCGATACCGTGTAACAGCGAGAAAGCTTGCGTAAATAGCAGCCCGTCAAGCTGTGGGAACGGCTGGCTAAATTTAAGTGGATAGAGCAAAAAAACGCTGCTGGCAATCAGCACCGCCCAACTCAACTTTGCCAGTAGGCGGCGTAAATCGACGATTTTTTTAAACAGCAGAAAAAATGCGCAGTAGCAGAGCAGTGAGCTGGCATAGGGAATAATCATCCACTTCAACAGCACTTGGTAGCTGTCTACCACAAATAGCAAACTCGGTAGCTCAAGTAGTGACGCCGCAAAATTTGCATATAGATAGCAGCTAGTGAAGAAGCTTAAACTCAAACTCAGCAGCATTGCTCTATGGGTGAGCGAGCAACAGCTGTCGTTGAACATGGGTAGCTGTTCATCAATATTAATAGTCTATCTCTCTATATTTTAGCTGAATCCGTGGCTTGATAGTGGATCAATAGCTGATGCTACGCGCCGCTTGGAAGTCACTGATTGAGGTAGGTGACAAGGTTTGGAGGTTGCTTTAATCACCTCAATTAGTGCACTTGCATAATCAATCGAGCTTCTCAAAGGGAAATTTAATAATTGAATCATCTTCTGAGTCCACTAGATCCGAAAAGATAACATCCAACGAATGAATATTCTATTTTAAATGGGATGACAAAGACCATAAAAGCACCGCTGTAGAAGACGAGTGGATGAATGAAACGATGTGGATGAATCTAAGAGCCGTAAAAGCGGGCAGAGTACATCAAGTCAGTGACACTATCTGGAGCACTTCAGGGGGGGATTTCAGCGAACAAAATGTGAGATGCAATCGCCAAAATTTACGGCGTGCAGATTAATTAAAATTCACCGTTACCGCTGTGATAGTTTTTGCTGTGACAGCGGTAGCTTTCTAGGAGCCTGTCGGACTCGACACTAATCTACCGCGAAAAAACAGAATTTGGCCACATTTCCTGTTCTTTCTCGTTAAATAGCATGCTATTCGCCGCAAAAGAGCAAAAATTCTGCCTCAAATCTTATTTTTCTCGCTGCGATCGGTCAATCCCAACAGACTCCTAGAGATACTTTTCTCAGCGGCTAAATGACTGTAAACTCAGCTGAAATAAGCTGGCCCTCGCCAGCATATAGCGAAGCGGCGATTAATATCGCTGCGGATTAAGCAGGCTTTAGCCAATCGAAAGTGATTAAGGAATTAACGTGGAATTAAGCATAATAGTTGAGCGCATTTTTGCGACTATTTTTCCAATGCTGATGATAGTTACTATCGGCTTTGTATACGCGCGCCGCAAGCCAACCAATATGAGTGTGGCGAATAGTCTCAACATCGATGTATTTATTCCGATCCTGATTTTCTCTGTCCTGTCAGCCAAATCTTTTGCCTTTGGCGCACTGCAAGATTTAGCGATGGCCGCGGTGATTATTATTATTGGTTCAGGTGTTCTACTGTATCCGGTGTGCAAACTGCTGAAAGTTGAGGTCAAGACGTTCCTGCCGCCGATGATGTTCAGTAATAGCGGTAATTTAGGCCTACCATTGCTGTTACTCGCTTTTGGCGAGGCCGCCTTAAATGCTGCGGTAGTGTTATTTATTGTGGAAATGTTTCTACATTTTACCTTGGGGATTTATATTCTCGATAGAAAAACCAATCCACTAAATGCTTTAAAGTTACCGATGATCTTGGCGACACTCGCCGGCCTGGCCTTTTCGAGTTTTAATATAGCGATCCCTGAAAACGTCAGCACCTCGTTAGACATGATGGCTAAAGTATGTGTGCCATTGATGTTGTTTTCGCTGGGAGTGCGGATGATAGACATCGATTTCTCCAGTTGGAAAGTAGGTATTTGGGGAGCCATTTTAGCGCCGGTGAGTGGCGTGTTAGTGGCGCTTTTAATTCAGCCATTTTTCAATTTAAGCAGCGAGCATTTCGCCTATTTGATCGTGTTTTCCGCACTGCCACCGGCGCTGCTGAACTACATGGTGGCAGAGAAATACAATCAACAGCCAGAACAGGTCGCCTCCATCGTCTTGATCGGCAATATTGGCAGTTTACTGGTGTTGCCAATCGCTCTATATTTTGTGTTGTAGGCAAGAACTTTGCGCTAGGGGTGTAGTTGATTGAGGTTATTGACTGAAATCGTATAGTTTGGCGGGGTTGTCGACAAATATTTGTCGCAGTACTTGGCGGCTCGGTATCCAGCTGCAAACTGTGTCTAAAAGCTGACCATCATCGGGAGTGTCCGTGGCTGGTTTGGAGACGTGCGGCCAGTTTGATCCCCAGATAATACGCTGTGGCGCATGCGCTATTAAAGCTTTAGCGACCTTCGCTAAATCTGCATAATCAGGATAGCCCGATCTTGATGTTTCATAGCAGCCAGCCAGTTTGAAATAACAATTACCTCGGTCGATTAACTTTAACAGAGTGCTAAATTCTGAGCTGTCGACACTGATTGGCCGCATGAATTTTGCATGGTGATCTAAGACGTAGTTCCCTTGGATTTTTTGCAGTAGTGCGCTGTGCTGATTGATTTGGTTGCCATCAAATTGCACGATGCAGCTCCAATTGAAAGGTTGCACTAGTGAGTTGACAGCCAGTAAATCATGCAGGCGCGTGGCGCCGCCGAGCTCCATTATTCGAGCGGCGCGAACGCCTTGTCGATGATATTCTTCAAGAGTGCTCTCGGGTGTGTTGGGTCTAATGCAGGCAACACCGCGACTGGAATCACCAAAGTGGTTGAGGGCGTTTAGCAGGCAGCTATTGTCCTGTTGATGAGCGTTTGCTTGTACTATTACCAATCGCTCTAAGCCGAGCCACGCTTGTACTTGGCGATATTTATCAAGCCCAGCGAAGTCGCTCGGCGATTGAGGGCCGCCCGCTTGTGTTGGATAGTCACGAGCATAAATGTGCATATGGCTATCGATGCTGCCCTTGGGCAGTGTCGTGTTGGGTGCGGTGCCCGTTATTTTGCGTAGTGGGGTCGGCTGTTTCATACGGGGGCAAACTCGCGGAGCTTTTCGCGAATTACTTTTATCCCCAGGCCCGGACCATCCGGAACTTGAATGATGCCCTGATGATGTTGGATTGGCGCTTCTACAATGGCATTGCGGAAGGGATTGTGGGTCTGATCGAACTCAAAATACGCCGATCTTGCCTCGTGGGCATTAGGTGTTGGGGGGAGGATTGCGTGAAAATGCAGGCCAGCAGCCATGGCGATGTTGGTTCCCCAAACATGTGGTACCAAACGCACATGATGTATTTCGGCGAGGGTAATTATTTTTCTCGCTTCAGTTAAACCGCCCACTCCGCAAACATCAGGTTGGATAATGTCCACCGTCTGCTGTTTTAGTGCTTCGTTGATGCCCCAGCGACTGTGCCAAGTCTCCCCACCGGCGACGGGAATAGGTTGACGATTACGCATTTCTCGGTAGCAGTTTAATGCCTCGGGAATCACCGGTTCTTCAAACCAATCGATATCGTATTGAGCCGCTAATTGCCCGATTTTAATGGCATCTGGTAAGTCATAACCGTGATTGGCATCAATCATTAAGCTAATTTTTTTGCCGATCGCTTGACGTACCGCCGCTATAGCAGCGATGTCTAAGTCGACGCCAAAACCTATTTTTATCTTCAGTGCCTTAAACCCCTGTGCCACGTAGCCAGTTGTCTCTGCGATTAAAGAGGATATTCGGTCTTGCCCGACTAAGCGAAAACCACCGGTAGCGTAGGCGGGGATCTGCTTGCGATAAGCACCGCCGAGTAATTGATAAATAGGTTGGTTGTAATATTTTCCAGATAAGTCCCACAGGGCAATATCAATGCCACTAATCGCGGTCAGAGTAGCGCCGCGCTGCCCCTGATCGCGGAATTGGCTGTACAGCTCGTTCCAAATAGGTTCAATATTTAAGGCCGGTTTACCGATGAGTAGCGGAGTCATCATCTTGACGATGGCGACGTTAATATCAGCGGGCCCCAAGCACTCACCCCAGCCGACTAAACCGTTGTCGCAGACAATTTCGACCAACATGTGACGCCTGTTGTAAAAGGTGGAAAACGCTGACTGGAAAGGTTGTTCTAAGTCGTGGTGCAGTAGGTGAGTGTGAACCGCCGAGATTATCATGTATATATCCTCAAGTAGAAATAGTCTGGCTTAAACTGACTGTTTAGCGGTAGTTTTTAACCACGCTCGTCAGCATTAATTGCTCTTCTTCGGTTAAATCGGTAAGCGGGGTGCGCACTGGCCCCGGATCGCGCCCGACAGCGCGCAGTCCCGCTTTAACGATAGACACCGGATAGCCATTGCCACGATCTCTGATCTTGGCAAAAGGATAGAAAAAATCGACCAATACTTTGTTCATAAAGGCTTTGTCCTTGTTGCGCATCGCCTGAAAAAAATTCAGTGCCATTTCCGGTACAAAGTTAAACACTGCTGAAGAGTAAGTAGTTACTCCCATCGCATCGTAAGCTTCGGCGAACATTTCGTGGGTGGGCATGCCGCCGATAAAGACCAGTCTATCTCCGAGTAAAGCGCAAATCTCCCGTACTTTATTGATGTCGCCGGTGCCGTCTTTAAAGCCAATTAAATTGGGGCAGGCATCCGCTAGGCGCTGCACTGTAGTGGCATTGACCACGGAGTTGGCGCGATTGTAAATAATAATTCCCATCGAGACGCTATCGCAGACGCTTTTTATGTGGTTGAACAGTCCCTCTTGGGTGGCGCCAATCAAATAGTGAGGTAGTAATAGCAGGCCGTCGGCTCCTTTGGCTTCAGTCGCTTTGGCGATCTCGATAGCCATTCTAGTGCCGTAGCCGCACCCGGAGAGAATCGGGATTTCTCCGGCGACTTCTTTGGCAGCCGCGACTATTTCAGGGATTTCTCGAGGCGTTAACGAAAATAGTTCGCCGGTGCCGCCCGCGGCAAATAAACCGGCGGCATCGTACTGTGTCTGCCAAGAGATGTGGTCTTGATAGGCTTTTTTGTCAAAATTAAAAGTGCTCTTGTCAAAGTGGGTGACCGGGAAAGACAAAAGCCCCGAGCTGATTTTTTGCTTAAGTTCTAAATAATGCATGCAATGTTCCATAACAATAGAGGTGAATTAAAGTGTTAATACCAATAATGCTATAGTTATATTATGTATCCAGAAAAATGTCAAATGTCATATGATGACTTGTTTTATTTGGCGGTCATTTTCTTTCTCTGGATCAATCTTGCCAGTGCTTTGTAGCGTTTTGCGCCTCCGCTGAGGTGAGTTTTCATAGCTTTTCGTGCCCGTTCTGGGTCTCTTTCGGCAATCGCCTCAACTATTTCCTTGTGCTCGTCATCGAGTCGTAGGTCAATGTCGGTGGTCGGTTCAATGCCGACTTCGTCTAGTAGTCGCGCCCTGGGGATTACCTTGCTGCCCAATAGAGTGAGGAAGTCGACAAAGTGTTGATTATTGGTGGCTTTGGCAATCGCGACATGGAACTTGAAATCTTCTTCCTCAGTGTGTTGTTGAGTATCCTTTTTGTCCTTGAAGGCGTAGTAGCAATCGAATATCTCCGCCTCTTGCGCGGGTGAACAGCGAGTCGCTGCCAAGCCCGCCGCTTCTACTTCTACGGCCGCTCGCAGCTCTAGCGCTTCGATAGTGTCGGAGATTGTATGCGAATTTTGCAGGAGTAAGTTTAGTTTTTGAGTGCTTCTTTGTGGCTGGGTGACAAAGACACCGACGCCGTGTTTAGACTCTAGTAGCCCCGCGGCTTTGAGGCTGGCAATGGCCTCGCGTATGACTGTCCGGCTAACGCCATACTGAGGGATTAGCTGTTGTTCGGTGGGGAGTTTGTCGCCGACTTTTAAACTGCCTGATTCTATTTGATATTTTAGTAGGCCGATAACCTTTTGGGTGAGGTTTTCTCTAGGCTTTTTGTTGCTCTTGTAGCTCATTTATTGGTTCCGAAATTGTCTGTATTCAACAAAATAAAATAATTGAGATAATATGACTTAGGTATTGACCATATGACATATGATGTGTAATCCTATTTGTCTTCCGTTCACTACTTTACGTAGTCGGATAACACAAAGCAACTCGAGGAGAGATAAAAATGATAAAAGCACTATCGAAGAAAGTTGTTGCAACCGCAGTTCTTGCTGCTAGCGTTGCATTAGTGAGCGCCCAAGCTTCAGCTGGGGACTGGAAAGGTTGGAATATCCACGTTAAAGATTACCCGGTCTCTATCGGCATGGAAAAATTTATTGAATTGGCCGCTAAAAAAACCGATGGTCGTGTCGGGGGCAAAGTTTATCACGGCGGTGTATTAGGTAGTCAGTCCGATGCTATTTCGCAAATGCAGTTAGGTGGTGTGGATTTTGCTGAATTTAATTTAGGGCCGCTGGGTATTGCTGTTCCCGAAGTGAACGTGGTCTCTCTGCCGTTTATCTTTAAGGATATGGACCACATGCACCGAGTAATGGATGGTGCTGTGGGTGAGAAGTTAAGTGCTGCGATGGCGAAAGCAGGTATTATCGCGCTATCTTGGTACGATTCTGGGGCCCGCTCATTCTATAACAACAGTGGCGTAGTGATTAAAACCCCGGCCGATGTCAAAGGTCTGAAATTCAGGGTCATGAATAATGAGCTATTCGTAGGGATGGTCGAGGCGCTAGGTGGCAATGCCACACCGATGGCGTTTTCCGAAGTTTATCAGTCGCTGAAAACTGGGGTGGTCGATGGGGCTGAAAACAACTGGCCTTCATACGAGTCAACCAACCACTATGACGTAGCCGGCAATTACTCGGGGACTCAGCACTTGATTTTGCCTGAGTGTCTGTGTGTCAGTATCCGCGCTTGGGATGCCTTGTCCAGCGAGGATAAAAAGAGCGTCAAGGAAGCGGCGGTAGAGTCGGCAAAGTTGCAGCGGGTGTTATGGGCTGAGCGCTCAGCGCAATCAAAAGCGAAAGTGCTAAAAGCGGGAGTTAAGTATAATGAAATTAAAGATAAGTCTGAATTTCAAGCAGCAATGGCTCCTGTCTATGCCATGGCAGTGAAGAAAAATCCAGCACTGAAAGAGCTTATCGCCGCCATTCAAGCCGTCGATTAATCGCTGTGTTTATGCCATCTTGCAAAGGGTGGGATATTTTTAACAAACAACCTTAGAAGCCGCTAATAGGCCTGGCCGATTGCTATCTATATTTGGAAGTAGTTACTGTGAGAGCTCAGTATTACGTCACCAGTGCAGTAGATATGCTGGGGTCCCACTGTGTTAATTTTCAGCTTTGAGCTGCATATAATGATAATAAAATGAGTTAGCTATGGATCGAAAAATTAGTTTACACCCTTATTTAGATCGATTTCTGGATGCCCTGGCGGCAATTTGTACCGGGTTGTCGGCGCTGTCTATGATCGTGCTAGTTGCCACCTTTGGCTGGCTAGTTTACGGTCGCTATGTGCTCAATGATACGCCGACTTGGGTCGAGCAATTAGCGCTATTAATGATGATTACTATTTCGTTTATGTCCTCTGCAACCGGAGTGCGTGAGCGGACTCATCTGGCAGTAGATATTATACCAATGCTCTGTGGTGCTAAAAGCCAGCTAGTGTTGAGAATGCTCTGTGATTTTATTTTGCTGATGTTTGGCTTTCTTATGGCCATCAAGTCGAGTGAGTTAATGCAATTTTCCTGGTACAAAGAAATCCCCTTGTTAGCTATCCCCGAGGGCATACGTTATATCCCGGTACTGATTAGCGGTGCTTTAGTCGCGCTTTTTTCTGCGGCTAGCTTGCTCGGTGGTGCCATTTCACTTTTTTCACATGTAGATCCAGCATTGAATTCCGATGTCTTTGATCTCAAAAATAAGGCTGAGGAATAGTTGTATGGGCTTGTTTATTCTATTGGGCTGCTTTGCCTTATTATTAATTATTGGCATGCCAGTAGCCTACGCGTTAGGTATCGCTGCACTCTCTTCGTTTGTCTATGAAGGCTTGCCGCTGTTGATTGGCTTTCAGCGGATCGTCTCCGGAGTGTCGGTTTTTTCACTGCTGGCGATTCCGTTTTTTATCTTTGCCGGTGAGTTAATGCTGCACGGTGGCATCGCTTCCCGATTAGTCAGTTTAGCCTCATCAGCAGTAGGTTGGGCCAAGGGTGGGCTAGGCCAGGTCAATGTTTTTTCCAGTATGTTATTTGGCGGCATCTCCGGATCAGCAGTCGCCGATGTATCGGCTCTAGGCTCGCTATTAATACCGGTGATGAAAGAAAAAGGTTACAGCGCCGAATACGCGGTAAATGTCACAGTTACTTCATCGGTAGCAGGTATTATGATTCCCCCGAGCCACAATATGATTTTATTTGTGGTGGCAGCGGGTGGCGGAATTTCGGTTTCCAGTTTGTTTATGGCGGGACTTATTCCCGGAATATTGATGTGCTTGTGTCTGGGGGCTGCCGCTAGATGGGTGGCGATTCGCAATAATTATCCGACCGAAAAATTTCCCGGTTGGAGCGTAGTTTTGTACGCAGCTATCACCGCTTTCCCGGGCCTCTTTACCGCGGTAATTATCGTAGGTGGAGCACTTTCAGGGGTGTTTACGGTGACCGAGTCAGGGGCTATTGGCTGTATCTATGCAATAGTAGTCGGTGTTTTTGTGTACCGTTCGCTCTCGTTGGCGAGCTTTATGGTCGCCGTTAAAAATGCGGTCCGAACCACCGGCATGGTGATGATTTTGGTTGGTTGCGCCTCGGCCTTCGGCTATATGCTAGTGCTGTACGACGTCCCTTCTGAACTGACTAAACTGCTCTACATGATCTCAGATAACCCGATCATTATCTTGCTGATGATGAACTTAATGTTGCTGGTTTTAGGCATGATTATGGATATGGGAGCACTGATTTTGATCTGCACTCCGATATTTTTGCCAGTGGCGGTGGGCTTAGGCATGGACCCCATTCAGTTTGGTGTGATGTTAATGATGAACTTAGGCTTAGGGTTGTGTACCCCACCGGTTGGCTCTTGTCTGTTTGTCGGTTGTGCGATTGGCAACGTGCCAATTCAGCGTGCGGTCCGTACTATTTGGCCGTTTTATCTGGCGATATTACTGACCTTGATGTTGATCACTTTTGTGCCTTCAATGTCGTTATTTTTGCCGAACTTGCTGGACGTATAACTGGATGCATAAAAGATAGGAAATGCTCGCTGTGTTGCGCTGTTGTTGGCGTGATATTTAATTCGATGTTGACCAGCTGCGTGCTTTGGCTGGTGGTAGCGTTTATGGTATTTTGGAGTTGAAATTGAAATGAAAAGAGTATTGATCACCGGTGCTGCCGGTAATTTAGGAAAAGTAGTCAGAGTGAAGTTGAAGGGCTGGGTAGAGGTGTTACGTCTCTCTGATAATGCCGAGCTTGAGCCGCAAAATGCCGCAGAGGAAATCCAATGCTGTGATCTCGCTGATGCAGAGGCGGTGATGCGCTTAGTAGAAGGTTGTGACGGCATCATCCACTTGGGCGGAGTCTCGACAGAAAATAGTTTCGACAACATACTTAATGCGAACATTATCGGCACCTATAACTTATATGAAGCGGCGCGCAAACATGGGGTGCGCAGAATTTTGTTTGCCAGCTCGAATCATACCATTGGCTTTCATCAGCGCGAGGATATGCTCGATGCCGACTCGACGATGCGCCCAGATAGCTTGTACGGTGTATCAAAGTGTTACGGTGAAATGTTAGCCAGCCTCTATTACGATAAGTTTGCTATAGAAACAGCCAGAGTGCGAATCGGCTCATGTTTCGATAAGCCATTAGATCGACGGATGTTGGCAACTTGGCTGAGTGCTGACGATTTTGTCTCGCTGATTAAACGAGTCTTTGAATGTGATCGTTTAGGTTGTCCGGTTATTTACGGCGTATCGGCGAACAGCGAGCGCTGGTGGGATAACAGCAAAGTAAACTTCTTGGGATGGCAGCCTAAAGACAGTTCAGATGTTTTTAAAACAGCAGCTTATTTGCAGCCGCGCGCCAGTGATGCCAATGATCCGGCGGTGCGTTATCAAGGTGGCGGCTTTGCCGGTGCCGGGCATTTCGAGGATTGAAAGCATAGTGTTTAGTTGAGTCGGTCTGCCATGAGAGGATCGATCGCCAATTGTTCAAATATCCACTGTTCAAATACTTGGATCTTTTGCTGTTGTTCAAATTGCTTTGGGTAGGCTATAAAATAGCCGCGCAGGCTAGGCACTGCACCGCTAAAAATCTGCCGTAATTTGCCCTGTGCCAACTCGTCTTTGATCATGATTGGATCGATCAGCGCAATGCCGGTGCCTGCGATACAAGCATCGAGAATCTGAGAAGTATTCTGAAAATCAAAAGAGACTACCGGATCATTGAAGCTCAGTTGCTGGGATTCGAACCACTCTTGCCACTCACTCATGACGTTGGCATTAAACAGTAATGGCTGCGCTAACAGGTCAGTCACCTTGGTGATCTTTCGGTACATTTTCGGCTGACAGACTGCCGCTAGGCGCTCGTCGCACAGTCGCTTAGCGGTCATTCCCTGCCAGGGGCCGACGCCCCGACGAATTACTAAATCAAAGCTCTCCCGATTAAAGTCAGAGGCGCTAGTGCTGGTCTGAATTTTTAATTGCCAGTTGGGTTGTGATTTTCTAAAACTGGCCAGCTTTGGCAGTAGCCAGCGGGTGGCAAAAAACGGCACGACCGACATTTTTATTTCCTGCACAGTGCAAGCTTGCTCTGTCAGCTCCCGACTAGCCTTTAGTAAGGTATCGATACCTAATTTTACCTGTGGATAGTAGCGCTGTCCGGCGGGGCTCAAAATAACCTGGCGATCTAAACGCACAAACAGTGCCACACAGAGGCGCTGCTCCAACTGCCTAATTTGGTGACTAACGGCCGAGGGGGAGACAAATAATTCCGCCGCGGCCAGAGAAAAGCTCTGCAGTCGAGCGGCGCTCTCGAATGTGCGCAGGCTATTTAATGAGGGAAGTGGCATATCTCGATCCAAGAGCTAAAGAATTAATTATACATGAGTAAACACTCAACTGCAGATTGAAAAGAACTCTTTTGTCGTGACCCTCAATACTGCTTACAATAAGCGCAATCATTATCCGAGACCTCTGCATAACGTTGCGAGCGCAGTCGTTATGCAGAGGTCTCTATCCAGTAAAGGAAACAGCATATGAGCATCTCGGGAAAAATTCTAATCAAAGGTGAGTGGCTTTTGGGCGCAGGGGCAAGCTTTAATGCAGTCAATCCGTGTAGCGCAGCAAAATCTACCGCGGTTTTTCGCAGCGCCGACAGCGACCAAGTGGCGCTAGCGGCCATTGAGGCGGCCAAGGCCTTTCAAAGCTACAGCCAATTGAGTGATCAGAAAAAAGCAAATTTTCTGCGCACTATTGGAGTTGAACTGGAAAAAATCCGCAGTCAAATAGTAGAGTGGGCCACTTGGGAGACCGCGCTGCCAGAAATGCGGATCAACGGCGAGTTGGGTAGAACCATCGGCCAGTTAAATATGTTTGCCCAGCTACTCGATAAAGGTGATTGGAAGCGACCGGTGATCGATCTGGCACAGCCCGATCGTCAACCGTTGCCCAAACCTGATATCCGTCTGACTCAAGTGCCACTTGGCCCCGTGGTGGTGTTTGCGGCCAGTAACTTTCCGCTGGCATTCTCTGTGGCTGGTGGCGATACAGCATCGGCGCTAGCGGCGGGTTGTCCGGTTATAGTCAAAGCGCATAGTGCCCATCCGGGTACTTCTGAACTAGTGGCTGGTGCGATTTTAGCGGCGCTCAATGAATGTGCTCTCCCGACCGGCATTTTTGCGATGTTGCACGACGATGGTCGCACGGTGGGTACGGCGTTAGTGACTGACCCGAGCATCAAAGCTGTCGGCTTTACCGGTTCGATCAGCGGCGGCCGCGCCCTGTACAATCTGGCGGTAAGTCGCGCTGAACCGATTCCTTTCTACGGTGAATTAGGTTCAACTAACCCGGTATTTTTGCTGCCACAAGCACTCGAGCAGCAAGCTGAGCAAATAGCGGCATCCTTTATCGCGGCGCTGATGATGGGAGTCGGCCAATTTTGTACCAGTCCGGGGATTTTAATTGCGGTTAAAGGCCAAGCGCTGGACAGATTGCTTTCCTCGCTGGCAGAAAAAACCCCAACTCTACCGGCGGCCACTATGCTAACTGCAGGTATTTGCCATAGTTATCAACAGCTCTGTGAGCAGCGTAAAGCAATGCCTAGCCTAACAGTGATCGCCTGTGGAGAGTCGGCTAATGCCGATCAAAGCCAGGCACAAGTAGCTCTGTTACGGGTCGACGCTAAAGATTATTTACAGCAGGGTAAGTTGGAAGAGGAAGTCTTTGGCCCGGCCACCTTGGTGGTTTGCTGTGAAGATAGCGCTCAGCTATTGGCTGTCGCTGAAAGCCTCGGCGGTCATTTGACAGCTGCGCTATTTGCCGACACAGAGGATCGAGAGTTAGCGGCGCAACTATTGCCGATATTGCAACAGCGCATCGGCAGGATCTTGTTTGATGGTTACGGCACTGGGGTTGAACTAAGTTCGGCGATGTCTCACGGCGGACCCTACCCTAGTAGCACTGCCAGCCAAAGTACCTCTGTCGGCACTCGGGCAATAGAGCGCTTTACTCGAGCGCTGTGCTATCAAAATACACCGGATGCGCTACTGCCAATAGAGCTGCAAAATGCCAATCCAAATGCAATTATGCGACTGGTGAATGACCGCTGGAGTAGCGCGGCTATTAACAGCACAACGGATTAAACCTTAAAGATTTTCCTGATTAGCCCTGGGTCTCCGCCATAGCAAAAGATGCTTTTAATCTCTTCTCTGTGCCCTCTGTGGTAAAACCAATCCTTTAAAGATTTTTTCACCACAGAGGGCACAGAGGCGCTGCGCTGCACAGAGGAAAACAAAACACTAGCTGATTAGCACTGGGTCTTCACAGACTGGACCTAAAGTAAAAAATTTAACAAA
>ASZJ01000109.1 GCA_000416275.1 Osedax symbiont Rs1
AAATCATAGAAACATATTACAACTTCTTAGCTTGTTGAAATTAAATACTTTGTCAAATAGTCGCCAAGTTGAGCGGAGTATGATGGTCAATCAGGAAGATTTTTTAGCAAGTTGCAGAGGGGATAGTGCTCTGCGTTAACGGCTTTCGCCTAATTAGCTAGTATGCTGAAGGCGTTGACTTAATCACCCATTTATCTGCGCGCCGGGGCGTGTGTTACTTGTTTAGAGGTTCCCTAACTAAGCTGCTCCGGTTTTTCAAGCTACACCAATAAAATCCTATCCCTATCCATACATCAAGTAAATTTTTTATTGGTGTTTTCATTTCCTCTACTATGCTTATACAGCAATTGACAGACTTCGCTTAAAAATTTGCAACACAAACCCGACTATTCATAAGGATATTCGCGGAGGTTTTTACTGTGTTTTTTACTAAAAATTATGTCGGATATTGCGTAAAGATCATTGGATAATATAGGGAAAAATAATGAATATTACAATTTCAGAGAAATTATACGGTGGCTTTGGAGTGATCATTCTATTAATGCTATGTATTTCAATTTTCACGCTTTTTAGAATCGATCAAATTAGTACAATATCTGACGAAATCGGGTCAGATGATTTGCCCGGCGTCATATTGTATCTACATGTGCTTGATGAAGTGGGGGATATGCAGTCCAATGTCTTGGAATACATGACCGGTGAAACCGATGAAATTGAAAATTTTGAAGAGAACTACAAAGAATTCAATAATTATTACTCACAACTTAAGCCATTAGAGTCAGTCTCACAAAAAGATCGTGACAAAATGGCCAACATAAAATCGCTGGTAGATGGCTATGTAAAACGCAGCCGAGATGAAGTGTTTTCTCGCTACAATCCAGATACTGAAAAATGGGCATTTGCCCTGATCAAAAAACTCGAGGCGGGGATCGGTGTTGAATTGGAGGCGCTACTCGATAAGCTAAAAGAACAGAAGTACAGCGACGCTCTGTCATCTACAGATTTACAAAAATCATTGAATGATGATTTGCCGGGAGTGCGCCTGTATCTAGAGTTGATTGATGAAGCGGGTGACATGCTGGCCTCAGTAGCCAGTTATACCGCTGGAGACTTATCGAAAAAGGCCGCCTTTGATAAAGATGCACAGTCCTTTGCAACATATTTAAATCAATTGAAACCACTAGAGAGAAAACCAAATGAAGTGGCTGATTTAAACAAAATATTTGAGCTATATAGCCTTATTAAATCTGAGTCTTATCTTATTTTTGATAAATTTGATCCGACGGGAAGAGCGACCGCACTTCGTTCAGTAGATGATATGGAGCACAGTATTTTTGATGTAGTTGAAGGTGTTTTGGATGCCTCAGCCAACGAGGAGAAAGCCGATGCTACCAAGGCGATTAGAAAAAACTCAGAGCTGTTAGATAGCATGAAAATACTGTTGATAATCGCTACTTTGATCGCACTAATTTTTGGCACAGTGCTCTCGCATATATTAGCTAAGTCAATCAATGGTCGTCTGTCTAAAGTGTTAGCGGTCGCCAGTAACATCAATGATGGTAATTTATCAGTTGCGCCAATCGAGGATGCCAGTACCGATGAGATTGGCATATTGGGACAAATGATGAACAATATGCTGATCTCTTTAAATGCACTGTTGCAGGAAATTCATGTGGTAGCCAACAATGTGCACCACTCATCCTCTGAAATATTATCAGCAAGTCAGGAAGCCCAGATAAGCTGTAATGAGCAAGTGTTAAAGACCACTACCATGGCGGAAGCCGCAGAAAAAATGTCACAGTCAGTGTCGGAAATTGCAGAGCAAAGTGCCCAAGCTTCCATTAATGCAGAATCATCGGGATCGCTCGCCGCTGAGGGCGGATCAATTGTAGATAGCAGTGTCACCAGTATTAATCAAGTGTCAATAATGGTCGGTGATATCGCCAAAACCATTGAAAACTTAGGCAGGCGCAGTGATGAAATTGGAGCGGTTATTCAAGTGATAGATGGTATTGCAGAGCAAACCAATTTACTGGCATTGAACGCCGCTATTGAAGCGGCAAGAGCTGGTGATCAGGGGCGTGGTTTTGCGGTAGTCGCTGATGAGGTTCGACAGTTAGCCAGTCGCACTAGTGGTGCAACCAAAGAAGTCGCCAATTCAATCGGTGCGATTCAGCAGGAAACGAAAGAAATAATTGTCAGTATTAATCGCAGTTCAGCGCTGGTCAATGAAACAGTAGACTTTACCGAGAAAGCCGGGGATTCACTAAAATCTATCGTGCAAAGTGCCGACGAGCTAAACAATATGATTAGCTCTATCGCTAAAGTGACGGAAGATCAATTAGCCAGCACCAATAGAATAGTGCAAGACGTAAATTTGGTGAACGGTTCTGCAACCGATGTTTTAGATATCAATAAATTAACCTCGCGCCGAGTGGAAAACTTAAATAATCAGGCACAACAATTAGAAGTATTGATCGGCCGTTTTAAATTGCGTGCTTAATACCTGAATCCGTGACTTCAAAGTGAATACAGAGTGTAAGATATTGGTTTTACAGAGGAATTGAAAAATCTTAGCTGCACCCATAGGTTCAGCGGCTATTTTTATAACCGCTGTAGAATCAATAGCTTATGCTATGTAGTGGTAACTTCTCAATAACACG
>ASZJ01000110.1 GCA_000416275.1 Osedax symbiont Rs1
AAGAGAAAATGATTTATATTGACGTTCTGCCCCGAGTTATTGAGAAGTTACATGTAGTGCAGTGAAGTCACTGATTCAGGTAATACATTTAAGTGATAAAACAACGTCGTGATGGCGTTGTTAGTATATTCAGTCCCTGGGTACTTGAGCTAAGAAAAGTAGCGTGAACAGCTTTGAAATTCTCTACAGAAAATAGCGCAAGTAATTAATTTCCCAATGTTTAGAAAAATAGCACCGGATCTATGAGCGTAAAATATTCTGCAATTGTGCCGTGAGATATTACGCTCTGCATTCATTCTTAAGCCACGGATACAGGTGTTACTTTTTCAGAGCCTTTAACTGCTTCTTATACTTAATTCTCTTGTTGTTTTTTCGCCAAGCGGAGTAGAGTGTGACTAAATTCTCTAGGGTCACTTTATGAAACTCTTGCGGGCCCGCTGATTTTTCGGCCTCTTCTACTAAGCTTAGCGCCTGTAAAAACCAGACTTCGGTGCGCTTGAATTTACCCCGTTTGTAGAAAATAGAGCCTGCCCGAGTCGCTGTAAAAGCTGCTTGTAATGGCTTAGATTTTATTGTGTCATGTAATGTCATCGATTGCTGATAGAGTTTAAGCGCCTGCTGGTCAGCGCCTTGTGCCTCATGTAAGCTGCCAAAGTTGGCTAGAATTAGCGCCTGCTCTATTCCTTTGTCTCGGTGTAACTCAGCGAGCGTCAGCAGCGCTTTTTGGTAGTGTTTAGTGGCTTTTTGGTAGTGCTTTTGCGCTTGGCTATCCAGGGCTAGTTCATTCAAGTACATCGCATTTGCCAGCGTTGTGGTGCCGGAACTAGCGCGAATTTTCTGTGCTTGCTCTCTGAACGAGAGCGCTTTTTTGGTCTGATCAGCCAGGGCCAAGCTATTGGCGAGTCGCTCTAGGGTATCGGCAATGCGAGGGTCGCTGGCTTTTAGTTGTCGGCGCTGCGTCGCCAGCTGTTTGTTTAAGATCTGCTGGGCGATTAGCGGCTGCTTCTGCTGGATGTTGGCCTCTGCCAACGCGTAGCTAAGCTGACGCAAGCCCTCGCTAAAATGCTGAGTGTTAGCCCGCTGCATGGTTTTTAGGAAAGGGCTCGCCTGTTGTAAGCTGTTTGCGTACTGTCGTTTTTTATTACTTAAACGCAGCCAGGCATTCAACGTTTTTAGGGTATCGCTACGCGCGGCTGTTTTACTAGTGCGCTGTATTTTCCACGCTTCGCTGTAGGCGCTAAATGCCGATTTATCTCTGTTTAGCTGCTCTAAAAAGCTGCCTTTATTGTATAGCAGTATCGCCACTTGCGGGTGGCGTTTACCGTACAACTTTTTAGTTAAGGTGATCGCCTGCTGGATTGATTTTACAGCTAGAGCTGACTTGCCTTGCGCATTTTCGATAAAGGCCAGTAAATTCAGGCTGCTAGCTTTAAATTTGGCACCATTATCCGCCTTGCTAGCGATGCTGAGCGCCCGTTTAATTTTTTGTTCAGCCTTTGTGTAATGACCTTTTTTGTACAGCGACATCGCCTGATCTTGGTGGTGTTGCCAGTTGCCGGCACTGTGCACAAAAGAGCTACTAAATAGCAGGCTTAAGGTGATTAGTAGCACTGTTATGTGGCTGATCATTGCTAAAAACTCCTCTCTAATTTGAGACTAATTTCATTGCTGCGTCGACTGTATAGCCAGTCAACGTTGCTGCTGACGTCCGTATGTTTAAGGGTTAAATGGGGTTTGAAACCGAACAGTGACCAACGTGAACTCTTTAGACTTAGGGTCAGATTTTTCTCTCTGTCTTTGCGTCGCTCGCCCAAGATGTTACTGAATTTATGGTAGGTCTGTTGGCGTACTGAGCTAGATAAGGTCGCGCTAACGGTATTGTTGAAGGTTTTCGATACCCCCAATCTAATCCCTATTTGACGATAGGCGTAAGGTCGATCTTGCGCTAGCCGGTTCAGCCAATCCGCACCGGCAAATACCACCCAGTTATTATTCAGCCCTTGCCAAGCGGTGATGTTGGTCGAATAAGAGGGGCCGTCGTAACGTTGAAAATGGCTCTTTTTGTAGCGTAATTCTTTGTAGTCCGCACTCACTTTAAACATGCGCTGATTAGATATTTTATGCGTCCAATCGCCGTGGAGTCCCCAGGCGCTAAACAGAGATTTGTCGGCGTAGGTTGAATATTCAAATGAGGGGGCCAACCGTAGCTGATCAGTGAAATTTTGAAAGCGATAACCTAGTTGGGTGTTGAATGTGCTCTGGTCGTAACCCGGATGATCATCGTACTTTTTACCGTATAACATTGATTGGCTATACAGGGCATGATGTCTAGCAATAGGTAGCGCTTTGCTAGCGGTGAATTCGTAATCTAAGCCACGGGTGGAGATAGCCTTGGGAATGCTGCGCTGGTAAACGCACTGTCCCCGATAGGTTAATAGACAAGATTGATTTTCTGAGGATTGGTTGAGGTTGTCTTTCCAGACACTGCCAATCGCAAAAAATAGCGACCAGTCACTGCGTTGCTCCAATGCTTTGCTAAAACTTTGCACACTGCGGTTTACCCCCGCGTGTTGCGTGTCATCAGTGTCTAAATATTCGGCAATTTCAGTAAAAATACCCCTCGCCTCTTTATCTTGATGATCTTCAAACAAGACTCTTGCCAGCTCTAGCTAGCCAGGTAAAAAATTTGGATTAAGCGTTAATAGATGTCGATACTGTTTAATAGACTCTTGCATTGCGCCTTTGATTCTTGCCAACGCGCCTTTCGCATAGGCCAGCAACATAGGATCAGGATTGTTTAAGCTTTGATACTGGTCTAAAAAATACTGCACCGCACTCCAATTTTTATCTTTGACAGAAGTGTAGAGTGCGCGGCCTAAATCACTGGCATTATGTTTCACAGCATAAGGCTTGCCAGCAATAACTAACTTTGGATGCTGTTGTTGGTAATCTTCGTCTTTAAGTAACTGCTGTATTTGACGATTACTTTGTCGTTCAATATTTTGATTGATACGCAACTGAGTATCAAGATCGGCAGCTTGCAGCACTGGGCTAAAAGAAATAGCGATTAGAGCTGTGCATAAGTACTGATAATAGCGGTTGATATAAAAATAATACACCGGCGGACTCTTTTTCTCAGGTTATTAAAAGCTGAGCGCTATCCATAGCACTCAGCTGTAGTTGCTACACTCGACTAGTCTCTAGTGCCACCAAAGGCGGTATCGAGTAACTTACCGTTAAAGTCAACCATACCTGCTAGATCAACTTGGCCGTTGTAAAATTGCGCAGACACATTACCGCCTGATGCAAGGGGAATGAAGCCTAGCATTGTTGCAGTCGCGGTACCTGCACCTGTGACAGAGGCATCAGAATTAATAGTCGTAGTACCAATGTTGATACCGTACAAGCTATTAGTCATAGATCCAGTTAATTGAGCAGCGCCGAAATCAGCCGTTAAAGTCCCAGTTAACAGATCATTGCCACTAAGATAGTAATTGTTAGTGGCAGTTACGCTGTATTTAGCGACCCCTGAATTCGGCACTGCGGTATCTGCATTAGATCCAACATAATAGACAGAGCGTTGAGTGTCATTAACGGTTCCTGATGGTGACCATTCTCCAAACCAGACATCGGCGGTTCCGACTTGGGCGAAGTTAAATACACCTAGGTCTTGGTGGCTTTTGGGTGCGCCTGTATAAGGGAAGCTTAAAGTATAAATACCATTGCTATCGATAGTGCCGTATTGAGTTAAACCTGCAAAGTCGACAATGCCTAAACCTAGTGTCGCTGGTATTTCAATACCTGCTAATCCAGGTGTGTGCGGCGGGTGGTTAACATTTGATTCACCTACTGTAACAAAACTAGTCGAAGAACTGCCGACAACAGCTGCTTGCGAAAGACCTGCAAAGGCAATAGTTAAAGCGATAGCACTGATTATCTGTAGCTTTTTCATATTTAACTCCTAAAGGTAATTGATTATTTCCAATATTGGAAATAAGGCTGAAAAAGTACCAAAAATATTTTGGTACTTTTAACTTGGAGCCTGTCGGGTTCGGCTAATCGTTGAAAAAACTAGATTAGTGTTTAGCCCGACAGGCTCCTAGGCATTTATTTTAAAAACGCCCGGTTAAACTTAGTTTTACAGTGCGTCCCGGTGCCGCCATCGCTGATCTAGTGGCAGGGTCTGCATAGTATTGATCGGTTAAATTAGTCGCAGAGAGCTCAATATTGACATCTGAATTCACTTTAAAGCGAGCGTAAGCGTCAACAATGAGGGTGTCATCCCAGCTAAAAGGGGTGTTCATTGCATAGGGGTAGCCAGGGATATTTGACGTATCTCCGGTTCTCTTGAGTCTGGGAGTGCTGTCAGCTAAATAGGAATCTAAGTCAGAATTTTTATAACCTTCATAGTAAGTGACACGACTGCCCAGTTCTAAGCGGCGATTAAGAAAGCGTCCGCCCAATGATAAATTGGCAGATAATTTGGGAGTGGCTTGTGTCAACTGATAGCTTAGGGGGAAACCATACTCAAAACAGGTTGGGATAGGGTTGGCAAGTGCACGTACTGGCGAGCCATAAGTGATTAATGCCGCTGAGCTTTCGTCGCATATTTCATTTTGTAATACATAGTTAACCCCTACATCGCCGAAGTATTGACCATTGTCATAGCGAAAATTTAACTCAAGTCCTTTGATTTTCTGCTTATCGACATTACTGAACATCAAATCCTTATTTCGATCAATCACATTTTTGGTTAGGTTGTGGTAGAAACTAAACTTAAAATCAGCGTAGATAGCCTCTGTTAGCCAAGGGGTTAAGTCTTGGACATAGCCTAATTCCCAATTATAAGAATGCTCGGGGTTAATAGCATAGTAGCTTGTAGAGGCGGAAAAGCCGATGGTGCTTTCAAAGATACTGGGATAGCGTAAAGCTTCGCTGTATTTGATATAAGTGCGGCTGTTATCGGTTAACTCATAACTGAGATTAAAATGCGGTACCCAGCCATGGTCAGTCTGTTTTTTTGCTGTCGAAGAGAAAGTTTTCTGAATTTTTTCACCGCCGCAGGCCGTCACATTTTCAATGCTATCTAATGCACCATTTAAGCAAGGGTGGTTGGCCCTATCAAAATTACCCTCTGCATCAGCCATCCAGACAGCATGCTCATCGTTTATCTTTTTTCTCTCACTAATCCCATGGTCAATTTTAATGTTTCCGATCAGGTAATCCCTAGTGGCTTCGTCTATAGAGCCTGCATTAAATGCAGCAGTGATTCCTGTAACCTGGAGCATTCGCTTAGCTTCCCGCTCTGCCTCTGTATAGGGAACGAATGTTGAGTATTTAAAGTTTTTGTACCCTGTAGTGACGTAAGAGTTGAATTTATTGGGATGATCTCCTAAAAAATCATCATATGCCCAGTAGGATGAATAGGTCATGCCGGCATTTATCGATAATTTATCGCTGCTTTTCCAGGCGAAGTTAAAGTTACTGTCCCATTCTTCACGCCGCCCCGCTCTGGGGAAAGAGCGGGTAAGCTTAGGATCGTAATCGTCCCCAGATGACAACTTTTCATACTGGAAATTACCGCCCACTGTTAAGTCTAGTGTTGGGGTTAGCTCTATTTTATTAGAGAGAGATAGGCCATTTCGGATATTTTTAGACAGAGTTTTAGATCCATTAACTAAGATGCCATCTAGCGGACTTCCGTCCTTTATCCTCAATTGGTTGGGGAATCCTGCTGAGGTCTGAGTATCGCTTTGCGTATCGGTGCGCCAGAGGTTGGCATGTAAATCGAGCCATGGGGTGTCACTAGGTTTGTAGGTATAATTGAGGCTATATGCTTTGCTGGTTACTTCACTTAATGGCCATTGAATATAACCGCGATCAGCTTGGGTATCGATTCTGGATGGCATTATCTCACCATAGACAGTGTTAGATTGACGGTAGTTTAGACTCTATCGTTGCTCGCTATCCACCCGCCAAATAGTTTTTAATAACAGTGATTCCATCATGCTGGATGTATTAGTTACTTCCTTGCCTGGCTGCTAGTACAAGGCTAAAGAGCGAATATAATCTTGATCTTTATCAGATTCTTCAGTGGCGATGGTATAGTAGTCGGCATTGTTTTTGCCTGAAAAGTAGTTGCCGCGTACCCGGTAGGCATAAGCTGCGAGAAAATCAAAATCATCGGTTTTTTTAGCCCCGGCAATACGATAATAGTAATCATTCCCCGACAGCGGATTGTTGTCATTGGCGGATTTAGAGTTTATTTCTGCAAGCCTGAGCGTTTGGTCGTTATAAGGGTTTTATCCCAGCTCCTTTTTCTTTTGGGAAACCATCGACATCTGCTGCTCGCTCGCCTGTGTGCAGGCGAGGAATTTGCTCAGCTACGGAATTACTACTGCCTTCAAGTCTTATTTCGATACCAAAATCTTCCCCCTCAGCAATCACATCATCCGGCACTAACGTGTTAATCACCATGGCACCCCCGATGCCGCTGTGTACATCGCGCTGGTTGGTTCCGCCTTTAAAGACTTGAATACTACTGATCAAATTTGGGTCGATATAATTACGGTTAGAGGCGCCGTTGTAACCGCGGTACACAGTAATGGCTTGCTCGGTACCATCGATAATGACAGGTACTCGCCCCGAGCCTTGGATACCGCGAATATTGATATCCAGCGCGCCGCTGTTGTGTGAATCACCACTAAAGACCCCCGCCATTCCCTTTAACAAGTCAGAGGGAGTGGTGCCTTTGTAGCGCTCGATTTGCTCTTTGCCCCTATAAATGGTCGAGGTGTTTTTGTCGTAGACATCATTGTAGCCATCTTCGTCGGTGTTATTACCTCGACCATAAACCACCATCGTCTGTTCATCTGGTTTGAGCGCGTTTGAATGCTGTTTTGACGGTACTGCGATGGAGTGCAGCACAAAGCGACCTGTTGCGGTTTGCCTAGCGACTAACCCTGTCCCAGATAAAAGATATGAGAGCGCCCCCTCGATATTGTAGGGTCCTGTTACTCCCGCACTGCGCTTGCCCGAAGTGAGCGAGGCGTTCATTGATAAGTCAATGGTTGCCTGCAGTGCAAAATTATTTAACACTTGCCCCAGAGGGCCTCGGCCGATGGAATATTGTCGCTGCTCAGCCTGTATGCTGTTGTCAGCCGCTTGTGCTACAGACACTACGCCGGATAGGCTGTACTGATACCTAATTGCACTGCTAAAAACAACGCCTTGTGCAATGTGTTAAGTCTAGAGGAGTTCATTTTCAAGGTCTCTTTCGAATGATTTTTTTGGATCTATACTTGTTTAACGAATGAGATTCAAAAACCCGTAAACTTAATGATAATAATTTGCATTATATTTATTGTTTTTTGGTTGTTGGTTGTTGGTGGTAATAAAGTCTTGATCTAGATCCTTGATTTAGAAAGCTGATAGCAGTGAGATTTCGGTGGTTTTAGGGGAAATAATCGCCATTTTGATTGGCGGATTGTGCTGTCAGCCCCGCATAAACAGGTAGATGCAGGGCTTTTTAGATAACTTTGAAGCGCTTAAACAGCGCAGATATTGACCCAGTACCGAGTAAGCTGTTTGACCTTAATAGGTAAGCTTGCTTGTAATTGCTGTAAAATTAGATCGGTATTCTTTAGTGAAAAAGCACCGGTCACCGCTAGATGGGATAATTCTGGAGCGATGCGTAATACGCCTTTTCGATAGCGACTAAGCTCAGCTACAAACTCAGTCAATGGCATGTCTTGCACCACTAGCTTACCGCTTAGCCAGCTAATCTCGTTAAGGTTCGTTGCTGTTAAGGAGTCGGTTTTGCTGGCGGTAAAATTTATTTTTTGAGTGGGGTTAAGGGTGAATGCACTGTGCATTTTTCTGCCCATAATACTGGCCGGTTTGCCGTTAAATAAGCTTACTTGGCTATCGGTTCCCGTGTGCCTAACACTTAGTTGCCCGCCGTGATGGGTGATTGTGCCGCTCGGTGTTTTTATTTGCAGTGGGTGTCGGCCATTATTCTCTAGCCAAATTTCCCCAATACTAAGGACTAATAAATTAGTCGCGGGCATCGATATATCTGTTGCGGTATTAACCACTAGCTGGTTGTTATTCGAGAGGCTCAGTTTTTTAAGCTCTCCAGTTGCGGTGCTCAGTTCGACGTGAGTTAGCAACTCTGTATAGCTATCTGGAGAGCTGTCTTTACGCAGCAGATAACCGCTGGAAAATATTAGACCGCCGGCAGCAAATCCGGCTAATCCCAGTAAGTTACGGCGTGATAATGCGCGACTACGGGCTATTAAATGCCCACTATTGGCGGGAGCTCTAGCCAAGCTAGCTTGGGCATTGACGGTACACTGCCATGCCTTTTCGTTGGCCGGATTAGATTTTCGCCAAGCGTTACAAGCTTGTTGTTCCCGCTCTGTTGGTTGGTCTGACCAGAGGCGGGCCATCCAAACAGCTGCCTGTTGAATTCGCTCTATATCAGCTTTTCGCGAGGCGCTCATAATGTCTGCTCCAAATAAGCGACCGCACATACTTGTAGGCCTTTAGCTACATATTTTTCAACTGAGGACACAGATATGTCCATCTGCTTAGCTATTGCCTGATAAGACAATCCCTCTAGCTTTCTTAACAGAAAAGCTTCACGAGCTCTAACAGATAGATTATGCAATAAGGTATCTATTTCAATGAGGGTTTCGATAATTTGTAAATGCTGTTCGGGGGAGCATTGATGCGCTGCAGTTAAGTGTTGCAAACTTTCTAGATAAGCTTGCTCTATCCTCCACCGTCGATAGTGATCAATTACTAACCCCTTAGCAATTTTACTCAAATACTGCCTAGCATATACTGCCGGGGGGATTTTGCCATTGATGATTATTTTCAAATAAGTTTCTTGCACTAAGTCCGCAGCTTGATGAGAGCAGTTGAGCCGCCTTTTTAGAAAACCAGCTAACCAACCTTGATGTACTTCATAGAGTTGAGAGAGATGGGCTTGCATATCGTTGCTCATTGTAACATTAGCCTCCTTTACACGTTAGTCAATGATTATCATTATCATTTCAGGTTTGGCTATGAATTGCAATATTTTCAATAGGGCTTCTCTTGATTGTGCATGTTTAATAACCATTTTCTACTTGAGCATTGCTCAGAATAATCCGCTTTTAGCTTTTCCAGAGGTTGTACAATTTAAATTCTATTATATAATGAGATAGATTATCATTATCATTCGCATTCAATAAAGGAGTTAGTTATGAATTTTATCATAGCGGTTAGAAATTTAGTGCTCAAAATAATGTACCGAGTAATGCGTCCTGCTATCTTTTTAATGGACCCAGAAAATGCCCACTACAGTATGAAAAAAATTGGCGTGGTGCTGGGTAGTAACGCGCTACTCAGGGGGCTGACAGGGCTGCTTTATGATTATAATCATCGCAGTTTAAATACCACGGTTGATGGGGTGACTTATCGCAATCCAATTGGTTTGTCGGCGGGTTTTGATAAAGATGGAGAGCTGACCAGTATTTATCCTTCACTGGGTTTTGGTTTGGCAGAGCTAGGGTCATTTACCGGTGAAGTTTGCCCTGGTAACCCAGGCAAGCGCCTGTTCAGAATGGTCAAGTCTAAATCAATCGTTGTTTGGTACGGTCTAAATAACTTGGGTGCTGAAAAAATATCCAAGCGTTTAGCCAATGCTGATTTTGGCCGTTTAAGAGTCGGTATTAATGCCGCTAAATCTAATGTCACCCCTGAATTTGAGCTGCAAGAGTCGATTCGGGATTATATAAAAACCATGACTTTATTTAAAGATATTGGCGATTACTTTACGGTTAATATCAGCTGTCCGAACACTCAAGATGGCGAGCCGTTTGTCAATAAGGAAAACCTGGAAGCACTACTTGCGGCGATCAACGAAAAGATCAGACCTATCACCGACCGACCTATTTATGTGAAGCTGGCCGCTGATTTGAATATCGATGAAATAAATATCATTATCGATGGCTGCGTGAAATTTAAAATGGATGGTGTGGTTTTGACCAACCTCGCTAAACCTGATGTGAACCAAGAGCACATCGCAGCAGAATATCCTTCTAATCAAGGGATTCTACCTAAGGGGAAAGGCGCAATGAGTGGTTTGCCACTGCAGCGGATCTCTACGGATATGATACGTCACGTTTATCGTCGCACCCGCGGTAGTATCACTATTATTGGAGTCGGCGGTATTTTTAGCGCTAAAGATGCCTACGAAAAAATCACTTCAGGTGCGAGTTTACTGCACATGATTACCACTATGATTTTTGATGGTCCACAAAACATCAGTGAAATTAACCGCGGTTTGGTCAAACTGTTACAAGAAGATGGTTTTTCTTCAATAGAAGAGGCGGTTGGTTCCAGAAATCCACTGCCAATCATAGCAGAGGATAAAGTAGCGGAAGTCGCAGCTAAAGCTACTGCCGCCGCGTAGCCTGGAGGTATGGTTTTAACTAATCAGCAACAATGAGAGGCCGAAATGTTTGAACAACTAGCGACTAGCTTACCCTTTGAAATACAGATGGAGTTTAAGCGAGCATTAAAAAAAGGCTATTGGAGTAATGGTATGAAATTAACCAAAAAACAGCGGCGCTCCTGTGAACAAGCACTGTTTTTTCACTTGGAAAATCCTAATAGTTACACGCATTAGGAGAGGCGAAGCTAGGAGTTGAAAGTTGAATATCATTCGATGTCGGATGAGTTTGAGTATTGACAGGGAGTTTTATTAATCTGATAATCGTATTGCAAATCATTATCAATACACGCGAGATATTATGTGCAAGTGCTTCCCTGCATTCAGGGCTCAAGACCCCGCTATTAATCAATTACGTCATAAAATTCGCTATGCACTTGACGACGATAATCCCGGTTTACTGCCGCTTTGGCTGGCAATGGAAGAGAGTTTAGACTGTTGCTGTAACTCGGCAAATTGGCAGCTTTACCATGCTGAGTATCGGCTGTTGTTGGACGCGTTAAGCGATGATTTATTACCGGGGCATTGGCGATCATGGTGCTTAGATAATATTTCCAAACCACTGATGTCTTTACAGAGAATAGCTATTAGTCGGGAGCAGAGTCAGCAACTCAATAAATTGTTTTACGAGTTAAGAGTAGTTAGCCATTTTTTTCAGGGCGGTCTAACTTAAGGTATCCCCCTCTAAAGATCCTCTGAACAAGTCACACATATCTGGTGTACAGGGAAAAAGTGCGACTTGTTCAGAGGTTGTCTCAGCTGGTTTTTTTCTCGGATAATCGATCAATAATTAGTAATTAAGGAAATGTAATGAGCAATAGAATCGAACAAGACAGTATGGGCAAGCTGGCTGTGCCAAGTGCCGCTTTGTATGGAGCCCAAACGCAGAGAGCAGTGAATAATTTTCCGGTGAGCGGGCTGCGTATGCCGAAAGCTTTTATAGAGTCCTTATTGTTGGCAAAATCTGCCGCCGCCGCTGCCAATGCAGAGCTTGGATTGATATCTGGTGAGATGGCAACGGCAATTGTCGATTCAGTCAATGAGTTGTTAGGTGATGCCGATATGATGCGGCATTTCCCGGTTGATGTTTATCAAACAGGATCGGGTACTAGCTCTAATATGAACGCTAATGAAGTGTTATCGACTTTAGCCAGTGGCAAATGCAATCATAAAATCGGCGCTAATGATCACGTCAATTATGGGCAGAGTAGTAATGATATTATTCCCAGTACTATTCATATCAGTGCGGCGATAGGTGTTGAAAAACAATTGTTACCTGCTCTAAAGCATCTAGCAGAGGTGATTAAGGCTAAGGCCAAAGACGTTGATCATCATATTAAAACTGGACGCACGCATTTAATGGATGCTATGCCAGTGAGAATGAGCCAGAGTTTGTTGAGTTGGTCGAGTCAGATTGAGCAAAATATTACAGTGTTAGAGTCCGCTCAAAATGCACTGCAAAGTCTCGCACAAGGGGGGACGGCTGTCGGGACTGGAATCAATGCGCACCCACAATTTTCCGAGAAGTTTTGTCAACAAATCAGTTTGTTGACCGATGTGCCATTTACCCCGGCGAAAAACTTATTTACCCACATCGGAACCCAAGATATTGCGGTATCTCTATCGGGGCAGTTGAAAACAGTGGCGGTATCGCTAATGAAAATTTGCAACGATTTGCGCTGGATGAATTCAGGCCCGCTAGCGGGCCTGGGTGAAATATCTCTTGAGGCATTGCAGCCTGGCTCTTCGATTATGCCAGGTAAAGTTAACCCCGTTGTTCCTGAAGCTGCGGCTATGGTTGCTGCACAGGTGATAGGTAACGACAGTGCGATTACGATTGCAGGTCAGTCGGGTAACTTTGAGTTGAATGTTATGTTGCCGTTAATTGCCCATAATTTACTGAGTAGTATAGAGTTGATTAGCAATGTCAGCGTCCTATTGGCCGACAAAGCGATTGCTACCTTTACTGTCAATGAAGAGGCACTTAAATTGGCGCTCTCGCGCAACCCGATATTAGTCACTGCTTTAAATCCCATTATAGGATATGAAAAAGCGGCTTTGATTGCCAAAAAAGCTTACGCGGACGGGCGTGCTGTCTTAGATGTTGCCGAGCAAGAAACGGATATTCCCAGGGCTGAGTTAGAAAAATTACTGGATCCAACTAAGTTAACTAAAGGCGGTATTTGATAGTAGTGCGCTGCTCTAATCAGTTAGTTAGGCATTAAAAACTGGCTGATATCGCCCGCGACCTTTTACGAACGTCTCGTAAGGAGCCTTTGAATAAATCCCACATACCCCCTGTGCGACTTGTTCAAAGGTTACGTAGGGTAAAATAATAGCGCATAATCTAACGATATCAACTTCTTGCAGTTTTATGCATATATGCAGGACTGCTATAAAGCCACGAACTGAGGATATAGACAAAATCATTCAATATTTCTAAACATATTCTCCCAGCTAAAATCGTATTTATCTAAGCTTGGGTTTATCGCTTTAGAGAAATTTCGGAAATTAATACTTTGCCAGTTCTGCTCTGTGAGGATGGTATTAAAGTGATCGATGTTGGTTAAATCAATTTTTGCAAAGCTAGTATAACTGGATAGGCCAGGGTCTTTTATGAAGTCTAATCCATGAAAGTAATCGTAGAGCATTACTAAGGCTAGGCCACCCTCTGCGAAGTGTCCCCCGTAGGTGCTAAGAAGTTTTCCTTCTTGCACAGCTGTTATTCCTTTCTTAGACCAATCGATGCCTGCCGTGATAATGGGTTGCCCGGTTATTGCCTGTGAAACGCCTAATGCTATAGCATCATTTGCCGCCCAAATTATGTTAGTTTTGGGATATCTTTTTAACAGCCCTTTAGTTTTGATATAAGCGTTCGAGGTGCTCCAGTCAGTATGTACTAATTGGTTGATCGTCACATCCGGATGTTCCTTGAGAGCCTGGAATAGGCCGGTGTTTCTGTCAAAGCTTGCCGATGAGTCTCTGCCGCCACTGATGGCTAGCAGTTGTATGATTGAGCTTTTAGTATTATTTTTTTTAAAGCTAGCAATAAGATCTTTAGCGGCTAAATAGCCCGCTAGCTTGTCGTTTGGTACAGAGTGTCCCAGCCAATATTTATAGAATTCTCGAGGTTTGCCGCTACAGGCCTTTGATTCTTCAGGTACCTGAGTATTGATTGAGTAAAAATCGACCTGGTGTTTCTCTGAGAGTCTGAGTAACTTTAGGGTGGTCCGTTTTTGAAAAATGGCTATTAAGTAGTCAGGCTTGTCGGCAGACTCTAATAATTTAATGGTGTTTTTAAAGCTTTCACTGCGGTGAAAGGTCGGGGTGTAAAGTATATTTAGATCAATCCCTAAATCATCGGCACTAGCTTGCATAAAAGAGACTGCTATATCCCAGAAGTTGTTGCCTTTTGGCGCAGGGTTGATGAAGGCAACTTTTATTTTTGGCGAGGCGAAAGCTAAGTTGCAAATACAGGTAAGCAGGCATAACGCTAACAATTTTTGCAATGAGATCGTCATAAGATAATTACTTTCCCCTAGTTGCAATGAGTTATTAAAGCTTATTTAGGCTTCAATGTTGGAATCGGGTGTGAAAATGATGGAGCTGTTCTCGTCAGTCGCAGCTGTAACTTAAGCAGAGCTTTAACCTTGCTGATGAGAATCAATCCCAGCGCTAAACCAATATATAACACTCTGTATTCACTTTAAAGCCACGGAGCTAGGTTTAGGTCTTATTCGAGACCGTAATAGGCTGAAAATATGTAGGTAAATCTTATAAACGACCGTAACATTATGAGAATATACAACCTTCTCTAAACTGTGAAGGCAGCTAATAACGATGTTTTACGCCGTATGCGCTATTTTTTTGATTTAAGTGATTCGAAAATTATCGGTATTTTTGGCAATGCTGAAATGACGACTGATCGCGAGAGTGTCAGTCAGTGGTTAAATAAAGAGCAAGATGCAGGCATTCGTTGAATGCAATGATCTTTAGTTCGCGATTTTTTCGCAAGCCGGAACACCAGAACTACCGCGAGTGCCAGGAGCAAATTTTGCGAATTTTTTTACAGGGCTCGCAGCTCAAGTCGAATAGTTCTAGCGCGACATAGAAGATAATCTGCGTACGTATCTTAGTCTTTGATCTACAAGTAAGTGTGCCAGTGAGTATGTGTCGATGAATGCTCATCAATCAGCTCTCCATAAAAGCAGTGTAGTACTGCGCTAGGCTTGACTAAGCCAGTCCTCTCTTTGTTTCTTATTCAAAAATGACCAGGCGATAAAGCGACTGGTCTTGTGGCCCTGTGACATCGGTACTATTTTTATATCACTGGCGTCGACTGATTTCAAGGTGTGTTGCAGGGCTTTAAGGTGAGCGTTTTTTGATACTAGACAGCTGAAATATAGCACCTGATTCTTATATTCCTGACTTTCAATAATCATACTTTTTATAAAACTAAGCTCGCCGCCTTCGCAGTAAAGTTCGGCTTTTTGCCCACCGAAATTTAGTACGGAATTATTGTTGGAAGACTTATTAGAGGGCTGTTTTTTCTGCAAGTTAGCGCGCTTTCGGGCATTACCTAAGGCTGCTTCCGCAAGAGAGCTATGAAAAGGTGGATTGCATAGAGTGACGGTGATTCTTTGTCGTTCAGCAATTATATTAGCAAAAAATCGCTGTGCATTTGGTTGTAGTAAAACCTTTATTTTTTTTCTCAGCCCAGGATTTGCTTGGATGATTTGGCTTGCGCACGCTACTGAAATAGGATCTATATCGCTGGCAGTAAATGACCACTGATAGCTGCGCTGCCCGATTAGGGGGTAAATGCAGCTTGCTCCTGTGCCAATATCTAAAGCGCTAACTGTCGATTGATCAAATGTTTTGCGAGCACTTGTCTGATGTATAAGATCTGCCAAATAGTGAATATAATCAGCTCTGCCTGGAATAGGTGGGCAGAGGTATCCTTTGGGGATCTGCCAATAGTCAATCCGATAATGAGCTTTTAATAGTGCAGTATTCAATGCTAATACAGCAGCAGCATCTGAGTAATCGATACTGATCTGATGATGCTTTTCGCTTAAGAAAGCGAGCAGTGGAGGATAGCTGGTCGCTAAAAATTGAAAATCATAACCGTGATTATGGATGTTTTTGCGGTGTAGATTTTTTTTGATCGGATTTTGACGGGTCTCAGGCATGGCGGTCGCATACTTTTAGCTAGAATAGGGGAGTGCTGATTATACCCATTGGCCAGCTAGAAGTTAATCGGATACTAAAAAATGTAGCGGGTAAGGTCTATTTTATGCATACACAGACACTGAATAGCGGCATCTCTAGAAATTGAAAATTGTTGATAGAATCTATGCACAACTCCCCTATCTTATCCTGAGGATAAGCAATACCTGAGTCGGTGACTTCAAAGTGAATACAGAGAAATTAGTGCTCTGTGTTAACGGCTTTTGCCAGACCTGCAGTACGTTCGTAGCCGTTGACTTAATCAGCAACTTCTTCTGTGTGGCAGGGGCGTGTGTGACTTGTTCAGAGCCTCCTTGTTCGGTCTGTTTGAATATATGCACGGCACTTTTTAAGCAGAATCAGTCTAGTGTTATAAGGGGTTGCTGAAGGCGTTCATCAATAAAAATTTCCTGCTTAAGTCTATGCTGCTCAATCAGTAATTAATAATAGTGATGCTGGCTTGAAAATTGCATAATAAGTAATAATGATGGAATATTGACGATATTATTTCTATATTGGTCAATATTTTGACATAATAAAAAATTATAAACTAATCTTACAAATTATTGACGGTTTCATTTTGGATAGAGTAGCAATTTTAAAGAGTGTCAAAAGCTTTACCGATGGTAATCTCGGTGTACCTTTGGTGCTGCTGGTTATTTTGGCGATGGTTATCTTGCCGATGCCGGCATTTCTGTTGGACGTGTTTTTTACGTTCAATATTGCGCTGTCTATCGTGGTTTTATTGGTAGGTGTCTATTCGCTTCGGCCGCTTGATTTTGCGGCTTTTCCTACTATTTTGCTGCTGGCTACTCTGCTGCGGCTCGCGTTGAATGTCGCCTCTACTCGGGTTGTTTTGCTATATGGGCACGAGGGTGGGGATGCGGCAGGTAAAGTGATCGAGGCCTTCGGCTCAGTGGTGATCGGTGGTAATTATGTGGTCGGTATCATTGTTTTTATTATACTAGTCTTGATTAACTTTGTAGTTGTAACTAAAGGTGCGGGGCGTATCGCAGAAGTAAGCGCTCGCTTTACCTTAGATGCTATGCCCGGTAAACAAATGGCAATTGATGCAGATTTGAATGCTGGTTTGATCACTCAGGACGAAGCTAAGCAGCGTCGCGCCGATGTAACTAACGAAGCAGATTTTTACGGTTCTATGGATGGTGCCTCCAAGTTTGTTCGCGGTGATGCTATCGCGGGGATTTTGATTCTGGTCATCAACTTGCTGGGCGGATTGTTGATCGGCATGATGCAGCATGGTTTGGAATTCTCGCAAGCGGTCGAGTTCTACTCGCTGTTAACTATCGGTGATGGTCTGGTGGCGCAAATTCCGTCGCTGTTGCTCTCTACCGCCGCTGCGATCATGGTTACTCGGCAAAATACCGCGGAGGATATGGGTAGCCAAATTGTCAAGCAAATGTTTGGTTCGCCACGCGCGCTGACGGTTTCAGCTATTATTTTGGGTATCATGGGTATAGTGCCTGGCATGCCGCATTTTTCGTTTTTATCGCTGGCTGCGGTCGCTGGGCTCGGAGCTTGGTGGATGTTTAAACGACAGACAGAGGCTAAAGAAGTCACCGAAGAGCAGCAACAAACTGACTTAGTACAAGCGGAAGAGCAATCGGAAGAAGAGCACAAAGAGTTGAATTGGGATGATGTGATGCCTGTCGATATGATTGGTTTAGAGGTGGGCTACCGCTTAATTCCTATGGTTGACAAGCTGCAGGGTGGTCAGTTGCTCAATCGTATTAAAGGAGTGCGAAAAAAGTTATCTCAAGACCTTGGTTTTTTAGTGCCCTCTGTGCATATTCGAGATAATTTAGATCTGATGCCCGGTGCATATCGGGTGACTTTGATGGGGGTGGTTGTGGGTGAATCGGAAGTATATCCCGATAGAGATTTGGCGATTAACCCAGGGCAAGTGTTTGGTGAGTTGAAGGGTGTTGAAGTAAAAGATCCTGCGTTTGGTTTAGATGCCGTATGGGTGGAAACCAGTCAAAGAGAGCATGCACAGACTTTAGGTTACACTGTGGTTGATGCCAGTACGGTCGTGGCTACCCACTTAAATCAGATTCTGCAAAGGCAGGCGCACGATTTGCTCGGGCACGAAGAGGTGCAGCAGCTGTTAGATATGTTAACTAAAACGTCGCCTAAACTAGTTGAAGAGCTGGTGCCAGCTAAATTATCAATTAGTAGTCTTTTGAAGGTGTTGCAAAATTTGTTAAAAGAGCAAGTGCCGTTGAAGGATTTTAGATCGATAGCAGAGGCGTTGACAGATGCGGTGACTAAAACTCAAGATACCATTACCCTGACTGCTGCGGTGCGAGTGTCTCTATCGCGCTTGATAGTACAGACGATTAATGGCGCTGAGGCGGAGATACCGGTAATCACCCTCGATCCAAAATTAGAGCAGTTGCTTTTGGGTTCAGTGCAGCAGAGTGGCGCCGGTGAAGAGGGCATGGTTTTAGAGCCGAATATGGCGGAAAAACTACAGTCGTCTTTGCTGGAGGCGGCGCATAAGCAAGAGATGTTAGGTAAGCCGGCTATTTTATTGGTAGCGGCCCCCGTTAGGCCATTGATGGCTAAGTTTGTAAGATATGGAGAGCAGCTAATACATGTGCTCTCCTATCAGGAAATTCCGGAAAATAAGAAAGTGACAATAGTGGCATCAGTTGGTGGTTAAAATTTGTAGTTCAGCCTCTCTGATTTATAAGTTGGGAAAAGTTTATGAAAGTTAAACGTATATTTGCACCGGACATGCGTCAGGCAATGAAACGCGTACGTGATGAGATTGGTCCTAATGCAATCATTGTCTCAAATCATCGAATTGCCGGTGGAATTGAAGTGGTTGCCGCTCATGAGCAGGATTTTGAGCTGGCGCAGTCGCAGTTTAAAGAAGACCGGCATGTGCGCAGTCGGCGTGAAAGTCAAATTGGTATTTTGACAGGAGCTAAGCGTCGAGTGCCGGGTTCTGAATCGCTAGCTGAGGCTAAGGTTGACGCTAAAAATGAAGTGCTAAAGGCCAGGGGAAGGTCGGTCAGTGAGTATGTGGATCAACAGAGCGCGCATAAAGTTAGTGCTGGTCGCAATCAGCAGCTCGAAGATAGTAGTTATGATGATGACTTAGAAGCTATCTTATCTTCTTTGAAAAAGAAAAAAGAAGGGCGCCGTCAGCAGTCTGATTATTCAGCTACTGTGCAGGAATCTCCGCAGCAGATGCTGGACATGGTCAATGGGCAAAATGATTCACAGTTTGATGAAAATGACCAGGGGTTTGATGCTGATTTGTTGAAAGTCAAATCTAACAGTGGTCTCGCTGGCGGTGGACGTGATGTTCAAGTCACTTCAGGTGATGCTTTAATTGAGAATATGCAGCAGGAAATTCAGCAGCTTAAAAAGATGCTTGCCGGGCAATTGCCGGGCGCGTATAAAAATGAGCAGCATTCTGTAGCTAACTCTTTAGTTGTTGAAAAATTGTCACATAGATTTCAACAAATTGGTCTCGACTCGATTTTTGAAAAACGGATCAGAGCAAATATTGATCCCGGTTTGGATTTAAATAAAGCGTGGCGAAAATCTTTAGCTAAACTAGTAGATATGGTACCTATAGTCAATCGAGACTATATAGAGCGTGGCGGTATGATCGCATTTTTAGGGCCGACAGGTGTTGGTAAAACTACTACTATTGGCAAGCTGGCAGCTAAATATGTATTGGAGAATGGTAGCGCTGGAGTGGCATTGGTGACGACCGATTCGTACCGTATAGCAGCGCATGAGCAGTTAAAGACCTTCGCCCGAATTTTGGATGTGCCGGTGCGAGTTGTCGATGAAAATAATTCCTTAGCTGACGTATTGGAAACGTTGAAAAATAAAAAGCTTGTGTTGATAGATACTGCAGGATTAGGTTCTGGTGAAGAGGCGAGTCGAGAGCAGGGCTATATGCTTGAAAGCGCACCGGTTAATTTGAAAAAATTATTGGTGTTATCCTGTTCGTCGCAAATGCAAGTGCTAGAAGATGCCTATGACTGCTACAGTCCGCTGGGGTTAAATGGCTGTGTGCTAACTAAAGTTGATGAGTCTGGTAGTATGGGTGCAGCGTTGACACTGGTAATAGAGAGGAATTTGCCTGTCGCCTATGTGTCTTGCGGTCAGAAAATTCCCGATGATATACAGTCGGCAAATAAAAATGATCTAGTCTCTAGGGCGGTGTTGGTTGCACAGAAAAGCAGGGAGCGGGAAAAGATCCGCCGCAATGCCGCAATATGAATTCTTTCGCACGGTCTCGGATCTGAGATTTAGGGGGAGGGTATTGATAAGGTGCGCTCGGTCTGCCGGTTGTGATAGAGGCTAATAAATATTAAGAAATTTGAATGTATCTCAAAAAAACTGTAAGTTGTTGGTTCTAAGATACAATTAACTGCTCATTTGGTCTTTTAATGCAAAAAAAAATACATCCAGTAAAAGTAATCGCAGTGACGAGTGGTAAAGGTGGGGTAGGGAAGACCAATGCGTCTGTTAATCTATCAATTTGCCTTGGTCAAATAGGGCGAAAAGTGGTGTTGATGGATGCTGACATTGGCTTGGCAAACGTGGATATTATGCTCGGGCTTAAGCCTAAACGTACCATTGCAGATGTGCTGTCAGGCGCTTGTGGTTTAGAGGAGGTGATGCTGGATGTCGATCGAAATGTGCGCATGGTTCCCGCTACCTCGGGGACGATGGAGATGACGTCTCTAAGTATCCACGAGCACGCTGAGTTGATTTATGCTTTTAATGATATTGCAGATGATATAGATATCCTAATTATTGATACCGCTGCAGGTATTTCAGAGTCGGTTATTAGTTTTTTGCGTGCTTCTCAAGAAGTGCTAGTGGTTGTTTGTGATGAGCCTACTTCAATTACCGATGCTTATGGTTTGATTAAGTTGCTTAATCGAAATTATAAAATGACCCGTTTTAGAGTGTTGGCCAATATGGTGGGAAGTGAGAGGGAAGGACGTAACGTTTACAGTAAGTTATTGACAGTAACTGATCGATTTCTTGATGTAACACTTCAATACCTTGGTTCAATCCCTTATGATGAGGCAGTAAAGCGGGCTGTTAGAAAGCAAATACCTGTCGTTAAAGGCTTTACTAATAGCAAGGCGACGCTTGCATATCGTCAAGCGGCGTTGAAAATAGATGCCTGGCCTGTCAGCTCTAGACCTAGTGGGCACTTGGAGTTTTTTGTAAAACGTTTAGTTCAAAATGCCTAACCTTTTAAGGTAGCGTTATTTAGAAAAGGGCTTGCATGTACAATCCTATGGATCCCAAATCAGGAAATGACCTGATAGAAAAATATGCACCGTTAGTGAAGCGTATTGCTCATCACTTGCTAGCGAGATTGCCGTCAAGTATTTTAGTCGATGATTTAGTTCAAGCTGGAATGATTGGCTTGCTAGAGGCGGCTCGTAAGTACGATTCTAGCAAAGGGGCAAGTTTTGAGACTTATGCCGGGATTAGGATTCGTGGCTCTATCATTGATGAGGTCCGCCGTGGGGATTGGACTCCTCGGTCAGTGCATCGTAATGGTAGAAGAATATCCGAAGCTATTCAAACGATAGAGGCGCGCACCGGTTGTGATGCCTCTGATGTATCTATAGCTAAAGAGATGGGTATTGGCTTAGATGAATATCATAAATTGCTTAAGGATAATGTTGAGAGTAAACTTTTTAGTGTCGATGAAATTACTCGTTTAGATGGTGAAGGGCCTGGGGAGCAACTAGTTGATATTGACCCGGGACCTTCATATATTGCAGAAAAAAGCGCCTTTGTTGACTCTTTGGCCGAGGCAATTAAAACGCTACCTGAACGTGAAAGATTAGTTTTAGCGTTGTATTATGATGAAGAGTTGAACTTAAAGGAAATCGGCCAAATTTTAGAGGTAAGTGAGTCTCGAGTAAGTCAGATTCACAGTCAGGCTGCTCATCGATTAAGAAGTCGTTTAAGGCAGTGGCATGAGTGATAATGATCACGACGCTACCTTTAATAACAGGTATAATCAGTTTTTAACAGAAGGTTAGTTGGGTTTATTTAAGGCAATCCAGAAAAATAGTGCTTTTTTAAAACTAAGTAGTCTTTTTTAACATTATGGTCTAAGTTTAATTAGGCTCTAATATATATTTTAAGTGGGGGATCTTGTCTTGAAAAAAGACATTAAAATACTTGTTGTGGATGATTTTTCCACGATGAGAAGAATTATAAAAAATCTACTTCGTGATCTTGGCTTTCAAAATATTACTGAGGCTGATGACGGTAAAACTGCTTTACCCATTCTTAAACAAGGTGGGATTGAGTTTTTGGTCACAGACTGGAATATGCCTGGAATGACTGGGATTGAACTTATTGGTGAAGTGCGCAAAGATCCTAAGCTTGCACATATACCAATTTTAATGGTAACCGCTGAAGCGAAACGCGAACAAATTATTGCGGCGGCTCAAGCGGGTGTAAACGGCTACGTTGTTAAACCTTTTACGGCGACAGTGTTGAAGGAAAAGATTGAAAAAATATTCGAACGCTTAGAAGGCTAGTCTTTATATTGAGGTTAATTGTCGTATGTCAGAAAAAATAAATCAGCCGGCACCTGACGGGCTTGAAAGTCTGTTGCAATCAAAAGCAGAGCAGCTGCTTGCAGAATTAGCTAAAGGTGATATTGGCTCGGCATTATTTGTCATTAACGAATTACAGCAGGCAAAACATCAGGCATTTTACAATGAAATTGGTCAGTTAACTCGAGGCTTGCATGAGTCGATTAACTCGTTTTCTGATGAGGTGGATGCCGAAGGTAGTTTGGATAGTGCAACTTTGTCGGGAATGAGTGATGCATCCGACAGATTGAACTATGTTATTGAAATTACCGAGAAAACATCCCATCAGACCATGGATAGAGTTGATACATCTCTTGAATTGATCGATAAGTTAGACAGCCAAAGCGTTAGGTTTAAAGATCTATTGTCACTGGTTGGTCAATTAGAAGGCGAGTTTGATGCTTTGAGTGGTGTTTACGATCGTACCTGCCAGGTAAAGCAAGAGTCTGAAGACACTATTCAAGATCTAAAAGGACAATTAACGGAAATATTGCTGGCGCAAAGTAGCCAAGATATATCCGGGCAACTTATTAGGCGGGTTATTTCCCTCTTAACCGATGTCCAAAATGGATTGCTGAAGTTGATAGAAATGGCTGCAAGAGTTGAAAGTTTGAGTGTCGCAGAGTTAGGTGGTCCAAAAATTGATAAACAGTCAGCTAAAACTGATCTAGCTAAAGCCAAAAGTACAAGTGTGGAAGTTGATCAAGTTGCTAAGCCGCCAAGGGCTGAAGGGCCACAAATTAATGCCGAAGACAATCCAAATGTGGTGTCCGGCCAAGATGATGTAGATGAGTTGCTTTCTAGTTTAGGCTTTTAATGTAGGGGTAATTGTATGAGTTTGGATGTAGATCAGGAAATTCTCGAAGACTTCTTAGTTGAAGCCGGGGAAATACTTGAGGTTTTGTCAGAGCAATTAGTTGAGCTGGAACAGAATCCAGAAGATTCGGATTTGTTGAACGCTATTTTCCGCGGTTTTCATACTGTAAAAGGGGGAGCTGGTTTTTTACAACTAGACCCCATGGTTGACTGCTGCCACCATGCAGAAAATCTTTTCGATTTGCTCCGCACCGGAGATATAAAAGTATCGGCAGCTTTAATGGATGTTGTACTGCAGTCTCTGGACTCGGTAAATAAAATGTTTGAACAAGTGCGCGCAGGGGAGGCACCTGAAGCGGCGCCAGCTATCTTGATTCAACAGCTAGAAAGCTATGCATCAGGAGGAGGGGCTCCTGTCGAATCTGAAGCTGCTCCTGCAGTACAAAATACAGCGCCACCAGTACTGTCTGCAACTGCAGAGCTCCCCGCTTCGCCAATGGCGGCTGCGGATGATTTCGATTTATTGCTGCAAGAGTCAAATGTCGTAAATAAACCTGCTTCCCAAGCACCGGCAAAAAAAGGATTGATCACTGAGGAAGAATTCGACTCTCTGATGGATGAGTTGCATGGCGCGACGGGCGCACCAGGTAAGACTAAAGCAGCGGCACCAGTTTCTTTGGAAGATGAGTTTGAAAACTTGCTAGATGATTTACAAGCGACCGGCAAAGGTGCGTTTAAAGCGGCTACAGAAACTGAAATCGTACCCGAGGTCTCTCCAGTTGTCGCTAAAGAGACTGCGAAACCAGCGCAGCCGGAAACCCCAGAAACTGTTAAAAAGACCGTTGTTAAAGCTACGGCTACCGCCAATAAAGCAGCGACTAAAGGTCCAGCTAATAAAGCGCCAACTCCTGAGAGTAATGTTCGTGTAGACACCAGATTACTTGATAAAATCATGAATATGGTTGGCGAGTTAGTGCTAGTACGTAATCGTCTAGTGAGATTAGGTGGCAACGGCGAAGATGAAGAAATGTCTAAAGCGCTAGGCACGTTAGATATGGTGACCGCTGATTTGCAAATGTCGGTGATGAAAACCCGGATGCAGCCAGTCAAAAAAGTATTTGGTCGTTTTCCGCGCTTAATTCGAGATTTATCGCGAACCTTGAAGAAAGAAATTCGTTTAGAGTTGCGCGGTGAAGAAACTGATTTAGACAAAAATTTAGTCGAAGCACTTGCCGATCCCTTAATTCACTTAGTGAGAAACTCGGTCGATCACGGTATTGAAACGCCAGATGTTCGGGAGAGAGCAGGAAAGGCTAGAGAAGGGCACGTGCTGTTGTCAGCAGAGCAAGAGGGCGATCATATCTTGTTGGTTATTCAGGATGATGGCGCAGGTATGGACCCTGGAAAATTACGCGATCTGGCAGTGACTAAAGGCATGATGGATCAGGAAGCGGCGAATCGCTTAACAGATCAAGAGTGCTTTAATCTTATTTTTGCCGCAGGGTTTTCTACTAAAGAAATCGTTTCAGATGTGTCAGGACGTGGCGTTGGGATGGATGTTGTTAAAACAAAAATCACTCAATTAAACGGTACACTGGCGATTGACTCAGTGCTTGGGCAGGGGACTAGGATTGCAATTCAGGTGCCTTTGACTCTGGCTATTATGCCAACTTTGATGGTTATCTTGGAAGACCAAGCGTTCGCATTGCCACTGGTAAACGTCAATGAAATATTCAATTTAGATTTAACCACCACCAATGTTGTTGATGGTCAGCAAGTAATTACTGTCCGTGATCAAGCTCTGCCGTTGTTTCATATGAAACGCTGGCTAATTGATGGACAAAGTGATGCTAATCTGCCTGAGCAAGGCCACGTAGTTATTGTAACAGTGGGAACGTTAAGGGCGGGTTTCGTCGTCGATCAGTTGGTTGGGCAGGAAGAGGTTGTTATCAAGCCGCTAGGGACTATCTTACATGGAACCCCGGGCTTATCGGGAGCAACGATCACTGGTGACGGTAGAATTGCACTGATTATTGATATACCCAACTTGCTTAAAGAGCATGCCTAGTAGGTGTGCTTGACTGTGTAATTTAATGTTTTTAGGAGCTTGTGAATGGCTGTAAGGGTGTTAGTGGTAGATGATTCAGCCTTTTTCCGACAGCGAATATCAGAAATTTTATCGAGAGATTCAAATATTGTTATCGTCGGAACTGCTAAAGACGGCTTAGATGCAATTGAGAAAAATAGCAGCTTAAAGCCTGATGTTATTACTATGGACGTTGAAATGCCGAAGTTGAATGGCATAGATGCGGTTCGTCACATAATGCGAGAGTGTCCTACTCAAGTGTTAATGGTGTCATCATTGACTCATGAGGGAGCGCAAATCACATTGCAGGCAATGGATGCTGGCGCGGTAGATTATCTGACTAAAGATATGCGTGCTTGGATGAGTAAAAGTGATAGTTTAAATCAAGATTTGATCGGTCGTATTATCGCTTTAGGCCGGTCAAAATACTTTGTTAAAAGTAGTTTTTTAAATACACCGCAGAAATCGCACCATGAGAGAAAATCGCCTACATCACGTATATTTAAACTTGATTCGGCTGCTGAAACAGCAAAAAGAGTTACAGGATTAGCGACGACTAAGGCTGGCAGTATTCGACCTTCAGTTAATCGAAGTTGTAAGCTTATTGTCATCGGTTCCTCTACGGGCGGTCCAGCAGCCCTGCAAGAAATTTTGACCAAATTACCCGCTACCTTTCCCTACCCAATATTGTTAGTGCAACACATGCCAAATACTTTTACCGCTGTGTTTGCCGAAAGACTGAATCAGCAGTGCGCCATAGAAATAAAACATGCTGAATCGGGCGATAAGCTCAAACCGGGTCGAGCATTGCTGGCGCCGGGTGGGTTGCAGATGATGTTGGATTCGAGAGGAACGGTACAAATACTCGAAGGTGATTCAAGCTTGACCTATAAACCGAGTATCGATGTTACTTTTGCTAGTGCCGCTAAAGTTTTTGGTGCTAAAACACTGGGGATTATATTAACCGGAATGGGGGCGGATGGCAGAGATGGCGCGAAATTATTGAAATCTACAGGGGCTTCTATTTGGGCTCAAAGTGAACGTACTTGTACAATATATGGTATGCCACAAGCGGCGGCAAAAGCGGGTGTTGTGGACAGTGTGGTTGATTTGAACGATTTTTCTAAATGTTTAGGTGCATCACAATAGCTGCTATGATGGCTTGAGTTTATATAATTGAAACGTTGAATTCTTGAGTATAGAACAGTCAATTATATTCACTAGATTAGAGTATTTATAAAATGAATAAAAAATGGTCACTTCTGTTGAGCAACATAATTCTAAAGTGTGGGCTGTAATATGCAAGTATGGGCAATATCTAATCAGAAAGGTGGCGTAGGTAAAACAACAACTGCAGTGACGCTGGCGGGTTTGTTAGCAGATTCAGGTCATGATGTTTTACTAATAGACTTGGACCCACATGGCTCTTTAACCAGCTATTTTAAATATAACCCTGATGAAATTGATCAAAGTGTCTACGATCTGTTTATGCCAGATACGAAAGTAACGGCATCCCTAGTTCGAAGCTTATTAGTCACTACTTCATCAGAAAAGGTGCAATTACTGCCTGCATCTACTGCTTTAGCTACCTTGGAAAGGCGAGCAATTGGTAAAGCTGGTCTAGGTTTGCAAATATCAAAGGCTATTGCACATGTCAAAAATGACTACGATTATGTGTTAATTGACAGCCCTCCTGTGCTGGGGGTGTTGATGGTCAACGCGCTGGCAGCGAGTGATAGATTATTGATTCCCTCTCAAACTGAGTTTCTTGCTCTTAAAGGTTTGGAGCGAATGGTGCGTACAATTTCTATGATAAATAGGGCTAGAAAAGTAAAGCTGCCCTATACCATTATCCCCACCTTTTATGATCGACGGACTCAAGCATCGGTAAAGTGCCTTAGAGAATTGCATAGTTTGTATGAATCGGATATTGCATCGGTTGTCGTGCCTGTAGATACAAAATTTAGAAACGCCAGTATGAAGGGGCTGTACCCTTCGAGATTTGATCCGGGAAGTAGAGGAGTGTTAGCCTACGCAAAACTGCTTAAGTCCTTGATTGAAGAGGAGGCTTTGTTATGAGTGAGTCAAACAGTGGGGGGCGAAATCAAAAACTGGTAATAGATTACCTAGAGGCGCTACTTAGTGACTCAGATGATGAGATTATAGAAATAGAGCAAGAGTTGGCTGCAACGGTAAACCGCGATGCTGAAAGGGAGTTGTCATCGAGACAGTCAGCTGAAAAGCAGGCAAGTGAAGAAGAGTCGGTAGTGCAAGAGCTTGCTAGTCAGAATTTAGAAGTTACACCAGCGGTGGCTATTACAGAAGATCTCGAACTTATAGTGGCAGAGCTCACTGCAGATGATATAGTTGCTGAAATATCGGCTGCTGTAGGGGTGGCTAGTGATAATATGCAACTAGATGCTATCGCAGCAGAGTTGCCTGTTGATAATTTGGATCAAGATGAGACAAAAGCGCTCGATCTGAATTGCGATCTACCAGCTACAGTAGCAGATGTAGAAACAGATATAGAAATAGAATCTACTGCTGAAAGCAAAAATCTAACATCAGAATTAGCAGAGTCTGACCAAGCAAGTATGGATAGCGAGCCGCTTAATGATGAGCAATCCACAGCAGTTGAGCCAGCGCTAGAACCTTACCCTGAAAACTCAGCTGTTCCTGAAATTGAAGCTCATTCATCCAGTGATGTAGAACTTGCGAGCGGAGTAGAACAAGAAATGGAAGTAATTCCTGAGGCTCAAAGCCTAGAATCAGAATTAAGTATTAATTGTATTATTGTTTTGATGTATGGTTTGAAGCTCGCTATCCCATTCGAGGATATAGAAGGGTTAATAAAATTATCCAATGTAACCTTATCTCTTGATAATGATAGGAATTGGATATTGGGTGATTTTAGATCAGCAACAATGTGTACTCATGTTGTCGATACAGCACAGATTTTATTTGGTGATAATTATGATCCGCTGAACTCAAATTATAATGAAATGTTGGTGTTGGCAGGTAAACATTGGTCGATAGTGTTCGATAAAATTATTAAAGCGCAGAATATTTTATTGAGTGATGTGACAGAAAATCCATCCCCACAGTTTAGACCGTGGCTTACAGGTACTTATTTAGCAGAAAAATGCGCGCTAGTTAATGTCGCTGCAATGGTGAAAATGTTTGATGACGAGCTTAATTCTTAACTAAAGTTTGGCCGCAACGCTCATTAAATTATGTGAACTGTCAACGAGTTGAAAGAGTGAAGAGCAGTCTAAGTAGTGCTCAAGCTAAAAAACAACCTGAGTTATCTAGATAGAAAGTGCTGCTTATTCGAATACTCTTTAATCTGTGTTAACATCTTTTGGGTAAGCCGATTGGAAATGACAGTGGTTGAGTGAATCAGCTTGATTACTCAGTCAGTATAACTATCATCCAGTCTTGAATATACCAATTAAGATTTTTCTATCTAATCTACTTCTTTAAAGTAACTCGGGGTTTTCAATTGACTGAAAATATATGGTTCATCAATATCTTGCTGTTTGCATTGGTATTAATGTCTGTAATAATTTTCTTCCTCTATATTAAGCAGCGTAAATCAGAGCAGAGGTCAGCACAACTTGTGATAGCGCTGCGCAGGGAAATTCAAGCCATGTCAGGTAGTACCATTGGCATGGGCAAGCGTATCGTTGGTATAGAAACTAAACTAGAAGCAGCGATTGAAAAGCAGCTTGAGTTCGCGCAGCGTGATCCCGATGAGGTGGTGTACTCCCAGGCAGCTAGGCTTGTCGAAATGGGTGCTAATGTAGATGATTTGGTGCATAGTTGTGGGATTGGCCGGCCTGAAGCAGAGCTAATGACATTGATGCATAGAGAGCTTAGTCCGGGAAAATCTTTAAAAAAATATTAAGTTTTAATCTTTCCAGTGAAATTTCTCTAGCCTTTGCGAATGCAGAGAATTCGTGTTTTTCACTAACGACACCCGCCAGGACAGCCTATAAGCTTAACTTTCCCTTGCTTTCGAGTTTCTCTGTTCGCTTGAAATCCGTCACTTGTTCAATAAGATTCCTAATCTAAGCACAGCTTATTTTAATGTGCCTGTATCGCTAAACTTTAGTTTTTATAAAAATATCACAAAAAATATAAATCAGTAAAGTTGCTAGTCTGGATATATCTGCTAAAATGTCAAAAAAATGACAGTGGCGTATGTTATGAATTCCTTTGAATTAAATAAAGTTATTTTAGTGGATGATAATTCTAGCCGAAGAGCATCGCTAGAAAATAGCTTAGCTTTCTTAAAAGTTAAACATAAAGTGCTGACTTTCGTGGAATTTCTACAAAGTAAGCAAAATAACGAACATTTTTCGATTGCCTTAGTAGGGCAGTGCGACTTGCCTATCTCGCTAAATAAGTTGATTCAATTTATTGGTGACCACTATAAATATACACCTATTTGCCTTCTTGAAAGTTGGAATGATACCGAGAAACTTACCCAAAGCTCTAAGAAGCAGCTGCTCAGAGTGCTGTCAAAGGATCTAGATGACGAGATTTTGACGGATTTGTTGCATGAAGCCCAAGTTTACCAAGCAGTCAGGGTGAGTACTCAAGGCAGTCATCAGTACCATTTTCCATTGATTTTGGGTGAGAGCCTAGCTTTAGATGATCTGCAACAGGCTATGTCTAAAGTGGTAGATCGCGATGTGAATGTCTTAATTACCGGGGAGTCGGGAACTGGTAAAGAACTAGTGGCGCGCTCATTGCATGATCTATCATCTAGAGCAAAAGAGGCATTCGTGCCGGTAAATTGTGGTGCGATTCCGGCTGAATTACTTGAGAGTGAATTGTTTGGACATGAAAAAGGCGCCTTTACCGGTGCCATCTCAAGTCGAGCGGGGCGTTTTGAATTAGCAGACGGAGGCACGTTATTTCTAGATGAAATTGGCGACATGCCAATGCCAATGCAGGTTAAAATGTTAAGAGTCCTGCAAGAGCGAAGCTTTGAGAGAGTGGGAGGGACTAAGACCATTAAAGTTGATGTGCGGATCGTCGCCGCTACCCATCGAAACTTAGAAGATATGGTGGCGGCAGATACCTTTAGAGAGGACTTGTTTTATCGTCTTAATGTCTACCCTATTGAAGTGCCGTCTTTGCGGGAGAGAAAGGGTGATATTTCAATATTGCTAGCTGCGTTTGCCGATCGGGCGGCGGAGCAGGGGTTGGGACGGCTAAAGTTTCAGCTGTCGGCCATTGATTCTCTCGAGCGGCATGCTTGGGATGGAAACGTTAGAGAATTACTTAATTTAATTGAGCGGCTAGCTATCATGTATCCTGACGGCGTGATTGGTGTCAGTGAGTTGCCGGTTAAATTTCGGCATGTTAACGAGCCGGATCCCTCCAGGTATCAAGTGCAAAACGACATGAAGTTAGATGGAGATCAGCATTTTATTAGCGCATTAGAAGAGAGTAATTCAATCAAAAGGTCTGCGGTGTTCGAGTTGCCTGATCAGGGCTTTGATTTGAAGGCGCATATTGAAGCAATGGAAACCTCATTAATTGAACAAGCTCTGAAGAAGAGTAATCAAGTAGTGGCTAGAGCGGCGACACTACTATCAATAAGACGCACAACCTTGGTTGAGAAAATGCGCAAGTACGGAGTGCAGCGCAAGTGAAAAGTGTGTCGTCAGCAGGTCAATCAGCCGCTGAGCTTTTAGCGGAAAATCAGCGTTTGAAAATGCAGTTAAGTAAAATGCTAACTGAGCAGCCCTTTAAGGATGATCGGCTGAAGCAGCTGTTGGAGATTATGCCGGCAGGAGTTGTGGTTATTAGTAGCTTAGGCATAGTAGATCAATGTAATCCCGCTGCTATTGGGTTGCTAAGTGGTAAATTGTTAGGTCGAAAATGGCGAGATGTGGTCGCACAGTGTTTTGCGCCTCAGGCAGATGACGGTCATGAAGTTTCTTTAAAGGATGGCAGGAGAGTCTCAATTGAAACCCGCGCTTTATTAGATAATCAGGGACAATTGGTTTTACTGACCAATCTGACAGAAACGAGAAATTTACAGGGAAGGTTAGCGCACTCTCAGCGATTATCGGAAATGGGAAAGATGATGGCTTCGCTTGCCCATCAAATTAGAACGCCGCTGGCAGCGGCTCTTTTGTATACCAGTAATTTGATGCGTGCCGACTTGTCAGTTGAACACCGCAGTAAGTTTGCCGGTAAAGTTAAGAGAAGATTGTTAAATATAGAACAGCAAATCAGTGATATGTTAGTGTTTGCTCGAGGAGACACGCAGCTGGCAGATACCGTGAGTGTCGAGGCTCTATTTCAAGATATAGAAGATGTGCTGGACGTTCCTTTGGCGCAGTACGATGCGGATTGTGATATTTGTACCCATGCTATTGAAGTCAATTTACAATGTAATAAGGACTTATTGATAGGTGTTATTCTAAACGTCGTGCTCAATGCGCTCCAAGCTTGTAAAGAAGGTGCTTACATTAAAATTGAAGCTGGATTGGTCGGCACGTGGTTAGTTATTTCGATTATTGACAATGGGCTCGGTATGGATGCTCAAACGCTTGCAAAAGTACAAGAGCCTTTTTACACCACTAAATCTCACGGTACGGGCCTAGGTTTGAGTATCGCTCAAATAGTTGCTAAAGCCCATCATGGCAGATTCGAAATGGCATCGGAAGTGGGTAAAGGTACAGTAGCTGGTTTTTGGCTGCCAGTGTTGGCAGATAATATTAAACCAGTCAGCTAAACTGTTGTTATTAGGTGGTTGATGTAGAGGTGAGAATGTCGCATAAAATACTATTGGTAGAAGATGATCCTGATTTAAGAGAAGCTTTAGTAGATACCTTAGACTTAGCAGGCGTCGATGTGGATTGTGCTCCAGATGGTGAGTCGGCAATTGTGCTATTGAAAAAGAATAATTTTGATCTGGTAATCACTGATGTAAATATGCCGGGAATTGATGGGCATGAGCTATTAAGCTACATAAAAAAGCACTACTTAGGATTGCCGGTCATCTTGATGACTGCGTTTGGTCAAGTGGATAAGGCGGTGGCGGCGATGCGACATGGTGCAGTCGATTATCTAATGAAGCCGTTTGAGCCTGAGGTTTTGATTAAAGCAGTTAAAAAATATACTCATGGCAGTGTTGTTGTGGATAGCAGTGAAACTATTGCTCATTCAGCAAGTAGTCACCAGTTATTACAATTGGCTAAGCGAGTTGCCGTGACCGATACAACAGTATTGATAACCGGAGAATCAGGTACAGGAAAAGAGGTGCTCGCTCGCTATATTCACGCTAATTCGCCGAGGGCTAAAAAGCCGTTTATTGCGATCAATTGTGCCGCTATCCCTGAAAACATGCTCGAATCTATGTTGTTTGGCCATGAAAAGGGCGCTTTTACCGGTGCGATAGGTGCCAGTGCAGGAAAATTTGAACTTGCAAATGGCGGTACCTTATTACTTGATGAAGTCACTGAGATGAGTATTGGCTTGCAGGCCAAACTATTGAGAGTGCTTCAGGAGCAAGAAGTAGAGAGGATTGGTGGGAAAACAGCGATCCCTTTGGATGTGAGAGTGCTCGCTACGACCAATCGGAGCCTGCATGAATATGTTGCAGAAAAGAAATTTCGTGAAGATTTGTACTATCGATTGAACGTGTTTCCTTTGGAGTGGCTGCCATTAAGAGAGCGCTCAGAAGATGTGCTGCCTCTAGCGGCTCAAATTCTAGCCAAGCACTGTGATAAAATGGCGCGCTCAAATGTTTTTTTTAACCAGCGGGCCCAGCAAGCACTAATAGCCCATCAGTGGCCTGGTAATGTACGCGAGCTGGATAACGTTATACAGCGGGCGCTTATTATTCAGCAGGGAAATGAGATATTTGCAGAAGATCTACATTTGTCTGCCGGTCCGATACGTTTGCAGGTCAACAAAATGGCCGAAATTGTTGTGGATATGCAATCATTGCCCGTTCCAGATGCAGTGGTTACTGCGGGGGAAGATGCGAGTAATTTAGGCAGTGATTTGCGACAGCATGAGTTTCAAATTATTGTCGATGTACTTAAAGCTACCAACGGTAGTCGCAAAGAGGCGGCGTTAAAGTTAGATATAAGTCCGCGTACTTTACGGTACAAATTGGCTAAAATTCGTGAGGCCGGTATTGATTTAGATGCTTTGCTGAAGCGTGAAACACGCTAAAAGCCTCTTTAAGGCATAGTGATCGGGGCTGAAGATTATGCTGAGCTGTAGAGGTTCTGTAAAACCGCTGTTGAGCTATGTCGTCGCTCTTCGCTACAATGTGTAGTGGATTAAAGATTAACTAATTTGATGTCAATATGATTCGCCATGTTTATAACAGACGTATAAACGGCTCTATACCAATGTCTAATTTAATTCTCCGGACTTTTTTGCTATATTTCATTACTCTAATCTAGGGCTGGTTTTAGCTTATAGCTGAATCGGTGGTTGGTATGCGGTTCTTGGTGTAAGTTATTGATTATACAGCGGTGTTAAAAACATTCACTGAATGCTAACAGCCTAGCTAGAATATTAATTGTGCTGTAAACCCAGTATATTACACACTACATCCACTCTGCAGTTACATATTCAGGTTATAAGTACGGTTTGGTGATTATAGTTATTCGGCAGTTTTGCGTGATTGCTGCAAAAAACCAGATGCTCAGTGTAAAAGGATCCAACTTAAGTGTCGAGTGAGTGGCGGCCCAACGTTAAACAGAATTTAAATTTCAAATAAAAATAAGGACGCAACAAATGAGTGCAAAAACAGTCTATGAAGTGGATGAAAAATTCGCTGCTAACGCCGTTGTCGATAAAGCGACGTTCCAAAAAATGTATCAACAATCGGTCGATGATCCAGACAGTTTCTGGCGTGAGCAGGGCAAGCGAATAGACTGGTTTCAGGATTATAGCAAAGTTAAAAATTGCTCTTTTGCTCCGGGGAATATCGATATTAAATGGTATGAGGACGGTACATTAAACGCCTCTTATAATTGTCTGGATCGTCATCTCGAGCGACGTGGTGATCAAGTCGCTATTATTTGGGAGGCTGACGACCCGAATAAGTCGGAATCAATCACTTACAAACAGCTACATGCGCGGGTTTGTAAATTTGCTAATGCCTTGAAATTAGAAGGTGTAGAGCAGGGCGATGTGGTTACCTTATATATGCCAATGATTCCTGAGGCGGCCGTTGCCATGTTGGCTTGTGCGCGTATTGGTGCAGTGCACTCGGTGGTATTCGGTGGTTTTTCTCCCCAGGCGCTCGCTTCAAGAATAGCAGGTGCAGAATCTAAGCTGGTGGTTACCGCTGATTACTCACTGCGCGGAGCAAAAGCTATTCCATTAAAAACTAATGTCGATATCGCAATGCAAGATGCGGCTGCAGCGGCTGTCTGTAAGCGTGTTATCGTGGTTCAGCATGTCGGTGGAGCGGTTGACTGGGATGCAGATCGTGATCGTTGGTATTCGGAGTTAGTCGAGAGTGTCAGTGGAGAGTGTGAGCCCGCAGAGCTGCCTGCTGAATCGCCGCTGTTTATTTTATATACCTCTGGATCAACAGGGGCGCCGAAAGGGCTGAAGCATACCACAGGCGGCTACATGGTCTATGCCGCGATGACGCATGAGTATGTTTTTGATTATCGAGAAGGTGATATTTATTGGTGTACAGCGGATGTAGGGTGGGTGACAGGGCATAGCTATATTATCTATGGACCGCTGGCTAATGGTGCAACTACGCTGATGTTTGAAGGAGTGCCCAATTATCCTGACAACAGTCGTTTTGGGCGAGTCATAGAAAAGCACAAGGTTACCCAGTTCTATACTGCGCCAACCGCGATTCGCGCATTGATGCAGCATGGCGATAATGTGCTAGGTGATGCTGATTTGTCGAGTTTGCGATTATTGGGTTCGGTGGGTGAACCGATAAATCCTGAAGCTTGGGAGTGGTACCATCGAGTAATTGGCAAAGGTAATTGCCCGATTGTTGATACTTGGTGGCAAACCGAAACTGGCGGTATCATGATCGTACCATTGGCGGGAGTTACTGATGCCAAGCCCGGTTCGGCAACTCAGCCGTTTTTTGGAGTGCAGGCGGCTCTGGTCGATAATGATGGGACGCTAATTGAAGGCGTCGGCGAAGGTAATTTAGTGATCACTGACTCTTGGCCTGCTCAGGCTCGGTCTATTTGGGGTGATCATGAGCGTTTTGAGCAAACATATTTCTCCTCTTTTCCGGGGATGTATACCACAGGTGATGGTGCCCGTAGAGATCAAGACGGCGATTACTGGATTACCGGTCGAGTCGATGATGTTCTTAATGTCTCGGGTCATAGAATGGGTACTGCCGAAATTGAATCGGCGCTCGTCTCTCATAAGGCAGTGGCTGAATCGGCGGTGGTTGGTTTTCCACATGATATAAAAGGTCAGGGAATTTACATTTACGTCACTTTGATGTCCGGTTATGAGGCAAGTGATGAATTGCTGGCTGAATTGCGCGGATGGGTGCGCAAGCAAATAGGTCCTATCGCAACTCCCGATTTCATTCAATTCACTCAGGGCATGCCAAAGACACGCTCTGGTAAAATAATGCGTCGTATTTTGCGAAAAATTGCAGAGGATGATTTTTCAGCACTGGGAGATACCTCGACGCTTGCCGATCCAAGTGTGGTAGATGAGTTGATTGCTAAGCGCTGTAATCGTAGTCGCTAAAATCTTCGCTCGCAACGTTATGCAAAGGTCTCAGCGAGCAAATAGCTTGCTGAGATTTATTGGTGTTAGTACCGCTGAAGAAGTTTGTCGTTAGATCGCTCTCTATATACCTATCTCATACCTGAATCAGTGACTTCACTGCACCACATCTTACACTCTGTATTCACTTTGAAGTCACGGATTCAGGTCATATTTACAGCTTTTATATTCCCTTCGCTTTAAGTCTGGCTCGTAAAGCTTATATCTATTAAAATACTAATATAAAATAATACTTGGCTCGTTAATTGCTTTTTTATCTTGAGATAGGGAAATGGTAGTTTTTTGACGCTTATAGAGCCAAAAAATTGACATTAATAGCTAGAGTGCTAAAATATTTCCAGTATAAATATAGTATCGTCATTTTTTTGTCGATAGCGGGTGGAGTTAACATGGTAGAACGGGCAGATATTAATAGTGTATTGATGCAAATGCGGGCAATTAAAACTCAAGTGCAGCATCAAATTCCGGGTGTCAATTTTTCGCCAGCGGAAGCCCAAATCCAAGAAGTGCAAAAGGCCGATTTTGGACAATTATTAAAGACTGCTGTCGATAAAGTCAATGAAACTCAATCGGTGTCGAAGCAGTTAGCAACAGCCTATGAGCAAGGCGATCCTAATGTGGAGCTCACTCAAGTGATGGTGAGTTTGCAGAAGTCTTCTATTGCATTTGAGGCAATGGCGCAAGTGCGTAATAGGCTGGTGAGCGCTTACGAAGATATAATGAAAATGCCGATTTAAAAGCAGTTTCAGATAACGAGCTAACAGCCACGCTAGGTGGTTACAAATAAAACGCAAGTAAATAAGAGTTGGGAAGTAAATGGCGAATTCTGCTGAAGCGCAAGTAGCTAAAGGGAACATGATGGTCGGCTTTAACAAGCTGTCTCTGATGCGTCAGCTCGGCTTAATGGTGGGGTTGGCGGCGAGTATCGCTATAGGATTTGCCATAGTGCTTTGGTCAAAAGCCCCCGATAAGCGCGTGCTCTTCTCAAATTTATCGTTTGCCGATGCCAATCAGGTTATCGAACAGCTCAAAGTGTACAATATTCCCTACACATTTGAGGCTGATGGTCGCGCGATTCTTGTCCCTGAAGCAAATGTCAGTCAGGCGCGGCTGCAGTTAGCGGCTGATGGTATTAGCTTCGATAGGACGGTTGGCTTTGAAATAATGGACAATACTGACAGCCTGGGCTCGAGTCAGTTTATGGAAAATGCTCGCTATCGCAGGGGGCTAGAAGGTGAGTTGGCGCGTACTATTTCAAGTTTAGTGTCTGTTAGACATGCGAGAGTGCACTTAGCTATTCCCAAAGATTCTGTTTTTATGCGTGAGCGTAAAGTGCCTACTGCCTCGGTTTTTGTAGAGCTATTTTCTGGGCGCAAACTAGAAGATAGTCAAGTTTCGGCCATCGCCAATTTAGTCGCCTCATCGATTAGTTCATTAAGTGAAAAAAATGTCACTGTGGTCGATCAACGCGGCCGAATGTTAAGTTCTCGTGAGCGAAATAAGGATTTGCTGCTGGCCGGTAAGCAGTTAAATTACAGCCAAAAAATTGAGCAAGACTTACTGGAAAGCATCAATAGCATTCTATTGCCAGTGGTCGGTCAAGGGAAATTTAAAGCCCAAGTCTCGGCTGAGATTGATTTTACCTCAATAGAAAAAACTGAAGAACTGTATAATTCGGATTTGCCAGCACTGCGTAGCGAGCAAACCTTAGATGAGAATAGAGTAGGAGCTAAGCCGGCTGAAGGGGTGCCTGGTGCTCTCTCCAATCAGCCTCCCGGTCCTAGTTCAGTGCCTGAAATTGCCAATGGTGGTGGCGCTGGTGGATCTGCAGGTGGCACGGGGAGTAGTCGTAAACAAGCAACTAAAAATTATGAACTTGATCGCAGTATGTCTTATATTAAGCGGCAGATGGGCCGTGTCAGTCGCTTGACAGTCGCGGTGGTTATTGATGACGTCAGTATTGTTGGTGACGATGGTGCTATTCAAGCTCGGCCTTGGTCAGAGGCGGATATTGAGCGGATTAGAGTTATAGTTAAGAGTACCGTCGGCTTTTCGGCGCAGCGCGGCGATGTGGTCAGTATTGTCAATTCAGCATTTGTTCCTGAAATAGCAATAGTCGATGAAGAAATACCTATCTACATGCAGCCATTTATTTGGGATCTCGCTAAGCAATTAGGTGCAGGCTTGTTTTTGTTGTTAATGGTGTTCGGGATACTGCGTCCAATTTTGAAAAATTTGGTGTCTAGTGGTACGCACACCGCAGGTGCGGGTATGGGCGCTGCTGGTGAAGTAGCCGCTGAATTAGAAGGTTTGAACGCCGATGAGATTTCCGATGATTCAGTGACTTTCGGAGGTCGCGATGATGGTTTGCTGCCAACGCCAAATGAAAGCTTTGATTATCAAGTCAACTCTGTGAGAAGTATGATTGCAGAAGATCCGGCCAGAGTTGCACAAGCAGTTAAGCAGTGGGTGAAAGAAGATGAGTGATGTAGATGTTGAATTAACCGATATTGAAAAAGCGGCAATCCTGATGATCAGTTTAGGTGAGGAGGATGCGGCAGAAATATTACGTCATTTGGGGCCTAAAGAAGTACAGCAAATTGGGGTGGCGATGTCTAAGCTAGATAATATAGCTCAGACCAGTGTTGAGTCGGTCATCTCTGATTTTATGCATTTGGTCAGTGATCAGACAGGTATTGGTATCCACAATGATAAGTATATAAGAAATATGTTGAATCAAGCTTTGGGCAACGAAAAAGCTAAAACTTTGATCGACAGAATTTTGATGAATACCAATACTTCAGGTTTAGATACATTGCGCTGGATGGAGCCAATACAAGTAGCAGAGCTGATTAGATATGAGCACCCGCAAATCCAAGCGGTAGTTATTTCTTATATAGATCCTGATCAGGCAGCCAGTGTGCTGGGTTACTTTGATGATAAGGTTCGTTTAGATATTATTTTAAGAATAGCCTCTTTAGATCGAATTCAGCCGGTTGCCTTGCAAGAGCTAAATGACATGCTTGAGCAGCAGTTCAGCGGTGGTAGCAGTCAATCCACCAGAAACTTAGGAGGGCTTAAGCAGACCTCTGATATTATGAATTACATTGAATCGTCTCTCGAAGAAGAAGTGATGGAAGGCATAAAAGAAGTGGACGAGGGCTTAGCGGATCAAATTTCTGAAATGATGTTTATCTTTGAAAACCTGATCGATGTCGACGACCGAGGTATTCAAGTAATGATGCGTGAAATTCAAACGGATCAGCTGGTGATTGCATTAAAAGGTGCCGATACCAGCATGCAGGAAAAAATATTCAAGAACATGTCTAAACGTGCTGCAGACCTGCTCCGCGATGAACTTGAGGCTAAAGGTCCGGTGCGGATGAGCGATGTAGAAGACGCTCAGAAAGAAATTCTTGCAATAGCCCGGAAATTGGCTGACAGTGGCGAAATTATGCTTGGCGGCGGCGATGATATGGTGTAGACAAATGGTTAATCATTGGTCCGTTTTATTGAGTTAATCTATGCTCCACTTTATATAGTAAATTAAATAGAGATTGTAAGTATGTCTGAAAAGCTGCCAATCAGAATTCGTTCATCAGAAATGAAAAATGAGATTCCGTTTGTCACTTGGGTCCTGCCTGAAGTGGGTAGCAGCCATGTGATTGGACTGCATACCAAAGAAGATTCTGCCGCTGTCGAAGATCCAGATGTGACAGTGCTTGAAGATGAGGTTGACTCCGCTTCGCATATGACACTGGCTGAAATAGAAGTGATTCGTGAGCAGGCCTATGAAGAAGGTTTTACAAAAGGTCGCGAAGACGGTAAGATTTTTGGTGAAAAAGAAGGTGAGCAAAAAGGTCTGCAGCAAGGTTTAGAGAAAGCCCAGCAAAAAATTAGCGATCAGATGGCACTATTGCAGATAGCCATTGACTCTCTACAAGATCCGCTGGAGCAGCAGCGGCAAAAAATCACCGAATTGTTGGTCGAAATGGTAGAGCATGTATCCGCTGCGGTGATTGATTTTGAGGTTAAAGCAAACCCAGAAATCGTGGTGAAAGCCTTTAGTAAAGCTTTGGAAATACTGCCTAAGCAAGCCGATGAAGTGACTATTAACATCAATCCCGCAGATCGCGACCTCATTGAAGACGCTATTTCTAGAAAAAATTCTCATTGGCAAGTAGTGCCCGACGAGGATGTTTCACAAGGTGGCTGCACGATAAAAACCGGCGCCAGCTTAATTGATTTTCAATTAGATAGCCGCTTTCAAGATGTTGTGGAAGAACTGTACAAAAGGCTCGATGAAAATCCGTTAGATCTACTAGCGGCTGAGAATGATTAATTAATCTAGCAAAATTATTGAGTCGGCCATTGGCTGACTCAAGATTGGATGACTGCTTTGACTCTACTTAAAAAAATCAAATCACTAAACAGCTCTTTCACTCCCCCCGCTCCTAAAATTGAAGGTTATATAGTGCGCTTGATTGGCATGACTATCGAGGCGCGTGGGCTGGAAGTCGCTATCGGCGATAACTGTCAAATAATTCTTGATGCAGACAGTGGTATCGAAGCCGAAGTGGTGGGTTTTTCCGGAGACAGTATTTTCTTGATGCCACTGCAGCCAGTTGAAGGTCTAGTTGCTGGAGCGCGAGTAGTACCTTTAGGCGCCGCGCGCGAAGTGCCAGTTGGCAATGGTCTGTTGGGGCGGGTCATTAACGGCGTTGGTGAGCCTCTAGATTCACTGGGGCCGCTGGATGTTGAGAAGCGGGTATCTTTAAGTGGCGAGGCCATTAATCCATTAGATCGCTACCCTATTAGCGAGCCGTTAAATGTTGGTATTCGCGCTATTAATGCGCTGCTTACTGTCGGTAAGGGCCAGCGAATTGGCTTGTTTGCCGGTTCAGGTGTCGGAAAATCAGTGCTTTTGGGAATGATGACCCGCGCCACAGATGCGGATATAACAGTAGTGGGGCTGATTGGAGAACGTGGTCGAGAAGTTAAAGAATTTATTGAGCACAACTTGGGGGCTGAGGGAATGGCTAGGGCCGTGGTGGTCGCTTCGCCCGCTGATGACTCGCCACTGATGCGGCTCAGAGCTTCGCAGCTCTGCACCCGTATTGCTGAATACTATCGCAGCCAGGGCAAAAGCGTTCTGCTATTGGTTGATTCTCTGACGCGCTACGCGCAAGCGCAGCGTGAAATAGCTCTGGCGATAGGCGAGCCTCCAGCCACCAAAGGTTACCCGCCCTCGGTGTTTTCAAAATTACCCAAGCTAGTGGAAAGGGCAGGTAACGATGCAGAGGGGAAGGGCTCAATCACCGCCTTTTATACAGTGCTTACCGAAGGGGATGATCAGCAAGATCCAATCGCCGATGCCGCGCGGGCTATTTTAGACGGCCATATAGTCTTATCCAGATCACTCGCAGAGCAAGGGCATTATCCCGCGATCGATATAGAAGCTTCTATCAGTCGTGCAATGCCGCAGATAGTTGATGAACAGCATTTAGCTGCCGCGATGCGCTTCAGACAGTTAATGTCAAAATATAGTCAGAATGAGGACTTAATCGCGATTGGTGCCTATGTTGCCGGCAGCGATCCTGATACCGATAGCGCGATCAGCTCAATGCCTACTATGCGCAAATTTTTACAGCAGGGGTTAAAAGAATCGGTAGGCTTAAAAGAGAGTAAGAACTGGTTAAATATAGCACTGCAGCCAGTTAATCCGGTAGTCGGAACGGTCGGTAATTTACAGTGAAAAAAAAGCGCTCAGCCAGGCTCTCGGTAGTGATGGATGTAGAGGAGAGAAAAAAAAAGAGGCGGACAAGTTTCTAGCTGACCACATTAAGCGTGTCGAAAATGACAAAATTCAGCTTGCGCAGCTGGAAAATTATTTGACCGAGTATCAAGCAGAGTATCAAGTTAATTGTAAAAAAGGGATAAGCGTTCAGCAGCTGACAAGTTACCAGGCGTTTATGATAAAAATCGGCAAGGTCATCCAGCAGCATAAAGAGTCAATGAAAATCAATATTGAACAATTAGCGGGTGTGAGGGTATATTGGTCAAAGATCTATGCTCGGCGCAATGCGATCGGCTCTTTAATTAGCAAAATTAAAAATCAAGAGCTAGAGGCGGAAGAAAAGTCATTGCAAAAAATGATTGACGAGGCCTCGCTTTTAAAACTCAGCAGAAACCCGAAAAAGTTATAGTTTTTGAGTAATTCACTCATCCAAATTGTCCTACCGGTCTTCATAATTAAGCAAAATATTAATATTTAAAATATTGGCATCTATTTTGCATTATATTGATATTTACCTATTTATGGAATATGACGATGGCAGCATCAATATCACCAATATCTATAGCAGCGCCCGCTGAATTAATAGCTCCCCAAGCGGCGACCGCTAGCGCTTCTAGTCAAAAGAAAGGTGCTTTTAAATCGGAATTGAATTATGCCTCTAACAATGTGCAAAAAAAGCAGCAAGCTTCCTCTAAAACTGTTGATCAGTCCGTAGATCAGAAAAAAAGTGTAGAAAATTCAAAAGTTAAGTCATCTGAAGTAGCTGCTTCAGAAAAGACTAAGAGCCCAGTTAATGCCAATTTACGAGATAAAAATACTATTGCTGATGAGGTCTCTCAGACGGTCACTAACCCTGAAAGCCCTCAAAGTCAGCAAGTACATCCACAGGAAGTTACTCCCGGTAAAGAGGGGGAGTTGCTAGCTGTGAAAATCGGCGTCGAGGGACAGTCGTTGCCGACAAGTGGCGAAATGTTGCCGCAAAATATCTCAGTGGCGCTTCCCCCTGTCGTTGACTTGGCGAGTGTGCAACAAGTTAGTCAAATACCGGTAGTAGTGCCAACAGTAGAGCCAACAGTAGTGCCATCAAGTGCTGTTCAAGGGACAGCAGCTAATCAAGTTTCAGCAGTACTGACGACCGGAGAGAAAACTCAAGTAATCCCCGCTCACATCAATCGGCCCCAAGCAGTGCCAGCTTCTGTTCAGCCGGCCTTAGCTGCGCCGATTGCAGGCGAAGAGGTAGCGACCAATAAGCCGCAGTCTAGCCCGTCGCCGACCCCTGGCGGGAACGTCAATACAGTACCGGGCGGTAATCGGTCTGATCTAGCCAAAATCAGCGCGGTCGATGTGGCAGATAAGCCGATAAGTGCTGCCATAAATACTAGTAAAAATAGCGCTGAGATCATACCCCCAGTGGTCCAACCTACTGTTCAGCGTGAGCAAAATTTGAGTTCAGAAGTTGTTGAAAAAGCAACTGCGATGAAGTTAAGTAGTGCTGCAATCGCGGAGCGGGAAACAGTGGCTAAAAGCGGCGCTAATAACTTGCCAGAAGAAGTTAAAGCCGATCCAGTAGTTGCTACTAGCAAGGATATCACCAGTCAAAAAACAGTTGCAGTACCAACGGATACGGTTAATTCACAAAAAACAGAGACTGCTGTAAGTCAGACTGCTGAAGTTAAAGCTGACAGCCAAATATCAGCAGTGGTCACTGCAGCGCATGATAAACAGCAGGGCGAAGTTATTGCTAAAGCAGAAGTTGTTGTACCTGCCGTGGGCATTTCTGAGCTTAAAGCTGTAGAGCCTAAAGTAACCAACGCTGCTGTAGCAGTTGCAGTGGCAAATAATAAAGATGAACAGGGAGGGCGTAGCGAAAAACCAATAGCCAATGAGTTTGCGATAAATAGTGCAAGCACTGAAGCAAAGAAATCAAACCCGGCGGTTAGTCAGTCGATAGGTAGTGCCCCGATAACGACTACTCCACAACAGGGGGCTATCGAGCAAAATATCTCTCTCAATCAAACTTTAGATAAATTACGGGCTGGTGTTGATACTACAGCAGTGCCAAAGGAAGACGGCAGTGATGTAAAAACCGCGGCAGGCAAATCAGCGGTAGCCAGTGAAGTTATTCAGCAGCTCTCGCATTTACAGACTAACTTGCGCACTACTAGCCCAATACAAATGCAAATGCCCGCCAATACACCTCCCACCGCTAGCAACTGGGGGAAAGCGGTGGCTGATAAAGTTTATATCGCAGCCTCACAGAACTTAAGGGTGGCGAATATTCAATTGGATCCGCCCGAATTAGGCGCTCTGCAGGTACGCTTGCAAGTGACGGGTCCCGATCAGCAGATGACTGTTTCCTTTAGTTCTCCACATGCCTCGGTTAGAGATGCGTTAGAGCAACAGCTACCACGATTAAGAGAAATGCTAGAAGAGCAGGGGATTAATCTAGGCGAGTCTTCAGTCAATGACCAGCACAAGCAGAGCGATAGAGATTCTGATGCATCGCAACTAGCTAATCGGGCCGGCTATTCAGAGCACTCTGATGATAACTCGGTAGTTAACCCTTTAAATACCCAGGGAACCTTAGCTCTAGTTGATTTCTACGCTTAACCTTATCCTGAATCAGTGGCTGCATCGCATATTACAAGCTATTGATTCTGCAGCGGCTAAAATATGGCTTACTTAATATATGGACTTACTGTATGCCTGCATTTGTTGAGCGAATGCAGGGCGCATATGAGCTTGTCGCTAAGATATTTCAATTCCACTGTACAGCCAATATTTTACACTCAGTCTGCACTTGGAAGTCGCTGATTCAGAAATATGATTAACTTTGTTATATTTGTCGATAGCTGTATAAAATAGGGTGCTATTTTAATTATGTCAAATAAATTAAAATAGCCGTTTAACTTCTTGAAATGTAGCTGAAATCATATGTTTTCAGGCGAGTATGAATTTTCAATTCTAAGTATTTCCCTTTATAATTGATTTAAGCGATCCTTGTCACTGGAAATAGCCTATTATAATGGGCTATATTTACGTTTTATAAGGCTTTATTTTTAATCTATGCTTAGTCTGTATGATACTTAGAAAAGTGTCCGTATAAAAAATAATTTTCTACAAGTGCAATATTAGGGGTATAAAATGGCTGACGATAAACCGGCTGACGATTCACAGGAAGCACCTAAAAAATCTAACAAGATGTTAGTTATTATCATAGCTGCAGTTGTGGTGTTACTAGGCGGTGGTGGTGCGGGTTATTTTTTCTTGATGGGATCCGGCTCAGCGGAAGAAGAAGTGGTTGAAGAGGTTAGATTGCCAGCGGTATACACTAAAATCCGCACTAAAAGTGGCAGGCCTATGTTCGTCGCAACTCTATTATCAGATGATGATCGCGCACATTATCTGCAAGCTTATGTGGTGGCGAAGAGTAGAGATCCACTCGCAGCTCCAGCGTTGGAAAAGCATATGCCATTAATTGTCTCTAGATTAAATACCATGTTTTCAACCCAAGAATTTGCTAAGCTAAGCAGTCTTGAAGCTAAGCAGCAGTTAAGAAGCGATGCGACCAAATTAATTCAGGGGATACTGAAGCAGCGCATCAAAGTGTCGGGAATCGAAGAGGTCCTGTTTACTAATTTTGTAATGCAATAGTGGCACTTAACTTTATAATGACCAATAACGAATTAATTAGCCTAGTAAGGCAGATAACTTAATGTCAGTAAAAGATTTACTTTCTCAAGACGAAATTGATGCTCTGTTACATGGTGCGGATGACAGTGCAGATTCTTCTACAGATGATGCGGATGATGGTGAAGATGCCGATGGCGTTCGCGCTTATGACCTAGCCAGTAATGATCGGGTTGTTCGCGGTAGAATGCCCACTTTAGAATTGATCAATGAGCGCTTTGCGCGCAACGCCCGCAATAGTATTTACAACTTATTGCGAAGTGCTGCCGATGTGGCCGTTGAAGATGTGCAGTTTTTAAAATACGGCGATTATATTCATACGCTGTATGTCCCCAGTAGTATGTGTGTGATGAGAGTTGAGCCTTTTAAAGGCGCTGGTCTTTTTATCTTAGATGCCAAATTGGTGTTTAAGCTGGTAGATAATTTTTATGGTGGTGATGGCCGGCATGCAAAAATTGAGGGCCGTGATTTTACTCCCACTGAAAACAGATTAGTGTTCAAACTGCTGGAATCATTTTTTAGAGACCTTCACGATGCATGGGAACCGGTGGTCGCGCTTAAATTTAAGCGTGTTGGTCATGAAGTAAACCCCAGTATGGCGAATATGATTAATCAATCTGATGTAGTCGTCGTCAGTACTTTTCAGGTCGATCTAGAAAGCGGTACTAGTCAATTCCATGTCGTATATCCCTATGCGATGTTAGAGCCGATTAAAGATTTATTAGTCTCTGGCAGCCAAAAAGAAGAATCTAATGAAGATGAGCGTTGGCAAGAGTCTTTGCAGCGTGAATTAGTGATGTCAAGTGTGCCATTAAACATGACGATCGCTCAAAGAGAGGTAACTCTTGCCGATATTATTGAGTTGCGGGAGGGAGATGTTATCCCGGTAGAAATTCCTGAGCTGTTAGAGTTAAAGGCCAACCGAGTGCCTATTTTTACCTGTAAATTAGGGACATCAAGAGGTAATTTAGCGGTGAAAATAGTTAAAAAAATTGATCATACAGAGTGATATTAAATGGGTTTTATAAGTAGTAATTTGAAACTAAATAGCGGTGGTACGGAGTCGGCATGAGTGATGAAACTGATAATGCAGAAGATCAAGAGTCCATGGCTGATGATTGGGCGGCCGCTATGGAAGAGCAAGGTGGCGATTCGGCAGGGATAGATGTAGACATAGACGACATCAATGCACAGGCGCAGCCGGTGGAGCTGGACGAATTAAATGATGAGGCAATTCCACTCGGTGATCCTAAATTAGATTTGATTCTCGATATACCGGTGACCATTTCGATGGAAGTGGGTAGCACTGAAATTGCGATCCGCAACTTGTTACAGTTAAGTCAAGGTTCGGTTGTCGAGCTAGATCGGGTTGCTGGTGAACCACTGGATGTGAAAGTCAATGGTACTTTGATCGCGCACGGGGAAGTAGTGGTAGTTAATGATAAATACGGGATTAGATTGACGGATGTGATTAGTCCCCAAGAAAGAATTAAGCGTATACGTTAATGTATAAACACTTTTACCGGTCTCCATTAACCACTAAAATTCCACTTTTGATTGGCCTATTTATCGCTATGTTTTACGCTGGATCTGCGCCGACAGCTGAAGTGAAAGTGGCTGACAGTCTCAAAGTTGAGCTGCTTTCTCCCACCCCGATAGGCAGTTCAGTGTGGCAAATGGCGCTGGGTTTAGTGGCGGTCTTAGTGGTAATTTTTTTGCTGGCCTGGCTAATGCGTCGTGTCACAGGTCTGCAAAATGCTCGCGGCCATATTAAAATAATCAGTGCGATCAATGTCGGTACTCGTGAGAGAGCGGTTTTAATCGAAGTTGCTGGTGAACAGCTGTTGTTGGGAGTGGCAGCGGGGCGAGTTAACCTATTGCATAAGATAAGTACGCCTATTCCAACGGCTAAAACCGCTGCTGTCAGTCCGGATAAAACTAAGCTAGATTTTTCTAGTAGTTTACAAAATGCCGTGGAAAAGTTAAAGCAAGCTTCTATTAATAGCACTAATAGCACCGAAAATAGCACTGATCTAAGCGCTAATAAAACCAACAACTAATGATTTGTATAGATAGGATTACGCCTTTAATGAGTAAGCTTTTGACAATTAGTTTGGCGCTGTTCTTTCCACAAATACTATTTGCTGCTGATGTCGGCATCCCGGCTGTAAATTTGTCTATTGCTGAAGATGGCACGCAAAACTATTCGGTCACTATCCAAATTTTAGCATTAATGACGATGCTGACTTTCCTGCCGGCAATGGTCATGATGATGACCTCTTTTACCCGGATTATTGTGGTATTTGCAATCCTTAGGCAGGCGATGGGTTTGCAATCCACACCTTCTAACCAAGTGATGGTTGGCTTGGCGCTGTTCCTTTCCTTTTTTATTATGAGCCCTGTGTTGGATAAGGTAAATGCGCTGGCGGTGCAACCTTACCTCGACGAACAACTGGCACCGCTGGAAGCTGTTAGAGCTGCTGAACAACCATTTCGGGAGTTTATGTTGGCGCAGACCCGAGAGTCAGATTTGAATCTATTCTTAAAAATTGCCGATATCCCCGACGTGGATTCAGCCGCTGATGTGCCATTTACTGTACTAGTACCAGCTTTCGTTACCAGCGAATTAAAAACGGCATTCCAAATTGGTTTCATGTTATTTATTCCGTTTTTAGTGATAGACTTAGTGGTCGCCAGTGTATTAATGGCGATGGGGATGATGATGCTCTCCCCAGTTATCATCTCACTTCCTTTTAAAATAATGCTGTTTGTATTGGTCGATGGGTGGGCGATGATCATCGGCACACTCGCAGCCAGTTTTAAAGTATAAGGCGGCTCCTCTATGACACCTCAGTATGTATTAGATCTTTTTGGCGAAGCCTTTTGGACGGTGGTAATGTTGGTCAGTATGATTGTATTGCCCAGCTTGCTAATGGGATTAGTGATCGCCACTTTTCAGGCTGCAACCCAAATAAACGAGCAGACGCTGAGCTTTTTGCCGCGCTTACTAGTGATTATCTTCGTCATAATGATCATGGGACCGTGGATGGTAACTAAGTTGACAGATGTCTTTAAATTGATTTTTAGCGCTATCCCCATAGTCATAGGCCTGTAAGTAATGTTAGATCTCAGCTTTCTGCAAATAGAGCAGATGGTAGGAGATTTTCTATTGCCTTTCTTTCGGATCGCCGCCTTTATGATGTCGATGCCACTTATTAGTACTCAGTATGTACCAAAGACCATTAGATTGAGCTTAGCGATTGTTTTTAGTATGGCTATTGTCCCCACTTTACCGGCACTGCCGCTGATTGACGGTTTGTCATTAACCACCTACTTGCTGGTTATTGAACAAATGTTGGTGGGCGTTGCGCTTGGATTTTCTCTGCATGTGATGTTTCAAATATTTGCCATTGGTGGACAAATGATTGCCAATCAGATGGGATTGGGTTTCGCATCGGTGAACGATCCGGCTAACGGCGTGTCAATTGTTGTGGTCGGACAATATTATATGATGTTGTCAATGATGCTGTTTATTACCATGAATGGGCATTTAATTATGTTCCAAACCTTAGCGCAGAGTTTTAGTGTATTGCCGGTGGGTGTTTCAGCTTTAACTCATATCGATTTTATGTTGATAGCGAAGTCGGGTACTTGGATGTTTCAATCTGCGGTAGTGATGGCTTTACCGGCAGTTACTGCACTTTTGATCGTCAATGTCTCTTTTGGAGTGATGAGTAAAGCGGCGCCGCAATTAAATATAATTGCGGTAGGATTCCCCTTTACCATGACTTTGGGTATATTTATTACCTGGATGACTTTTTCCGGATTTTTAAATCAATTCGAACGTTTTAGCGCTTATGCTCTCGCCTTTGCAGGCCGAGTAATTATCCCATAATGAGGCACTAATGGCAGAAGATAGCGGTCAGGAGAAAACCGAAGACCCCACCCCCAAACGTATCAAAGAAGCGCGTGAAAAAGGCGATGTTCCCCGCTCGAAAGACCTTAATACGACTATATTATTGTTGGTAGCGTCATCGGCGGTGTTAGTTTTCGGTGCAGAGGCCATCACTGATTTGGGAAATATGATGCTCGATAACTTCACCTTGAGTCGCGAGGAGATTTTTGATACTAAATACATGCTAATTAATTTTGCCTCATCCACCCTAGACTCAGTGTGGGCGGTGATTAGCTTTATGGCGGTGGTATTAGTGGCGGCTCTGGTCGGGCCTATTAGCTTAGGAGGGTGGAACTTTAGCGGTAAAGCGCTCGCGCCTAAAGGGAGTAGAATGGACCCGCTAGCGGGCCTCGCCAGAATGTTCTCTCTAAAGTCGCTAGTCGAACTGGCAAAAGCGATCGGCAAGTTCTGCATAGTCACGGCACTGGCACTGTATTTTCTGAATACTGTGCAGCGGGATCTGTATGATTTAGGTAAAATGGATATTTTTCTGGCGATGTCAGAATCGATTCAGCTAATTGGCTGGGCTTTTTTAATTATTAGTTTGAGCCTAATCATCATCTCCTTAGTCGATGTGCCTTATGTGTTGCACGAGTCAGCCGAAAAGCTAAAAATGACTTTGCAAGAAGTGAAAGATGAGATGAAAAACACTGAGGGTAAGCCGGAAGTGAAAGGCCGGATTCGACAGATGCAGCGAGAGATATCTCAGCGGCAAATGATGAAAGATGTCCCACAGGCAGATGTTGTTATCACCAACCCCACTCACTACTCAGTCGCGCTAAAATACGAAGACAACCATCGAAATGCCCCGATCATCGTGGCTAAAGGTTCAGACTTTATGGCCTTAAAAATCAGAGAAGTAGCTAAAGAGCACGATATCCCGATCTTAGAGTCACCGCCATTGGCCAGAGCACTATATTATAGTGCGGAAATAGGTGATGAAGTACCCACTGGCCTGTTTAAAGCGGTCGCACAAGTACTGGCCTATGTCTTTCAGTTAAAGCGCTTTAAGCAGCGCACTTCACCCAAGCCAGTCGAACCCAATCAACGAGACATTGAGATACCGAATGAATACCGGCGCGATGATTAAATATTAGTGGGTAGGTTCGTACTGAGCATATAATTGTTCTGCAGAATAATGTAGTTCCAAAGATGCTCTTTTTTTCTTGGTCATCCCCTTCACCACCAGCGCATAGGATCGATCAACCATTCTTTGAATTTCGCCAATTGGCAAGCTGCCATCAAAAATTATAGTATTCCAATGCCGTTTGTTCATGTGGTAACCGGGTTTGACGGCGCTAAAAATATCTCTGAGCATTAAGGCTTCCTCCGGGTCACACTTCAAATTCATGTTAGTGGTTTTAGCGGTGACTCCCGGCTCTGTCCTTAAACCTAAAGTGGCGAACATTCTATCTTTTACTTTAAATACTGCTACATCAGGGCCAAAGGGAAAGTCTTCCCAAGCTTCTGGGCGCGATAACAGGTAGTTGCGGGCGGTTTCATAGTCCATCATTTGCCTCGTATATGTAGGGAGTAGTTAACTTAAGCCCTTTGATCGATAACATTCTGGATCGCCAACATGGCCAGTAAAATGTCCGTACAGCTTGGCTATCTTGTTCATACGCTGCTCAACTTGGGGGCCTAACTCAATGAATACTCCATTGACTAATAGATTCGCCAGGCTAGCCATCTGTGCAGTAGACTCCCAAAATAAATTAAAGGAGGTCGGCACCACAAAGATTTCATCAGTTACATCATGCCCCCAATCACAGTAGGGGTCGGTGACTAAAGTGACAGCGATGTTTTTTGCTTTAGCTGCAATTGCCAGCTGTTTGGCACTGCGCGAATAGCGGCGTGCTTCAAAAATAATCAGTGCGGCATCGTTGTCATCACTGGCTAGTACCTCCAAAAAACTACCGCTGGCAAGATCGATCAAATGCACACCTTCGCGTAAGTACTGCAGTTGATTGACAAATATCTGTGCCATGCCGCGCTCAGTTTGAAAACCGGTCGCATAGATATTTTTTACCTGAGCTAGGCGCTTGACGACACGCTCCCACTCGGGGCTGTGCGCCATTTCGTAAACGGCTATTAAAGCCGCCATTTCTAATTCTAAGCCGCGTGTTAATTGGTCTTCACCGGCCTTAGCACGATCTTGTAAATCGCTTAAGCGCTCGCCTAGTAACCAGGGAGCATCACCGGCGTCTTTTTTTAAATTATTTTTGAAATCTTTAAAGCCCTCGTAGCCAATGGTTTTACAAAATCGTCCTACTGTCGGCTCACTGACCTCTACTTTTGCAGCTAAACTGGCAGCGGTTTCAAAAGGTAGTGAGCTAATTTCAGCTAACATATAAGTGGCGATAACCCGGTCTGCTTTTGAGGCTGACGAGAGCACTTTTGTCAGACGTTCGCGCAGTGATTTTGACATAAATGTTTCCTAAATTTTAAACCGAGTGTTTCATGGCAAATTATAACCTGATTGACGGTCGCGCGTCGCCTATCCTAACGATCATTAAAAAAGTCATGACTGGCAATAATTTGAATTTATAACGCAAGTTAGCGTAAAACATTAATCGCCGGATTATTTATTGATCTTGATACAGGTCAATGTGCTGTCTGGGATTAAGCGTAAAGTAATAATTAATGATGATTTTTAAACGAGAGGGTCTATCCAATGAGTTTAGTAAAACACGATTTATTACATGAGTTTCCAGAGCATCGACAAGCTATTCACGAACTAAAAATGAGTGATCGGCACTTTGCTAAATTGTTTGAGCAATACCATGAAGTTGATCATGAAGTTCATCGCATCGAACAAAGTGTAGAAACTCCCAGTGATGAATACACTGAAAGTAAAAAAAAGCAGCGTCTACACTTAAAAGATCAACTGCATACTATGATTTTAAAGCACGCTGCATAAAAGCCGCCGTGTAGAAAACTGCCAGCTTGCTTGATACTCAGGTTGGCAGTTTTTAGCGAGCATCCCACGGCGTATATGTTCAGCCAAGTTAGCGCTTTCTACATAGCAAATTGCTGATGTTGCAGAGTGAGTGCTACTTTCGAGCTATATATTTAGGCGAGTCGCTGTCTCCAAAGCAGTGATACCCCCTTTAAATCTGCGTCTATCGCCCGACCTTTGGGCTTATTTAGCTCGAATTAATATTGATGCCGTCAATCGCCGCGCAAGGCAGTGCGTAGACGTCCCACCCTCCGTACGGCAATTTCTTCTATTCATCAATCGCAGATTTTTCGGCAGTTTTAAGTGTTATAAATACCGCCGTTATTGATCCTAAAGCGATTAACCTTGACTCAAAAGACACTAACGTAAATAATTCTCATTAAGATCTATTACTATATGTAGTGTTTGTGTATGATTTAAAGTCTATATACGGTGTTATTTGTATTTATGACGAAATTAATTAATTGAGGGCCAGTACATGGAAGCGGTGCAAAAAATAATTATTCAAAGTGCAGTGGCGCGCGATATACCATTACAAGCAGCGTCTTTCGATATTTGGGATATTAAGTATTGTTTGAAAGATAAAAATGGGCTGCGTATTGATAGAGACGTAGAGGCCAGTTTTGAGAGGATCGCCGCTGCCTTGGCTGACGTTGAAAAAAACCAAAAACTGCGAACTCACTGGTATAAAAAGTTTCTCTGGGCGCTGCGTCATGGTGCGACACCTGCCGGTAGAGTGATCTCCAATGCTGGCGCACAGAACCATAAGCCGGCTACATCGACGATCAATTGTACGGTATCTGGTATTTTGCATGACTCAATGGATGACATCTTAAGTAAGAATCATCAGGCGGGACTGACCTTGAAAGCCGGCTGTGGTATCGGCTACGAGTTCTCGACACTCAGACCTAAAGGTGCCTATGTGACAGGTGCAGGGGCGACCACTTCTGGGCCGCTGTCGTTTATGGATATCTTCGACAAAATGTGCTTTACCGTCTCATCTGCGGGTGGGCGACGCGGCGCGCAGATGGCGACATTTGATATTGGTCATCCCGACGTCTTAGATTTTATTAAAGCCAAGCGTGAAGACGCTAGACTTAGGCAGTTCAACTTGTCGCTGTTAATCACCAATCTGTTTATGCAAGCGGTGCAAAATGATCAAGATTGGCCGTTGGCTTTCCCACTAAGTATTGCGCAGCAGGCGCGCGAGCCAATAGACCTCAATGATAGCAATCTTATTATTTGGCGAGATTGGCCAATTGTCGAAGACTACGTTACCAATGAACAAGGGCTGGTGGCCTGCCAAATAAGCAAAGTGATCAAGGCAAAAAAATTGTGGAATTTGATTATGGCCTCCACCTACGACTTTGCTGAACCTGGCTTTATTTTAATAGATGAAGTGAATGCACTGAATAATAATTGGTTTTGTGAGAATATTCGCGCAACTAACCCCTGTGGTGAACAGCCATTGCCGGCTTATGGCAGCTGTTTATTAGGCTCCATCAATCTGACTAAATTCGTCCATTATCCCTTTACTGATAAGGCTAGTTTTGACTGGGATGAATTTAAAAAAACCGTCAGTATATTTACCCGTATGTTAGATAATGTGGTTGAAATTAATGGCTTGCCGCTAGAGGAACAGCGTCAGGAAATATTGCGTAAACGTCGTCACGGCATGGGCTATTTAGGGCTGGGCTCCGTAATTACGATGTTGAGAATGCGTTATGGAGATCGGGAATCGGTCAGCTTTACCGAGCAGGTAACTAAGCAGTTAGCACTAGCTGGGTGGCGTGCAGGGCTGGCTTTAGCAAAAGAAAAGGGCAGTGCTCCGATCATGGAGGAAGAGTTCGTGCTCAGTGCCAAAATGATTCGCCAGCGACCGGAAATATTAGCGGATGGCTATCAGTTGGGAGATAAAATAAAAGGCCGGGTGCTACACGCTAAATACAGTCGATATATGCAAAAAATAGCGGCTGAAGATCCGCAACTGGTTGCAGATTTGGCCAAATATGGAGCGCGTTTTACCCACCATAGTTCAATTGCTCCGACCGGTACCATCGCGCTGTCACTGGGTAATAATGTCAGTAATGGTATAGAGCCGAGTTTCGCTCATCACTATGCGCGTAATATTATTCGCGAGGGGAAAAAGTCGAAGCAAAAGGTCGACGTTTTTTCCTACGAGTTACTCGCTTACCGCGCTTGGGTAAATGCTCAGGCGATGCCTTTTAGTACAGATGCTGATGCACAGCTTCCAGAGTATTTTATATCGGCAGATGAGGTACAACCTAAGCAACATGTGGATATTCAAGCTGCTGCGCAACTATGGATAGACTCATCTATTTCTAAAACGGCCAATGTTGCAACTGATTATCCATTTGATGAATTTAAGGATATTTATCAGTATGCGTATCAGCAGGGATTGAAAGGTTGCACTACTTTTCGCTTTAATCCGGAGGTTTTTCAAGGGGTTTTAGTTACCGAGCAAAATTTAGCTAACACCCAATATCAGTTTACCTTAGAAGATGGCTCTGTTGTCGAGCTGCAAGGAAACCAAGAAATTGAATACGACGGTGAAATTCACAACGCGGCGAATTTATACGACGCACTTAAAGAAGGGTATTACGGTAAATTGTGATTAGTGAAATCAGTCTGAAGCTTAGAGCGTAATTTTAAGGATAAAGGGGAAACTATGTCAGTTGATGAAAAAAGCACGCTTAAATTAGATCAGAAAATAGTGGCTTTTAAAGTGCTAAATGAAGAGCGGGATAAAGAGCAGGCACCGGCCAAAAAACCTTCAGTAAAAGTAGATCAGCCAATCCAAGCTGAACTAGCGGTCGAGGTCATGCATGAAAGATTAACTCGCCCAGATTTTTTAATGGGATCCACCTATAAAATTAAAACCCCAATCCACGAACATACCTTATTCATCACTATCAATGATGTGGTGCTCAATCAGGGCACGGAACATGAGCAGCGTCATCCTTATGAAATCTTCATCAATTCGAAGAACATGGATCATTTCATGTGGGTAGTGGCGTTAACTCGGCTGATCTCTGCGGTCTTTCGCAAGGGGGGTGACGTCACCTTTATGGTCGAAGAGTTAAAAGAAGTATTCGATCCAAAGGGTGGCTACTTTAAAAAAGGCGGTCGATTTATGCCATCCCTAGTCGCCGAAATTGGCGAGGCACTGGAGACGCATTTAAAAATGATTGGCCTGCTAGAAGGTGAGGCACTCGATGAGCAGCAGCGCAAAGTGTTAGCGGAAAAACGTGATTTATACGAGAGCATGCAAAGTCAACAAAACCCTGAAGCGGTCAATGATGATGGGCTTAAATTCCCCAGCGGTGCGACGCTCTGCCCTAAATGTAATACCAAAGCGGCGATTGTTATGGATGGTTGCTCTACATGTTTGAACTGCGGAGACAGTAAGTGCTCTTAGCGAGTCTCTGAACAAATTCCGCATTTCCCTAAGGGCATAGGTTAAATTCGCGACTGGTTTATAAAAAGCTACTTAAGGTTGATTTAAGCATCGATTAGATGAGAGCTGTTTGCATCTACTATTCAATCCGTTTATGATACGCGCACGTTAGTCGGGGGGCCTTTAGGGCTGAGATGGTATTTAATACTGGACCCGCTGAACCTGATCCAACTGATATTGGCGTAGGGAACTAACTTGATCGATAACCTTCGTCTATCAAGTGGTCCGCGCCCTTTTAGGAGCATTCGTGGACAAGCCACTCCCTTTTTCTACTCGAGACAGCACTTCTTCAACTGCGCAGACTCAAAGTCCTATTGTATTGAGTGTCGCCGGTTCTGACAGCGGTGGTGGCGCGGGTATTCAAGCTGATATCAAAGCTATTTCCGCCACTGGCAGTTACGCCTGTACCGTGATCACCGCATTGACCGCACAAAATACTTGCGGCGTCAGTGCAGTACTCCCCGTCGCTCAAGACTTTATCAAAGCACAGTTCGACGCAGTCTTTACTGATATCGCGGTCGATGTGGTGAAAATTGGTATGCTTGGAGATGCGGCAACTATTCGCACGGTCGCCGAGGCGCTGCGTCAATATCCGGTTAAGCAAATTGTATTAGACCCGGTGATGGTGGCGACCAGCGGCGATCTGTTATTGGAAAAAGCGGCAATCTCCAGTTTGATCACTGAACTGTTGCCGATGGCGACCGTTGTTACTCCCAATATTGCAGAGGCGCTGGCTCTTTTAAGTCTAGATCCCGAGCAGAAAATCAACACCGAGTCACAAAGTCTGGCACTGTGTCGTGATCTTTTGGCGCTGGGTTGTCAGTCGGTGTTAGTCAAAGGTGGCCATCAAGATACCCCGCTGAGCTGTGATTATTGGTTGAGTGAGCAGCGCCAACAAATTTTTTCTAGTCCGCGAATCGACACGCCAAACACCCATGGCACAGGTTGCACACTCTCCTCGGCGATCGCCTCTTTTCTGGCACAAGGACACTCCTTAACCGCTGCAATCGAATTAGCTAAACAGTATATTACTCAGGCGATTCGCCATGGTAAACAGTTGCATATTGGCAATGGCAGCGGTCCTGTAGAGCACTTTTTTGCGCAGAAAAATTATGACTAGTGTGCAAATTAGCCGTGCCTCACTGCACTATGAAAACAGCCCACAGCCGATACTTAGCCACTTAGAGCTGCTCTTACCAGCGGGTCAATGGACCTGTTTACTCGGTGCCAGTGGTTGTGGAAAAACCAGTTTACTGCGGCTACTCGCCGGATTAATCGAGCCACAGCACCAAGTCAGCGCACAGATAAGCTGTAGTGATGGTCTGCCGATCGATAATCGTATTGCCTATATGGCGCAGCAAGATTTGCTGCTGCCCTGGTTAAATGTACTCGACAATGTCTGCCTCAAAGCTAAGTTAACCCAAGGCAAAGTCGGTGCGAGCCAATACCAAAGAGCTCGCCAACTGCTGGCACAGTTAAATTTGAAAGACATAGAAAAATCGCTGCCTGAACAGTTATCCGGGGGGATGAGACAACGTGTGGCACTGGCGCGCACGCTGATGCAAGACACGCCTATCGTGCTGATGGACGAGCCGTTTTCCGCCCTAGATGCGGTCAATCGCTATAAGCTGCAAGCCTTAGCCGCTAAGGTATTACACAATCGTACTGTGCTATTCATCACCCACGATCCACAGGAGGCGCTGCGACTCGCCGACCATCTCTACATCTTTAATACACAGCGACAGTTAGAGGCCTTGCCGCTACCTAGCTCTGTACCGCCCAGAGCTATCGATGCCGAACTCGGTGCCTGCCAACAAGAACTCTTGCGCAAGATGCACAGCCAATATGAATAAATCCACCACTGGCACTGTGCCAATCACACTGCCATCACTTAGCCGCTACGCCGGTCTATGGCGTTTAATTGTCACTGTGTCAGTACTGCTAGCACTGTGGCAGGCGATCGTCAGCGTCTTTGCTATGCCGCCCTTTATCTTGCCGCCGCCGCTGCTAGTGTTGCAAAAGTTAATTGAAAACTACCCGCTGCTTTTTCACCACGCCCTGATTACCTTAAGTGAAATTGTCTTAGGACTGCTACTCGGGGTTTCCATGGGATTGCTATTTGCACTGCAAATGCTGTTGTTTAAACCAGTGCGCCGCTGGCTGTTACCGGTGTTGGTGGCCAGTCAGGCAGTGCCGGTATTTGCCCTGGCGCCAGTGTTAATGTTGTGGTTTGGCTACGGTATGAGCTCGAAGGTGATTATGGCGGCGCTGATTATATTTTTCCCGGTTACTACGACTTGCTTTGATGGTTTGCGTCATACGCCGACCGGCTATTTGGATCTGGCCCACACTATGGGAGCCAACCGCTGGCGGCAGCTCTGGCAGATTCGTCTGCCCGCGGCACTGCCCACTTTGGCATCGGGAATCCGCGTGGCGGTGGTGGTCGCGCCGATAGGCGCAGTGGTCGGTGAGTGGGTGGGCTCCTCCGGTGGGCTGGGGTATCTGATGCTGCAGTCTAATGCACGGATGCAAATCGCCGACATGTTTGCCGCGCTGTTAGTGCTGGCGCTGTTTTCGATCGGCCTCTACTACCTGACTGATTTACTTCTGAAACGATTTATCCCCTGGCATCGCGAATCTGCGAGCCGCTCATAACACTGTTCAATAAGAGAGACTTAGAATGAAAAAGATCATAGCTTCAATCGCATTGGTGCTGATTAGCCAAAGCGCCTTCGCACAAAAAGTAACGTTGATGCTCGATTGGTTCGTCAATCCAGATCACGGGCCAATCATAGTGGCGAAGCAGCAGGGATTGTTTAAAGCGCAGGGGCTAGATGTTGAAATTCAAGAGCCTGCCGACCCGAGTATGCCACCGAAATTGGTAGCGGCCGGCAAGTTTGATTTAGCGGTGACTTATCAGCCACAGCTGATTCGCGATGTGGTGGAAAAACTGCCATTGATCCGGGTTTCTACCTTGATAGCCACGCCGTTAAACACTGTGATGGTGCTGGCGGATAAAGGCTATGACACTTTAGCTGATCTGAAAGGCAAAAAAATCGGCTTCTCGTTCGACGGTGGTCTGGTCGATGCGACTATTGGTACTATGCTGAAGAAAAATGGTATTAGTATTAAAGATGTAGAATTGATTAACGTAGGCTGGTCGCTCTCCGCATCACTAGCCGCTGGCAAAGTAGATGCTATCTACGGCGCCTACCGCAATTTTGAAATGCACCAGTTAAAAATGGAAGGATTTAAAGGCAAAGGATTCTATGTGGAAGAGGAAGGTGTGCCACCTTACGACGAGCTAATTGTAGTGGCGAACAGCAACAGTGTCGATAAAGTGATGGTCGAAAAATTCAACCGCGCCCTAGAACTCGCCACTCAATACACAGTGAATCACCCACAGCAAGCTTGGGACTTATTCAAGAGCTATGGCGATGGTAAAAAATTAGACACTGAACTAAACCGTCTCGCTTGGCAAGATACCTTAGTACGCTTCGCGCTGCGCCCTAGAGCCGTCGATAAAGCACGCTATGATAACTACGCTCAGTTCTTGGTCGACAATGGTGTGATTAAGACTAAGCCTGCTACCGCTAGCTACATTCTCGATTAATAAGATGAGGCTTTAATATAACCAACAGCACGATCGCAGTAGTTATGTTGAGGTCTCACTATCTAAAACAGCTTCCCTGCGAAGCTGTTTTCTTGGAGCTACACCATGAATCATCAACAGCTCATTGCAGGTTGTCAGCGTGAATGGGATCTATATATTAAGCATCCTTTTGTGCGACAACTCGGTGATGCCAGTTTAGCTAAACCCTGCTTTCAGCACTATTTGCAACAGGATTACCTGTATTTAATTCACTACGCCCGCGCCTTTGCACTGGCGGTCTTTAAAAGTGAAAATCCTGCGCAAATGCGCGCCAGTCTGCCTTCGCTGTCGGCTCTAGTCACAGAAGAAATCACGCTGCACCTAGACTACTGCCAAGCGTGGGGGCTAGATGAAGCGGCAATTTTGGCACTGCCGGAAGGCGTGGCCACCATCGCCTATACCCGCTATTTAATCGATGCCGGTGTGCAGGGTGATCTCACTGATTTATATGCGGCGCTGGTTCCTTGTGCGCTGGGTTACGCACAGATTGGCGAGTGGTTAATGCAACCTAATAATGCCCGTTTGGAAGATAACCCTTACAGTGATTGGATTGCGATGTATGCAGGGGATGAGTACCAGCAATCAGCCAACGCGACGACTGCTTTCTTTGACGAGCTGATCGCTGACATCGACATTAACTCGCCCCGTGGCCAGCGTTTACAGCAGCATTTTAGTACTGCGACGCGCATGGAAATCGCCTTTTGGCAACAGGGCTTAGACCTTAGCGCATAATTTACTTTCCTGAACTCTCATCTTTAGATGATTAAGTGCTGAGGCTACTGGCATAATAAGCGGTTTTTATTTGCCAGTATTTCTAGTTTCCCCCGTATGTTTTGTTAAATAGTCTGGTTAAATATGCCCGTCAAATACAAACTAGCGACAGTGCTACATAGCATGCAGAACTCCGATCCTAAAATTAGCGGTTAATTTTCTGCGATAGCAGCAGATAAGATTGGGTTTGCAGCACTTGTGGGTGTCTGCGAATTTTATCCAAAACTTGATCGATCCCCTCCGAACTACTCGATTCGATGCTCACCAGCGCATCAAAATTTCCCGCCACTGAATAGACCGCGGTAATCTGCTCAATTTTATGTAGGTAGGCAATCAGTTGGTCGCCGACATTGTTATCAATAGTGAGCATGGCTTGGGCGCGAAATAGCTCCGCTTGAAAATGCTGACCATTTTTTATGGTGTAGCCGGCGATAATGTCAGACTGCTCTAGAGCAGCGATGCGTTTTTGTACTGTCTGTCGGGAAATTCCGAGGATTTGCGCCAGTAAAGTAACCGGTTTTCTGGCGTCTAAGCGTAAAATTTTTAGCAGTTGTCGATCTGTATCATCTAATTTCATTGCACATATTATCGATTATTAACAAAGTGTTAAATTATTATAGCTATTAGTTAATTAAATTGACAGTTGTGTACATGTTGGCTGTCGATTGCGGCAAAAAAACTGACTATGCTATTCAAGCTAAATAGAGCGAATAATCGATAGAGGAGCAGCAGATGAAAGTCACAGTGGTACAATTAAGTAACGATCAAGCACAGCTAGAAAAAGAGATGCGTCTGCTCAGTGAGCATGTGCAAAGTGAAAAATCAGAGTTTGTTTTATTGCCTGAAATGACCTTTGCACCTTGGCTGGCAAATACCAAAAATGCCGACGCCGGCAAGTGGCAAACTGCTATGCAATTACATGCGCAGTGGATTGAGCAACTGGCGAGCTTAAATATGCCGCCGTTAGTCTCAACGCGACCGACAGTAAACGGCGCAGGATCGAGACGTAATCAAGCCTATTTATGGGATCGGGAACAAGGTGCGCAGGCCATTCATGAAAAATACTATCTGCCGAATGAAGAGGGTTATTGGGAGGCGAGTTGGTACGATATGGGCGACCCTCATTTTGATACTGCGAGATTGGGTGAAGTGAGAATTGGCGTACAAATTTGCACTGAAATGTGGTTTTTCGAACACGCCCGTGAATTTGCACAAAAGCAAGTGGACTTGCTGTGCGTACCAAGGGTGACTCCGCACGGCAGTGTCGATAAATGGCTGGCCGGTGGCCAAGCTGCTGCGGTTGTCTCAGGCGCCTATCACTTGTCTTCTAATATGTACTTGCCAACCTCGAGTGAGGCTGCAGATATTGGCGGGCTATCTTGGATCGTGTCCCCCGAGGGCGACATCTTAGCGAGCACCGATCCAGATCAGCCTTTCGTCACCATCGATATAGATTTAGCGGCGAGCGCACAGGCGAAACATAATTATCCACGCTACGTAAAAACCTAAGTGCAATTGCGTTTAGCTTCCGCTAGCTACTTCGGCCAGCAGTGCATCGATAATCTGGTGTTGCTCAGTGCTAAACAGCGCTAGGTTCTGCAGGCATAACGGACGAGTTTCGCCAGTCTGGGATGCTAGGTTAGCATCATCTGATGAGAGCAGAGGGCTAGCAGAGTAGTGAGTAAAAATCTAAGCGCAATTGCGTTTAGCTTTCGCTAGCTACTTCGGCCAGCAGTGCATCGATAATTTGGTGTTGCTCAGTGCTAAACAGCGCTAAGTTCTGCAAATATAACGGACGAGTTTCGCTAGTTTGGGATACTAGGTTATCATCATCTGATGAGAGCAGAGAATTCGCTGAGTAGTGAGTAAAGACATAGCGGAATATAGCGGCGGCACTATCGGCATTTATCTCGCTGTTCGAGCTGCTCTCCAGTAAATCGTCCAGCGATATAGAGGCGTCTTTATTGTAATAATGTAAGTAATCAAAGCTCTGTAGTGGGCTAATATCGATGCCACTGAACTGTAATTTGTCGATCGCCTCACTGATGGCCAGCACGTTATCAGCGGCATCTAAGATAAGATTGTCGGATTGATTGGCAGCACTGTTATTTTCTATATAACTGAACCAGACATCGGAGAGCAATTGCCGATTGCCATCGTTATCTAGGTAGTAGCCTTCAAGCGCGGTTAAGTTGCCATTATTATTTTGATTGACGCGCTCTGAAAATAAATTTAACTGCGTGATACCGCGCTGCTCTAAGGTGAATAGTTCGTCTGCCTGTGAGATGCCATCTGAGTTGCTGTCGACCCAGAGTAATAGCTGGCTATAAATTTGGTCCTGATTATCGATGACGCCATCCTGATTGGAGTCGTATTGAGCGAGCGCATCAAAACCATCGCTCGCCTTACTGCCATCTTGTTTAAGCATGTGCTCGCCAAATAGTTCACTGGCATCGTTAATCAGCCCGTCCTGATTTAAGTCCAGCACTAATAGCGCATCACTTGCTCCCACCCAGCCGGTTTGCTCTGTTTTGCCATCGGCATTAATATCAAAAAGCACCCCGCTGCTGTAATTTAAGGTCTCTATACCATTGCCACCGAGATCTAAAATCAGCGGGCTAGAAAATGAAATGTCAGTGTTACCTGGATTCATAAACACATGTCCAGTGTGGACTGTACGTGTCACACCATTATAAGTGACAGTGGCGTGTACATATTGTCCAGAACTCACTGCAAAACTACCGGAGACAGTGAGATGGGCGCTCCAGCCATCGACACTGATAGAAGTCTCTCCTACTTTGTTGTTCGCTACATATAACTTGACGACGGACCCAGCTGGTAAAGCAAGAACATTAACATACGGATCAGTAATATGTGATCCACCGTGCCCACCCCAGCGTGCCGCTCCTGCAGTTACTGCTGCCAAAAAGGCCGCAGCTTCATTATAGGTATCAACAGTCAGTGAAATACTGGCGGAGTTTGGCGAGCGGTTGCCTGCGGCATCGATGATCGCAGTGCTTAGTGTATGAGTCGCATCGGTTAGATTTCCACTGGGTTCAACACTCGCCGTACCAGAGGTGATTTCGCCGGCGGTGATGGTATGAGTGCCGATTAGAGTCGCGCCATTGTATAGCGCCAATGTATCACCAGCTACTGCTCCGGCTGGCAACAGCACATTGACGGTTGGTTTCGCATCATCGGTGGTGGCACCGTTGTTAAGTGAGCCTTGTCCAGCTCCTACATTATCTTGCACAGTACCAAGCGTTGGAGCAGCTGTCGCTACTGCGTCGGTATTAAAATTGTAGCTGTTAGAGACAGTGCCAGTGTTGCCTGCACCATCCACGATTACCGCTGTGTAAGTAAAGCTGCTTTGATCCGCGAGTCCTATATCGTTAAACGTCCAATTTAATCCTGAAACACTCGCTTGGCCGACGATAACTCCGTCGCGCAAGATATTGATAACTTCTGAGCCCGCTAATCCACTGTCTAAAATTCCAATCAGCTGTGGCGCTAAATCATTGCTGCTGCCACCGCTGGCAATGCTGCCGGTATTCGGTGCGACATCGTCTTGAATATCGGTAATAGTGACAACTTGGCTAGGCGCTGTGGTATCGATGGTAATGCTATAAGCATTAGATAGCACTCCACTATTACCTGCAGCGTCAATCACCTGGGTGGTATATGTGTAAGTGTTAGCGTCAACTAAAGCGTTGTCACTGAAACTCCAGCTAGTACTGGCTACCACTGCCTGACCGATAACCGTGCCATTGCGCAGCACATTTAAAAACTCACCTGCGGCTAAAATGGCACTCAATGTGCCGTTTAATAAAGGGCTAGTATCGTTAGTGATGCCACCATTGGCAATGCCACTTATAATTGGTGCTAGATCATCTTGAATACTCACAATGTTAGAGGTCTGCACGGGGGAACTGGTATCAATGTTAATCGCGTAGCTCGCCGATATGACTCCTAGATTGGCTGCTGCATCAGCGACCTGGGCGTTATAGATATAATTGTTGCCATCGACTAAACCTAAATCACTATAGCTCCAATTGGTGCCAGTGACGATCGCCTGGCCTATCACTACCCCAAAGCGCAGAATATTGACCACTTCTCCAGTGTTTAAAGGGGCGTTTAATGTGCCATTCAATACCGGTGCATTATCATTGCTGATCCCGCCGTTGCTAATGGTACCGGTGATAGGGGCTACATTGTCTTGGATGTCTGTGATAGTGACGGTTTGTGTGGGGGCGGTGGTATCGGTATTAAAATTATAGCTATTGCTCAGTCCTCCGAGATTACCGGCGAGGTCGATAATTTGCGCGGTGTAATTATAGCTAGTTGCATCGGACAAACCGCTGTCATTAAAGCTCCAAGTTAAGCCGGCAATAGTGGCTTGACCAAGGAGTGTACCGTCTCGATAAATGTTGACTACTTCACCTGTACTCAGGGAGCTACTTAGAGTGCCGGTAATTTCAGGTGCCAGATCATTGCTGTCGCCACCGTCGGCGACACTACCGGTATAAGGTGCGATATCATCATTGATGTCGGTAATACTAATAATTTGCGTCGGATTGGAAGTATCGATGTTTATCGTATGGCTGGTGGATAAGGGACCCAAATTCCCCGCTGCATCGCTAACTTGCGTGGTATAGCTGTAACTATTACCGTCGACCAAAGCGCTGTCATCGAAGCTCCAGTTGTTACCGGTGATGGTCGCTTGACCGATAATCACTCCATCTCTGAGGATGTTGAGCACTTCGCCGGCTGCTAAGGCAGCAGTTAAAGTGCCGTTTAACTCAGGGCTAAGGTCATTGCTAAAACTGTTATTGAGGATTGCGCCGAGCAGCGGTGCAACATTATCCTGAATATCAGTAATGTTACCTGTCTGAGTGGGAGCGGTAGTATCAATGTTGATTGTATACAAGTTAGAGAGCGTGCCGAGGTTGCTGGCTGCATCAATGATCTGGGCGCTGTAGTCGTAGCTGTTGCCATCGAGCAAGCCAGCATCTGTATAGCGCCAATTAGTGCCTGTGACAATCGCCTGACCGATGACTACCCCATCACGTAGAATATTCAGCACTTCATTGGTCGCCAGAGCTGTGCTCAAAGTGCCGATCAGCTCTGGTGTAGTATCGTTGCTGCTATCATTGTGAGCCACGTTATTGATGCTGGGTAGAACGTTATCTAGAATATCGGTAATGGTGACCGTTTGCGCCGGGGCCAGAGTATCTATATTTAAGGTAAAAGTGTTGGCAAGTGGGCCTAAATTTCCGCTGTTATCTCGTACTTGAGCCCGATAGTTATAACTAGTACCATTGCTAAGGGCACTGTCGTTGAAGCTCCAAGTTAAGCCTGTGACAATGGCTTGTCCTATCACCGTTGAGTCGCGAATAATATCTAGCAACTCTCCGGCATTTAACAAACTAGACAATGTGCCGGATAATAATGGGGCGGTATCGTTAGTCGTACCATTATGGCCCACAGGGCCGAGGAAAGGGCTGACATCATCAGTAATATTTATAATATTGACAGTTTGAGTGGGAGCGCTGGTATCAATTGTCACTGTATAGTTGGCTGAAAGCGCAGCTAAGTTACCAGCACTATCAATTACTTGTGCTTGATAGCTATAGCTATTGCCATCTACTAGAGCGGAGTCGTTGAAGCTCCAACTCAAACCGGTCACCGTTGCTGTGCCAATCACCGTAGAGTTTCTTAATATTTGTACGCTCTCTCCCACTTGCAGCAAAGCGGACAGAGCTCCATTTAGCAGAGGTGCATCATCATTACTGATTCCACCGTTACTAATAGTGCCGGTGATAGGTGTCACATCGTCTTGAATGTCAGTGATAGTGACGGTTTGTGTGGGGGCGGTGGTATCGGTATTAAAATTATAGCTATTGCTCAGCCCCCCGAGATTACCTGCGAGGTCGATAATTTGCGCGGTATAATTATAGCTAGTTGCATCGGACAAACCGCTGTCATTAAAGCTCCAAGTTAAGCCGGCAATAGTGGCTTGACCAAGGAGTGTACCGTCTCGATAAATGTTGACTACTTCACCTGTACTAAGGGAGCTACTTAGAGTGCCGGTAATTTCAGGTGCCAGATCATTGCTGTCGCCACCGTCGGCGACACTACCGGTATAAGGTGCGATATCATCATTGATGTCGGTAATACTAATAATTTGCGTCGGATTGGAAGTATCGATGTTTATCGTATGGCTGGTGGATAAAGGACCCAAATTCCCCGCTGCATCGCTAACTTGGGTGGTATAGCTGTAACTATTACCGTCGACCAAAGCGCTGTCATCGAAGTTCCAGTTGTTACCGGTGATGGTCGCTTGACCGATAATCACTCCATCTCTGAGGATGTTGAGTACTTCGCCGGCTGCTAAGGCAGCAGTTAAAGTGCCGTTTAACTCAGGGCTAAGGTCATTGCTAAAGCCGTTATTGAGGATTGCACCCAGCAGCGGTGCAACATTATCCTGAATATCAGTAATGTTACCTATCTGGGTGGGAGCGGTAGTATCAATGTTGATTGTATATAAGTTAGAGAGCGTGCCGAGGTTGCCGGCTGCATCATTGATCTGCGCGCTGTAGTCGTAGCTGTTGCCATCGAGCAAGCCTGAATCGGTATAGCGCCAATTAGTACCTGTGACAATCGCCTGACCGATAACTACCCCGTCTCGTAAAATATTCAGCACTTCATTGGTCGCCAGAGCTGCGCTCAAAGTGCCGATCAGCTCTGGTGTAGTATCGTTGCTGCTATCATTGTGAGCCAGGTTGTTGGTGCTGGGCAGGAGATCATCCAAAATGTCGGTAATAATAACTGTTTGCGTGGGGGTGCTGGTATCGGTATTAAAATTATAGCTATTGCTCAGGCCCCCGGTATTGCCCGCGAGGTCGATAACTTGCGCGGTGTAATTATAGCTAGTTGCATCGGATAAACCGCTGTCATTAAAGCTCCAGGTTAAGCCGGTAATGGTGGCTTGGCCAAGTAGTGTGCCGTCTCTATAAATGTTGACTAGTTCATCCGCACTAAGGGAGCTACTTAGAGTACCGATAATTTCAGGTGCCAGATCATTGCTGTAGTCACCGTTGGCGACACTGCCGGTGTTAGGTGCAATATCATCATTGATGTCGGTAATGCTAATCACTTGCGTGGGACTAGAAGTATCGATATTTATCGTATGGCTGGTGGATAATGGGCCTACATTGCCCGCCGCATCGCTAACTTGCGTGGTATAACTGTAACTATTACCGTCGATTAAAGCGCTGTCATTAAAGCTCCAGTTGTTACCGGTGATGGTCGCTTGACCGATAATCACTCCATCTCTGAGGATGTTGAGCACTTCGCCGGCTGCTAAGACAGCAGTTAAAGTGCCGTTTAACTCAGGGCTAAGGTCATTGCTAAAACCATTATTGAGGATTGCACCGAGCAGCGGTGCAACATTATCCTGAATATCAGTAATGTTACCTATCTGGGTGGGAGCGGTAGTATCAATGTTGATTGTATATAAGTTAGAGAGAGTGCCGAGGTTGCTGGCTGCGTCAATTATCTGCGCGCTGTAGTCGTAGCTGTTGCCATCGAGCAAGCCAGCATCTGTATAGCGCCAATTAGTACCTGTGACAATCGCCTGACCGATAACTACCCCGTCTCGTAAAATATTCAACACTTCATTGGCCGCCAGAGCTGTGCTTAAAGTGCCGATCAGCTCTGGTGTAGTATCGTTGCTGCTATCATTGTGAGCCAGGTTGTTGGTGCTGGGCAGGAGATCATCTAAAATGTCGGTAATAACAACCATCTGCGTGGGGGCGGTGGCATTGGTATTAAAATTATAACTATTGCTCAGGCCCCCGGTATTGCCTGCGAGGTCGATAACTTGCGCGGTGTAATTATAGCTAGTTGCATCGGACAAACCGCTGTCATTAAAGCTCCAGGTTAAGCCGGCAATGGTGGCTTGGCCAAGTAGTGTGCCGTCTCGATAGATGTTGAGTACTTCACCGGCACTAAGGGAGTTACTTAGAGTACCGATAATTTCAGGTGCAAGATCATTGCTGTAGTCACCGTTGGCGACACTGCCGGTGTTAGGTGCAATGTCATCATTGATGTCGGTAATGCTAATCACTTGCGTGGGACTAGAAGTATCGATGTTTATCGTATGGCTGGTGGATAAGGGCCCCAAATTGCCCGCCGCATCGCTAACTTGCGTGGTATAACTGTAACTATTACCGTCGACCAAAGCGCTGTCATTGAAGCTCCAGTTGTTACCGGTGATGGTCGCTTGACCGATAATGATCCCATCTCTGAGGATGTTGAGTACTTCGCCGGACGCTAAGGTTGCATTTAACGTGCCGTTTAACTCAGGGCTAAGGTCATTGCTAAAACCGTTATTGAGGATTGCACCCAGCAGCGGTGCAACATTATCCTGGATATCAGTAATGTTACCTGTCTGGGTGGGAGCCGTAGTATCAATGTTGATCGTATACAAGTTAGAAAGTGGGCCTAAATTACTTGCCGGATCAATTATTTGCGCGCTGTAGTCGTAACTGTTGCCATCGAGCAAGCCTGAATCAGTATAGCGCCAATTAGTACCTGTGACAGTCGCCTGACCGATAACGACCCCGTCTCGTAAAATATTAAGCACTTCATTGGCCGCCAGAGCCGTGCTTAAAGTGCCAAGTAGCTCAGGTGTAGTATCATTGCTGCTATCATCGTGAGCCAGATTGCCGGTGCTGGGTAGAATATCATCCAGAATATCGGTAATAATTACCGTCTGCATGGGGGCGGTGGCATCAGTATTAAAATTATAACTATTGCTTAGTCCGCCGATATTACCCGCGAGGTCGATAACTTGCGCGGTGTAATTATAGCTAGTTGCATCGGACAAACCGCTGTCATTAAAGCTCCAAGTTAAGCCGACAGTGGTGGCTTTACCAAGTAATGTACCGTCTCTATAAATGTTGACTACTTCACCCGTACCCAGGGAGCTACTTAGAGTGCCGATAATTTTAGGTGCGAGATCATTACTGTCGTCACCGTCGGCGACACTACCGATTTTTGGTGCTATATCATCAGTGATATCGGTAATGTTAATGATTTGTGCGGGATCAATAGTATCAATATTTATACTGTAGACGGCGGACAGAGGACTTAATCGCCCATCGGTACTCACTACTTGCACAGTGTAGTGATATTGATGGCCTGTTTCTAATGCACTGTCTTGGTAATTCCAAGTGGTATTAGACAGCGTCGCTTTGCCAATTGGGATGCCATTGCGCAACACCACTAACTCCTCAATTGCGGTAAGTTTTTGTGATAAAATTCCGCGTAATACTGGTGAGGTATCATTGCTAAAACCATTGTTTATGATGTGTAGAGAGGCTGGGTGTGGATTCTTGAAAATTCCTGATATTGATGCTTCAGTTGTTGGAGGGGCCTTGGCTGGATCGCTTAATAAGCCTGGCTCGAGTCGAATTGAATCGCTTTGTGATAAAGGGTCAAACCCAGCGGTCGGGTCTATTTCTTGTGCACTTCGAACGATAAAGGTGAAATTTGAGTGATGTTCTCTGGAAGGATTTAAAAAATCATATGGATCGAGATGATAAGTTAAGCTAGCCACTGCATCAGTATGAAGAAAGTCAAAATGACTAGAGGTATCTGAAGTTACATATTTGGACAACAGTACTTGATGTAAGCTTTGCTTGAAAGTCAGAGTTTCGCCATTGTAGAGTTTAACCTCCAGTGTCGAATCGGCGCCTAGGTCAATATCGTCATCCTCAAAAATGGTTTCCCCAAGATGTAAAACTCTACTCACTCCGGCAGAGCCTGTGGCGACAACAATGCCTGTTTGTAAACTAACTATACCAATACCAATACGCATACTTTTCACTTCTGTATTATTTAAACTGAATCCGAAAGGGCAGTTAACTAATACCTGAATCCGTGACTTCAAAGTGAATACAGAGTGTAAGATATTGGTTTTACAGTGGAATTGAAAAATCTTAGCTGCACCCGTAGGTTCAGCGGGTATTTTTCTAACCGTTGTAAAATCAAGAGCTTGCGCTATGTGGTGCTGTGAAGTCACTGATTCAGGTAATAATTAAGTATAGGAGTCGTTGTGACTTTTTGCGTAGTCGACAAGGTTAATAAAAGTGTAAAATTTTCTTTAGGGATTCTCTGAAAAAGTCAGTTAATAGAGAGGGGGAGTTGAATGACTGTTCAAGATTAAGAGGATAGGAGATATAGAGGACAACTAATTATAAATAGCTTGGCCTGAGCCGTGACATTTTAGCGAGGATCACTTTACTGAAATAATTTCGGATAAAATTGACTGGAGACAAAATTTAATCAAAATACTTACAATTCAAAAGTGTAAGGTCGCATAATGATTAAATATTAGCCGTAGAAGGGGCGCGAAAATCACGTCGTGAATCAAAATGACTACGTCAGAAAATAGTTAAAAAATTAAAACTTGGAGAAATACATTGTCAGATATAAAGTTTAGTGTCCTTGGATATTCTGAATCTTCGGCACGAATTGCCGTTAAAGCGCGTGATTTTAATATTATCATCGATGAGCCAGCATCCTTTGGCGGTGAGGATAAAGGACCAAATCCGGTTGAATATTTATTGAGTTCGATTGTTGGATGCCTGAATGTTACCGGTCATTTAGTGGCAGAGGAAATGGGCTTTACGATTAAAAATTTGCAAATAAAAGCTTCGGGAAGCTTAAATCCTGCTCGCTTATTCGGTAAAGAGACTAGCGATCGCACAGGCTTCAAAGGAATAGACATCGAACTATTAGTCGATGCTGACACTGATGCAACAACACTGCAACAGTGGCTGCAAAAAATTGAACTGCGCTGTCCAGTATCAGATAATCTTGCGCACGATACACCTACAGCATTGTCGCTCAAACTCGCAGAATAGACGTACAAGCATTGTCTGAAGGCGGTAATTTGCTGGTTGCGCTTCAGCTAGTGCTGCTATTTAAGGTGCATCTATTTTGTCACTGATTTTTTTTGCGCTAGCTGTTTGCTTATCCAGCTGTGTAAAATGGCTTTTAAGAATGTGATTGCTGGGCATATCAATAAACTGGGTAGCCTCAGGCACGGTCTGGTAAGCGGTTTTCATTTCCGTCGCCGTTAATGGGCGAATCCCATTTTCAGTTAATCGACCGCCGCACACGTGATCGATAATTATTTTATATTCGCCTAATATAATTTCAGAAGCATTATATTGGCGGACTATGATAGCCCCCGTACCTTTCATTCCCTGATATAAAGCCATCTTTATCAGACCTATATCCGTTTCTAAACCGACTTTTTCTCTGTCATCTAGATAGCGCAGTAAAGTACCATCCGCCTTGACTCCAAAATGATAGTGATCATCGGCGCAGGTAATATTGATACGCTTATCACCTTCTAAGTACTCGGCGAGGTCAACTAAATAGGAAAATGCTTGATCAATAAACGACATATGAATTCTCTATACAACAAATTAAACAGTGTAAACGTGAGGTTTGAATTAACAAGATAGTAAATTTCTGTGAAAAATCAAAGGTTTTATAAGTCCACTTTAATAAATATCTCGATGTATTGCCAGCTATTCGCCAAGGCTTAAGCAATAGTCAGCAAATATCCAACAGCGCTTTATGAAAAATACCCATGTAGTGTCGTATTCCACTTAAGTGTGTCAGCAATAGGCTTATTCAAATTGGAGTCGCATGCTTTAGCTTACTCTTCTCAGCTGAATAGACTAAATAGCAGCCAATGATTGCGGCACAGATAAAGCCAATCGCTAAAGGTATTGTAGTCTGGTTATAAAAGCGTCCGGCTATCACTGAAAAAATAACTGACACTAGGCTCGAGGAAGAGGCAATGATGGAAGCACCTAATCCCGCAGCTTTGCCGAGCGTTTCCATAGCCATTGCCGTTAAGTTGCCGAATAAAATTCCTATACAGCAAAAGCATAAAAAGCTAATCGACATAAACCAAAATAATGGGGGCTTTCCCGCGCTAAGTATACTGACTAGTAACAGTAAACTACTGAAACAACCTAAGGCTAGCAAAGCGCTAATGGAAAGCCGATACATGCCATATTTCATCACCAGCTTACCGTTGAGAAAAGAAGATACGCCCACACCTGAGGCAAGAATGGCGAAATACAAGGGGAAGAGATCTACAATATTGTAGATGTCTTGGAATATCGATTGCGCCATGCCAATGTAGAGCAATAATGCGCCGAACAATATCCCAGCGGTGACCGCATAAGCCATGATCGTCGGTTTGAATAAAATACTTTTGGAGGCCTTGGCGATAGCTTTAAGAGAAAAAGGTATGCGGTTTTCCTCACTGAGGGTCTCGTTCTGACGAATCGAAAACCAGATGCCGATCGATACAGTCATCAATAGAAAAAAAGCAAAAATTGTTTGCCAGGTTGCAAAGGTGATAATTAACTGACCTAAAGCGGGAGCAAGCATCGGCACTAGGATAAAAAACATCATGATAAAAGACATAATCCGTGCCATAGAGGCGCCGGTATATTGATCTCTGATCAGGGCGCGAGAAGCTATTTTAGGGCCGGAGACTCCGACACCTTGGATAACTCTACCTATTAACAGCCATTCAAAAGATTGGGCGGTCATCGAAACGATACAGCCAATACAGAAAATACCCATCCCTAGCAATATAGCGAATTTTCTGCCTTTAGTATCAGATAGAGGACCAAAGACTAACTCGCCAAAGACCATGCCCAAGATTAATGCACTGATGACTAGCTGGGTATCTTTGGAGTCCCCCAGGGCATAGCTTGCGGCAATAGCGGGAAAAGCGGGCAACATGGTATCTATAGAAAGTGCCACTAATGACGTCAGTAAGGCAAAAAGCGAGATAAACTCGAATGGGCCTAATTGCATTTTTTTTGTGGTTTGGTTGAGCGGCGAATTCATTATTTAGTACTCAATTTTGCTGGTATATTTAGTAGATGAAATGTTGCTATGCTAAGGAATTACTGTGCGTTGATGTGTTACTTGTGGAGACGTTTTCTAGAAAAATAGACCGCTAAGGCTGATTATTATACTGCAAATAATGCCAGTAAATAATGAAGTCTAAAGAAAGTTATAAATGCAGCTAGGGAGCGAATATATTAAATAGAAGTTATTGCATATGCAATAATAAATATTAAAAACCGCTGGTTAAAAATGGATCAGTTGATAGTTTTGAATTAATCGCTAAATTCTACTCCTAAGTTTTAAAAAAGCTAGCTGGCAGATAAATTTTAAAAAACATTAGCTCTCTTATTAATGGTTTGGGCAGAGTTTTCTGAATAAAATGAGTAAGCTAGTCAGAGGTGCAAAAAGCATCCCCGATAATCAAAGTTTGTAGCTAATATGTTAATCATCTAAATGAGTCGGTGAAAGGGTTGTGGTAGTATGTGTCAGCCTAATACATGGAGAGAGCACCTTGATTCAAGAGCAAATAAACTCACTGGCCAAGGTCGCAGGTCATAAAATCCTCAGTGTCTATCATGCTGATTTCAGTGTTGAATATAAAAATGATCAAAGTCCGATTACTGCCGCGGATAAAATTGCCCACCAAATCATCTGTGCTGGTTTAAAGTTAATAGCGCCCAATATCCCGATCTTATCTGAAGAATCCGCAGCGCAAGACATTGCCAATAGATTAAGCTGGTCTAGATACTGGTTAGTTGATCCATTAGATGGCACTAAAGAATTCGTTTCGCGCAATGGTGAGTTTACGGTTAACATCGCCCTGATTGATCATGGAATACCGATTTTTGGTGTGGTCTACGCACCGGTCTTGGATGTGATTTATTGGGGAAGTGAAGCGGGAGCTTTTAAGCGACAGGGCGAGGGAGAAGCAGAAGCTATCCATGTATCCCCAACCCCCAGGCAGCAGGATAGGTGGCGGATTGTCGCCAGTAGATCTCATCAAAATATAGCCACCAAAGAGTATTTAGCACAATTTGCTAAGGTTGATCTGCTACATATGGGAAGCTCTTTAAAATTTTGTTTGATCGCGGAGGGCAAGGCTGATTTATATCCTAGATTGGCACCGACTAGTGAGTGGGATAGTGCTGCCGCCCAAGCAGTGGTTGAAGCCGCTGGTGGTTGTGTATTGGAGTATCCAAACTTACAGCCTTTGCGTTATAATCGAGGTAACACTCTGTTAAACCCAAATTTTATTGTCTGCACCGATACTCCGTTGAGTTGGGTTTAGTCTAGACATAAATGATCACTTAATGAGTATGAAAACCGCTGATGCTTATAACACTTTCAACTATTCTAAAAACGCCTAACATAAAGAGTATCGCCACCCTTGCCTTCGGGCTAGTTTTGGCGATTATTTCCAGTAGTGCCAGTGCATTTTACTGTTCTATATTTGAGGGTAAGGATAGCAACATTCCCTCTTTTAAAACTGAAATAGCCGAAATGAAAAATATGGAGAAAAATGGTCGGCACATTAAGGTCTTGGTGCCTAGGCAAGGGCCAGTTCAAGAATTTAATTTAGCAGAGTATGTAGAAGGCTCGAGCTCGAATACAGAATTAAAACAGAAGTTGAAAAGAATTGCCGGCGGTACCGTGGTATATATTGATTTGTTCCCCATTGAAAAGCGCTATGAGATTCGCATTGGCCGATTAACTGAAAATTTTGAGAAGGTGATCAGTCCAACCGTATATGCAAATTTTGCCTATAATAATCAGCACAATGAGGTTTATGACTTACAAAGTAACGTGGCGGTTTATTGCAATTGATTATATTTGATCAATAGCTACTGCGAGCAATCCGTCGCTGTATAGAGGGCAATTATTGCAGGCGACTGAAAACTGCTGGTGCGCCGATTATTTACTACAAAAGACTTGTCTATTTTCTGCTAGAATTTATCATAATCGCAGCTCGTAATTGCATCATCCTGTCACATCAATACTTATCTCCTGAAGTTTACCGCCATTAAATTCTTGCCAATGAGTATCTATATCGCGCATTTCTTCTTTTAACCAAGCGTGAAAGTTTTTGATTTTAGCGTATTTAAAGTGATTTTCGGGAGCGACTAAAAAATACGAATAGCCGGATTGGAAGTAGCATGCTAAGGGGCAAATAAGTTGTTTTCGCTCTAGTAATTGGTAGATTAAACTATATCGCAACAACGACATTCCCTGCTGACCTAAAAGTGGCTCGATCAACATTGTCGAATCACCGACATGCAGTTTTGAAGGTCTAGTATTGATCGGTATGCCGACGATTTCCATAAAAGGTCGCCAAGCTTTTTCAATGTCAACTCCCTCATCCGTTAATAGCGGAATGTTAGCCATCTGCGATTTAATGTCTTTTGTGGTGTCAATTAACTTAGGATGACATACCGGTAATAAATAATCATGGTGTAATAATTTTGACTTATATCCAGGATAGACGCCTTTTCCGTACCTAATCGCAAGATCTAATTTAGTGCCACTGAATGGCTCTATTTTTAATGAAGGTGATATTCGAATACTAATATCTTGATACTGTTCTTGAAAGTTATATAACTTAGGCATCAGCCAGCGACTGGCAAATGAAGGTAAGGTGGTAATGGTCAGCAAATTAGGATTGGGGTCATCTCCTAAGCTGGCCAGTCCCTCCTCAAATGATTCAAAGCCTTTTACCACATATGGCAGCAGCTGTTTGCCGTAATCAGTGAGCACTACTTCGCGATTTAGTCGGTCAAATAATTTCACGTCCAAGCTCTGTTCAAGATTTTTAATCTGTTGACTAACAGCGGCTTGGGTAACAAATAACTGTTCGGCTGCCTCTTTAAAACTAAGCGTTTGGGCAGCTTGGCGAAAAAATTTCAGGGCGGTAAGCGGAATATGTTTGTTCATATCAGTTAACTTTATCTTAAGTGAATGAAAATTTTATTGTTTGTCAGTATTGGTTAAATAGAGAAAAATAGACCACCAGTAGCCAATAAAAACTGAAAAAAGGAGAAACAGGGTGAATCACAATAATTTTTACTTAAGAAAAGATAACTTAGCTGCCGAAGTTGCAAATCTAATCGCGCATTCAACACAAAGCGTGAAATTAAAGATTACAGAAGCGCTGCAGTTAGAAACTAAAAAGTGCAAGCCAGTGATTGCTGATAGTGTTGCTTATTATGCAAATGCGCCGCGCCGGAGCGATGCTACTCCCAGTATTGATAGACAACTAAAAGCCCAAGGTAATGCATGGTAATTATCCAGAACTCCTTCATTAATTTGAGGGGGTTCTCAACTCTAAAGTGTTAGCTACAGCCCCTTCTTTCTATTCCCCCCCCCCCCACACACTCATTTTGGGTATATATTGACCTTGATATGTTGATTTTAACTCGAGGCACAGGAGTCATTTACTATTTTTCGAGTTGCCTCTAAGGTTGCTGAATCTAATGCGGGTTGTGGTTACGTATAGAATAATACCGCTAAATTGGTTGATAAGAGAAAAGAAATGAAGAGCTGAAAACTATGCGAGTAAAATAGTCAGAAGTTAGCGCTAATAAATTGTCTAACAAGGATGATAAAATGAATAAGATATTACTAGCCTTGATGTTTTTATGGGGTGGGAATGTGCTTGCTAGTGATGCCGTATACACCGGGTTTTTCAGTAATAACGCGGTTAGCGGTTATGATACTGTCGCTTACTTTAGTGAAGGTAAACCCGTTAAAGGTAATAAAAAATACTCTACAACATACATGCGGGCGAAATGGCTGTTTTCCTCTGCTGATAATTTACAAAAATTTCAACAAAATCCAAAAAAATATACGCCTCAGTATGGTGGCTTTTGTGCTTGGGCGGTGGCTGTTAAAAACCATCGAGCTTCAGGGGATCCACAGCGTTGGGATGTTGTTAAAGGTAAATTATATCTGAATTATGATCGAGGTGTTCAAGCTAAATGGCAGCAAAATATCTCGGAATTTATTCAAGTTATAAAACCACGTCCTGAGGACGTGGTCATCGTCGAAAGGCTCTGCCTGTAGACTCTACGCATGGCATTAACTTAAATGGTTATCCCCATAACTGATTAAGGAAAGTACCATGAGTAGATTTGAAAAATTATCGCACGTTTTATGGCATTGTGAATACCATATAATTTGGGTACCAAAATATAGATACAGGATTCTTACGGGTGCAGTCAGGCAAGAGGTCTATGATTGTATTCAAGTCTATAGCAGTCGATTAAAATGTGAAATTACCGAAATAAACGTGCAACCAGATCATGTTCATTTGCTCATCAAAGTGCCGCCTAAGCAATCCATCTCAAGTTTGATGGGAGCTTTAAAAGGCAGAACTGCAATTAGAGTGTTTAAGCAGTTTCCGCACTTGAAAAAGCGACCGTATTGGGGCAATCATTTTTGGGCTAAAGGGTATTGTGTAGATACAGTAGGCTTGGATTCTGAGATGATTAGGAAATATGTCAAGCATCAAGAGAAGCTTGAAAAGCGTCAAGAGCAATTAGATTTTTAATAGAATTACGAGATAACCAGCTTGCCTTCTAAGAGGGCAAGCACCGCCCCCTTCTAGGGGGTTAAAGGCAAAACCACCTTCTAAGAAGGTGGATTATTTACTGTACAAGCGAACAAAAACTGGCCTTTGTTGCTGGATGACTGAACTACAGAATAAGTAGTTACATAGAATCCGAGTTCTTTTGAATAAAAATTATAAAATTAGTTAAAAAAATCAGAAATATACTATGCTAAAAATCATTTCTAAACTAGAACGTTGATCAAACAGGACTTATGCTTTTGAGCAATAGCGATTGTAAATGGGTGTTCATATAGGCAAAATGATAAAACATTGTATGTATTTTGTACAAAAAGCCATAAAAGTGTTTGATTACAATGAAAAACCATGCGTATTCATATTTTAGTCAGTTTAACTTTAGTATATTTATATGACAAATATTTGGCAAAGTAGGCGTTTCTGTAAAATCGGTAAGGGTTTGAGTTTATATCAGCTGATCTATTTAATGAAATTTAGTATTCAGTGTTAGTTGTTGGTATTACAAACTACAAAAAGTAACTTGATTTCAAACCTCATTCTTAGGTAAATATTTCAATTTTTGTATAAACAAGAAGCTTCTATTCGTCATTCACTGGCTTAAATATTGCCTGAATTTGTAACTTAAACCTGAATCAGTGATTTCACTGCAATACATAGTACAAGCTCTTGATTCTGCAGCGTGATTGAAAGTTCTTAATTGCAAGCTCATATGCTTCTTGTAGTCGCGAAATAAGTGCATCCATGTATAAATCCATAGGTTTAGTTGCTGTTTTATAACCTCCGTATAAACAAGAAGTTGCGCTATCGGCTGCAGTGAAGTCGCTTTTTCAAGTATTTAGAGAAGCTGCAAAAAAGTACTTTAAAACCACCCTTTTAAGTCACTAAGTGGCTACATCTGCTGAGGCCTTGATCATTGTCGGATAAAATGTTGACCACTTAATTCTCCAAGATTTGGGAGTCTTGTCGCTATACACAGCTCTCTTGAGAAACATTAGCAAAATAAAAAAATCTAATAATATATAGAGGTGATATATGAATCTAATTTTTGGGAAACTGAAAATTGGCCAAAAGTTTATTCTTAGTTTTTTGGCTATAGGTGTTATTCCTGCAACTATTATTGGCTTAGTTAGTCTCAATCAAGCTAATCAAGGAATGGAGTCCCTTTCCTTTAATTCTCTTGAGGCCGTCAGAGAAATAAAAAAAGCGCAACTTGATCAGTATTTTAAAGATAGGCGCAGTGATATGAATGTGCTTGTTAGTGTAGCAGGTGCGTTAAAATTACAAGCTTTGGAAAAACTCAAAGCGGTACGAGAAATTAAAAAGGCAGCCGTGGAAAATTACTTCCATCAAACCGCTTTGCAAGTGCAGTCCTTTACCGAAAGTTCTACCACTAAAAATGCATTAGTTGAGTTTAGAGATAACTTTAATCTTATAAAATTTGTCAATAAATTAGATGACGCGACTGTCGCTAAAATGCGCTCCGATTTAAGTGGGTTTTATCATAAAGATGTGAGTAAGTACTTCACTGAAAAAATTGGCGTTGATTCTACAGCTGCAATTAATCAGTATTTAGCGGTCTTAGATGATGAAGCGGTGGTTGCCCAATATTATTATCTGTTAAAAAATAAAGCCCCGATGGGCAGTAAAGCTAAGCTAAATCGTGGATCTGACAAGTCAAAATATTCTAAAGCACACTATAAAATACACCCTGGAATTCGTAACTTTCAAGAAAAATTTGGCTACCAAGATATCATCATGATTGAGTCTCGAAAGAATCGGGTTATCTATTCCGTTAAGAAAAATATTGACTATGGAACCGATCTTTTAAAGGGCCCGTTAGCGGAGTCTCCACTGGCCAAAATTTATCAAAAAGCCTTAAAAGCGGGGCGTAAAGAAAGTTATCTTAGTTCAGATTTTGAAATATATTACCCCTCAATTAACTCCCCGCAAATGTTTATTGCCGCTCCTATGCGTCATTATGGAGGTGTAATAGGTGTGGTAGTTTTTCAAGTTAATATAGAGCAAATCAATGCGGTAATGAGTGAGCGGGTTGGTTTAGGTGAAACCGGGGAAACCTACCTAGTTGGCAGTGACCATAAAATGCGTTCGGACTCTAGTAGTGGTGCGAATCGAACCGTACAGGCCTCGCTGTCAAATGCAGAAGATTCAAGGGCTGAATCCCCTGCAATTGATTTGGCATTAGCGGGTGAAACAGGTTCAGGAATCATCACTAACTACTTAAATAAACCTGTTTTGTCTGCTTGGGTTCCCCTGGTGATAGGTGGGCATAAATGGGCTTTGTTAGCTGAAATTGATGTATCTGAAGCGTTGAGCCCCGTAGATGAGTTTGGGACGGCGTTCTATGAACACTACGCTCAACAGTATGGTTATCCAGATCTTTATTTGATCAACTCTAATGGCTATGTGTTTTTTCCGTGTCAAAGGGCAGTGATTTAAACACCAATATTAAGACTGGCAAATATAAATCCAGCAGTCTAGGCCAGCTAGTAACAGAAGTCAGTAATAGTAAAGTATACGGCTTTGCGGATGTTGCAATTTATGAGGTTGACCAGCACCGCGCCAGTGCATTCATGGCGCAACCATTGATCACCAGTGCCGGTAAAGTTGAATTAATCATTGCTTTAAAAATTCCAGTAAAAGGGGTTAACGATATTACTGGGATTAGAGAAGGCATGGGCGAAAGTGGCGTATCGTATTTGGTAGGGCCTGATTTTAGGATGCGTTCAGATTCTCATTTTGATGATAATCGAACTGTACAAGCATCTTTTTCTGGATCGGTTGCTGAGAATGGAATCGCCACTGAGTCTGTTAAAGCCGCTTTGGCGGGAGAGTCGGGTGCGAAAATCATCACTAATGTGCTTGGTCATAAGGTACTGTCTGCATATGCACCAATCGCAGTGAACGGTGTTACTTGGGCGTTAATGGCTGAAATTAATGCCGATGAAGCATTTGCTGCTGCAGAAAAGCTTAAGTGGTCGACGTTGATAATATTGTTGGTTTCCGTGGTGTTGATTATTATTTTTGGGGTGACTATGGCATCGCGTATTAGCAAACCGTTAATCAAAGCTTCACTGTTGGCTAAAAAAGTGGCGTCAGGTGATTTGTCTTCAGATATAAAAGTAGATAGAAGCGACGAGATAGGTGCTTTACAAAGTTCACTGAAAGAGATGAATGATAGTCTGAAAGTAATGGTCTCTCGAATCAGTTTGTCGGCAGAGCAGCAAGCTGCGGCTGCTGAAGAGCTGTCCATTATTACTGAGCAAACTCGGACTCACGTGCAAAATCAAAATCAGGGAACTGAGCAAGTAGTGACCGCCATTCATGAAATGAGTGAGTCTTTTCAAGATGTTAATACTAGTAGTAATCAGGCATCTGATGCGGCTTTACTGGCTAGTAAAGAAGCGGGGATCGGCTCTGTAGAAGTACAGAATACTATATCATCAATACATAGCTTTGCCTCGGAAGTAGATCATATGGCAGAGACTCTGGTAGAGGTTGAAAAAGGAGCCAATGACATCGGTGGAATTGTAGACGTTATAAATGGTATTGCTGACCAAACTAATTTATTGGCGCTGAATGCCTCTATTGAAGCTGCAAGAGCTGGGGATCAAGGGCGAGGATTTGCGGTGGTTGCAGATGAAGTGAGGGCGCTAGCGAAGAGTACTCAAGGTTCGACGATGCTAATTGAAAAAATGGTTGCTCAGTTGCAAAAAGGTGCGCAAGCATCGGCGCAAGCAATGAGTCGCGGTAAAGGGCGGATGGCAGAAGTGGTTACGCTGGCTGAAAATACTGGATCGGCGCTGGTACGTATTTCTGAAGCGATCGACAAAATTCAAAAACTGACTGAGGAAATCACAGAGGCAAATCAGCAGCAGTTTGTGGTTACTGAGCAAGTGACAGAAAATATTAATCACATCAGAGACCTGTCGAAACAGACCGGTAGTGATTCAGAGCAAATTCTAGTGGCAAGTGAAGAGTTGGCGCACTTGGCGACTAGTCTGCAGAAAGAAACACACAGGTTTAAGGTGTAGGTAGTAGTTCGCCAATAAAATTTCCCGTCAGGAGAGCGAACTTAAGGTTGGCTGTTTTTTCGGGTTTTTAAATAAGCGTCGTTTAACGGAATTGGTAGGCAATTAGATTAAATAGGCTCAGTTGTAGCAGAGCATTAGTCTGTTGTTGCTCTGTTTGGATTTCGCGGTAAAGAGAAAGGTATAAAAGTGAGGTGCTAACCTCACTTTGTTAAGCGTGAGACTACGCTGAGTGTAGCGCTTTAACCAGTGCTTTGAATATCTTGGCGTTGCCAGTGACTAGATCGGCAGACTTTTTGAAGTTTGCACCGCCAGCTAAATCACCAGCGAGTCCGCCGGCCTCTTGAATCAATAAAGCTGAAGCCAAGACGGTGGCAGGTTGTAATTTTTTGGCGAAGCTGCCGTCAGTTCTGCCCGCTGCCACATTGGCAAAGTTAAGCGCCGCTGATCCGGAGTTTTTTAAGACCCCTTGTTTAGCATGCAACTGGGTCGCCATACTAATATGTTTGTCAAGTTGTGATTTGTCGCCGCTCATGTCAGCGAAGTCAGTCGTGATAGTGCAGCCTTCCAGTCCCTTGTTATCTGCTACTCTAATTCTGCGACCGTTTAACACCGCGCCGTAACCTTTACTTGCGGTATATTCATCCCCTGTGGTCGGGTTGATGATTACCGCGTGTTCAATTTTACCTTTAATTACCGCGACTACACACACCGCAATGTCAGGTAAACCTGAGGAGAAGTTATTGATATCATCGATTGGGCTAATGTACCAGCTAGCTTCTGTTTTATCACTGTGGGATTTGTTATCACCGGAAAACTGACCCTGTAAAGCGTGATTTGGAAAAGCTTTTTGAATGGTGTGGACGATGGTTTGTTCAGCGTTTAGAGCTGTCTCTTGAATAAGTTCGGCTACTTCGCTCTTTTCAAAACGAATAATTTCGATTTTGTCTTGAGCACGTTGAATTTGTTCGCTGGCTAAACGGGCTGCCCGTAGCGCGATATTAAGCATTGGTTGCATTGTTAAAGAACCTGATAAAATTAAAGACTGAGATAAAGCTATTGTATCATCTAGCGGTTTGCGGTGTCGCTATTTATTGTTCGATTTTTTTTCGTCAAAGCAGACTTTGTTCTGGTCGAGATATTGAGCTGCCGTGTTTTATATAATGCTGGCGGTTGCTGTTTCAGTAAGAGTGAATCTGTTAGTATGGCGGATTTAATAAATGGGCAAAACAGTGCGAGAGAATATTAAAATTGTTTTGGTGAATACCACTCATTCCGGAAATATTGGTGGCGTCGCAAGAGCCATGAAAAACATGGGCTTAGCTGATTTAGTGTTAGTGGCGCCGAAAAAATTTCCCAGTGATGATGCTATAGCCCGAGCGGCAGGAGCTGACGATGTGCTAGCGGCTGCACAAGTTGTGGAATCGTTGGAAGAGGCGATTGCCGATTGTCAGTTAGTCTTTGCGACCAGTGCGAGGGAGCGGCATATTCCCTGGCCAATAATGGATCCGAGAGAAATGGGTCAAGTGATTTTTGGTCTGGATAAAAATCTAGCTGCAAAAAATATTGCCGTAGTGTTTGGGCGTGAAGATCGAGGTTTGACCAATGAAGAGCTGCACTTGTGCCAGTATCATGTTTGTATTCCCTCGGTAGAAAAATTTAGCTCTCTGAATATAGCTTCCGCAGTGCAAGTTATCGCCTATGAAATTCGCATGGCTAGTCTACAAAAAATCGCAGCAGAAAATGTTGACTCAAGTCTGCAGTGGGGAACCAACTGGGATGCAGAATTGGCTTCGCAGCAAGAGTTGGAGCTGATGTTTAAGCATTTTGAGGAAACTATGCAGACAACTGGGTTCCTAGATCCAGAGAACCCCAGGCAATTAATGACTAGGGTGCGGCGATTGATCATGCGGGCCCTGCCGGACAAAATTGAAGTCAATATATTGCGGGGTATGTTGACCAGTATCGCTAAGTACAAAAAATGAAAATTAGTTTTCATCTGAGCAGCACGATGACTTTCGTGTAAAATAATGAAAAAGATAAATATCAAACGCGATCTTAAATGTCATGAGAGCTCCGCCTAACGTTGCGAGTCAAGGTAGGCAAGGAAAAACCGGCGAGATAGTGGAATCAGTATGCTCCTCGCTTTGGGTGCGGTGTGTCCTTCTTTATGGGTATTACTGGTGTAAATGAGCATATTGAGCCGGTTTCTAACGCTGTATGACCGAGCGCAGTTATCATGCTCTCTGGGTAAGTTATGCAGAGGTCTGGTCATTTGAGTTTGCAATAATAAAGGTTGAAATTAACAAGATGAAATTGCCGATATATTTGGATTATGCTGCAAGTACTCCGGTAGATCCTCGTGTCGCCGAGGCGATGATGGCTTGCTTGACCATGGATGGCAACTTTGCCAATCCTGCATCACGTTCTCATGTTTATGGTTGGCGAGCAGAGGAGGCGGTAGAAAAAGCTCGTCGTCAGGTTGCTGATTTGATGGGTGCGCAAACCCGAGAAATTGTCTGGACATCGGGTGCTACCGAATCTAACAATCTAGCCATAAAAGGTTTGGCGCTGCAAAGACAAGAGTTGGGTATGCATCTAGTGACTAGCACGGTTGAGCATAAAGCAGTCTTAGATACTTTTGTTGAGTTGCAGCAGCAGGGATTTGATGTCACTTATTTAAAGCCGGCCGCGGATGGACGAATTAGCCAAGAGCAGCTAGCGGCAGCAATACGTGAAGATACTATTTTAGTTAGTTTGATGCATGTTAATAATGAAATAGGCACAATTAACGATATTGCTGCTCTAGGCAATGTCTGTGCGGCAAAAGGTATCTGTTTTCATGTGGATGCTGCGCAGTCAGCAGGTAAACTGCCGATTGATCTGTCTGTACTTAATGTTGATTTGATGTCGTTTTGTGCGCATAAGGTTTATGGGCCAAAAGGAGTCGGTGCGCTGTATGTGAAGCAAAAGCCCAAGGTCAGAATTAAGGCGCAGATACATGGTGGTGGACATGAGCGAGGGATGCGCTCGGGAACCTTGCCGACTCATCAGCTGGTCGGTATGGGAGAATCTTTTGTAATAGCGCGGCGCGAGCTTGCTGAGCAGGCGCAACAGCTGGTCAAACTTAGAGATATTATTTGGCATAAAGTTAAGCTGTTGGGCAATGTAAGCGTCAATGGCGGACTTGAAAACAGAGTGCCGGGCAATCTCAATCTCTGCTTTGCTGGCGTGGACGGTGAAATGTTGCTACTGACCTTAAAAGATCTGGCGGTATCAACCGGATCTGCATGCACTTCGGCGAGCTTGCGGCCTTCTTATGTGCTCAAAGAAATAGGATTAACTGATGATCAGGCGCATGCCTCGCTACGGATTTCAGTGGGACGATTCACCTCGGAACAAGAAGCGGCATATGCGGGGGATCTGATTGTTGAGACTGTCGGTAAATTGCGTGCACAGTAAAAATTACTTGCTATTAAAAGAACGGCAAAAAAAGTTAACGAAAAGCTCATGGATAGCGGTCTGTCGCAGAAAAGCCAAGATTGCACTGCCTGCAATCCTACAATACTAACGTTAAGCATTAGTTTTCTAAAAAAGCAGTTAACTTAAGTGGTGTTTAGAGGATACTCTGGCGTATAATGCAGAGTTTTTTACGGTCGGCTGTCGTCGATCAACTTTTAATTTAAATAATGGGAAATAAATCATGGCAATTGAGCGCACGCTTTCAATTATCAAACCAGATGCTGTTGCAAAAAATGTTATCGGTCAAATCGTATCTCGTTTTGAGGGGGCGGATCTTAAAATTGTTGAGTTGTCTTTAAGAAACTTAAGTAAAGCAGATGCTGAAGGCTTCTATGCAGAGCACAGCGAACGTCCTTTCTTCGCTGATTTAGTATCATTCATGATATCTGGCCCGGTTGTAGTGCAAGTACTTGAAGGCGAAAACGCAGTACTAAAAAATCGTGATCTAATGGGTGCAACTAACCCTAAAGAAGCTGCTGCTGGCACTATTCGTAGTGACTTCGCTGAATCTATCGATGCAAACGCTGTACATGGTTCTGATTCTGTTGAATCGGCAACTCGTGAAATTGCTTACTTCTTTTCTTAATTGAATATAGGGTAAGTAACTAGTGTAGGGCGCGGATAAAATACTGTGCTCTGCGCTTGAATAATATAAGAGAATAGAAAAATGACTGAAACACCTAAAACTAATCTACTAGGTATGACGCCTGTACAATTGGCTGAATATTTTAAAAAGATAGGAGAGAAGCCGTTTAGAGCGACTCAAGTATTAAAGTGGATGCATCAACACGGTGTTGAAAGTTTTGATGAAATGACCAATATCAGTAAATCACTACGTGAAAAATTAACCCAGCAAGCTGAAATTCGCGAGCCTGAAGTGGTTAGCCAGGAGACTTCTAAAGATGGTACGCGCAAGTGGGTGATTAGAGTTGAGGGAGGGTCCTGTGTTGAAACGGTACTGATACCCGAAGGTGATAGAGGTACTTTATGTGTGTCCTCGCAGGTAGGCTGTTCTCTGAACTGCAGTTTTTGCTCTACAGGTAAGCAAGGGTTTAATCGCAATTTAACGGCTGCAGAAATTATTGGCCAAGTGAGAATTGCGATTAAGTCATTTGGGCAAATGGATCCTGCAAATAAGCGGGTGGTGACCAATGTCGTGATGATGGGGATGGGCGAGCCGTTAATGAATTTCGAGCGTGTCGTCAGCGCAATGAATTTGATGATGGAAGACAACGCATATGGCTTATCTAAACGTCGTGTTACTTTAAGTACAGCGGGCGTGGTTCCCGCGATCGATAAGTTAGGCGAAGTGACAGATGTGTCTTTAGCGGTATCGCTGCATGCACCAAACGATGAGTTGCGAGATGTGTTGGTGCCTATCAACAAAAAATATCCAATAAAAGAATTAGTAGCGGCATGTAATCGCTATTTAGAAAAGTTGAGTGATAAGCGAGTCATCACTATCGAATACACGATGATGCGGGGCGTGAATGATCACCCTGAGCATGCGCGACAATTAAGTAAGTTATTGAAAACGCTGCCCTGTAAGCTTAATATCATTCCTTTCAATCCCTTTCCTAATTCGGGCTATGAAAGGCCTGAGGCGGAGGCTATTGAGTTGTTCAAAAATACTATGCATAAAGCGGGTATTCGCACGACAGTTAGGCGGACTCGAGGAGAGGAAATTGATGCGGCTTGCGGGCAATTAGTCGGCATAGTTGAAGATAAAACTAGAAGAACTGCTAAATTAGGTCGGTTGGCGCAGCAAATAGTGTCTAAGAATCTAATCGCGACTGATAGTCTAGCTGTTCAGTAACCTATGACGGATTTTATATTTTGAAGGAGCTTTGGCTTAAAGTGTATGTAATATTAAAAATGATCAAATTTAGCATGTTGGTGTTTTTTTTAACGGCTTGTGCTATCGGTGCCCCTGATCCTAATGAAGTTTCAAAAAGAGAGAAAGCCAAGAGGTTTACTGATGTGGCAGTCGAGTATCTGAATTCCGGTGATAACGTAAATGCGAAAAACTGGCTGCAAAAAGCATTACAGTATGATGCAACATACGGTAGAGGATACTCAGTTTTGGCGGCTGCGTTTCAGGCAGAGAAAGAGAGTCAACTCGCAGAAAAATATTTCAAAAAATCTATAAAAGTAGAGCCTAACTCTGCAATGTTTCATAATAACTACGGAGCTTTTTTGTTTCAGCAAGCACGATTTGCAGAAGCTTGTGCGGAGCTTGAATTAGCGACTAAAGACCCTTTTTATAACTTAAGAGCCCAAGCATTGAATAATTTGGGCCGCTGTTACGATGCGTTGAAAGATAGCGAAAAGTCGGCGAGGGCCTTTCAGAGGTCGATAAATTTGGGTGGTAGAAATGGCTATGCCCTATTAAGTTTAAGTAAAAGTCTAATGGGCGCTGGTGAAATTTTTAAATCTCATGCAAAATACAGTGAATTTTTGGATTTAGTGGCCGTAAATCAAGCACAACACTCTGCTGAAAGTCTGAAGTTAGGAATTGAATTGGCTAGAGCAGCGGGTGATTTATCTGAAGTGGTCTCTTATTCATTATTATTAGAAAATCTATTCCCCAAAGCCTATATAAAATATAAGGAGTCAGTTCAGTGAATAGTGTGTCTGACGAAGCGCTAGCAGCAAAAAACAATGGATCACCGGGAAGTCGTTTACAAAAGGCGCGTGAAGCAAAGGGTCTTAGTCAAAAAACACTGGCTGACGATTTATATCTACCCAGAAATTACATTATTTGGATAGAGGAAGGTGCGTACGATAAATTGCCAAGTATGGTTTTTTGCCGTGGCTATATAAGGGCCTATGCGAAAGCGGTCAATGAAAATGGCCAGGAGTTAATTGAATTACTAGATAGTGTTTACGGAGTGCAGAATACCAAATCTCCCTTGAAGTCTATCTCTAAAATAAATGAGCAAGTAAAGGTTGGCGATCCAATCATGAAATGGCCAAGTCTGCTCTTTATTTTAGTATTGCTGGGCGTGGTGTTCTGGTGGTGGAAGACACAATATGGGCTATCGGCGCCGGTGGTGTCCTCGCAAGACCCAATAGCTGTTGAAACAGCGAATGGCGGCGAGCTAGTGTTGCCCTCATTAGATGATAGTATCGTGAATGCTAATGCTGTTCAGGCAGTGGGTGGTGCGTCGGACCAAGGCGGAGCGATAAATTCAGCTAACTCAGCGGAGTTAACTGTGGTTGCTGATACGAGTGTCAATCCTGACCCCACTGCTAGCAGTCAGGCTAATGTAGTTAACAACGGCATTGGAATAGACTTGGCTTTAGATGTTAGTGACAGTCAAGGCGCGTCACAAAGTGACGGGCAGCTAGCGGAGTTGGAGCGAGTGGTTAAAAGTTTGGAACCAGTAGCTGAAACTACAGTTGAGATAGCGAGTGGGTTACCAGCATTAGGTAATAGTGCACAGCTGTTGCAGCTGACGTTTAATAACAACTGTTGGATTACTATTAAAGATGTGCGCGGAAAAATATTATTTAATGGAATTAAGAAATCTGGTCAAAAGTTATCACTCAGCGGCGATGCTCCATTAACACTATCTATAGGACGTGTGGACAGTATTTCAAAAATAACCTATGGCGGTGTGAATGTAAACATAGCTGCACTAGGGCGTAACAATATAGCAAACTTTAAGCTACCACTCTAATTATCCGGTAATCGAACATTGTCAAAACTTCAAGCCATCAGAGGGATGAATGACGTCCTTCCCGAAAACACTCCAGCCTGGCAATATCTAGAAGAGAAATTTCAGCAAGTAGTTGCCAGTTATAGCTATGCAGAAATTCGCACGCCAATTGTTGAAAGTATCGATCTGTTTAATCGCTCTATTGGTGAAGTCACCGATATTATTGAAAAAGAAATGTACTGTTTTGAGGATCGCAATGGTGAGCGGCTTGCGCTTAGGCCTGAGGGAACTGCGAGCATAGTTAGAGCGGGAATTGAGCACGGATTGCTCTTTAATCAGACGCAGAGAATGTGGTATCGCGGACCAATGTTTCGCTATGAAAAGCCACAGAAAGGTCGCTATCGACAATTTCAACAAATAGGCGTCGAAGCTTTCGGTATGGGCGGTGCTGATATTGATGCTGAAGTTATTCTGCTTTCAGTCGCGCTGTGGCGCTCACTAGGTATTTTAGATGCGCTGACCTTGGAGCTTAATTCTCTGGGCAGTAATGCTGCGCGTGAAGAGTACCGTAAAGCCTTGGTCGAATTTTTAAGTGCCAGAAAAGAGCAGTTAGATGAAGACAGTAAAAAACGGCTACTTAGTAATCCACTACGTATTTTGGATAGCAAAGAGGCTAAGACTCAAGCGCTATTAAACGATGCGCCTAGTTTAGTCGACTATCTAGATGAAGATGCTCAATCACATTTTAGTGCGCTGACAGAAATTCTAGATAGAGCGGGGGTCAGCTATGTAATTAATCCCAGATTAGTCCGTGGTTTGGACTACTACAATAAAACCGTATTCGAGTGGACGACTGATAAACTAGGCGCGCAAGGTACTGTTTGTGCCGGGGGCCGCTACGATGGCATGGTCGAGCAGTTAGGTGGAAAATCAACACCCGCGGTCGGTTTTGCAATGGGTGAAGAGCGGCTGTTGTTGCTGCTGGAAACCTTACATGTGTTACCTGAAAATATTAATCACAACTTTGATTTATATCTAGCCGCTAAAGATAAAGGTTTAGAGTTAGAGCTGGTAATGTTGGCGGAGCAATTAAGAGCTAAAATTCCCAAATTAAAAATAAGAACACACTGTGCTGGGTTGAAGAATATTCTAAACAAAGCGCGCCAAAGTGGTGCAGAGACTATTGTCCTCGTTGGGAAAAATAATGAGGGCGGCATAATTTCCACTCTCTGGCAGGGTGATCAGCCAACTCAAGATCTTAGTATCTTGGAATTGATTGCAATGCTGAGTGCCAGCAAGCAATAAAGAACCAACAAATATAGAGTTTAGGAGTAATAGAGTGTCAGAGTTACGCACAGAAGAAGAGCAGTTAGACGCAATAAAATCTTGGTGGAAAGAAAACGGTAAATCTTTAGTGATCACCATAGTGGTGGTGGTTACGGCAGTTTATGGTTACAGAGCTTGGCAGCAGCAGCAAGTGGACAGCAGTGAAACAGCATCTGCGATGTATCAGCAGTTGATTACTGTGGTTGAATCTGCGCCGAACGCTGACGCTGAAAAAAATCTAGCCACTTCAAAGCATCTAACTAGTACTATTAAAGCTGAGTTTTCAGATAGCCAATATGCGAAGTATGCGGCATTATTGATGGCCAAATCTGCGGTTGACGCCGGTGACCTTCCCGCCGCTCTTGCAGAGTTGGACTGGGTGTTGGCTGCCAGCCCTAAAGCACTGCTAAAGTCTCTCGCTACAATCCGCAAAGCGCAAATATTGACTGAGCAAAAGCAGCTAGACGCAGCGCTGGAATTGTTAAAAGATGTTTCCGATAGCTCGCTACAAATTCAAGCAAATGAGCTAAAAGGCGATATTTACTTAGCGCAAGGTGATCAAGACAAAGCCAGAGCAGCTTATAAGAAAGCATTAGAAAATCAAACGATTGGTGCCACTAAATCGATATTATCACTAAAGTTGAACGACTTGACTAAAGAGGAAAGCTAATGGTTTGCTTCACACGATTGGTAGCGGTGGCAGGTATAGCTGTTTTTTTAGCAGGTTGTGCAGGCGATGGCGATGAAATAGAGCCCAGTCCGCTAGTGAAAATAGTGGCTGAAAAAAAGGTTAATCAGCTCTGGTCTAAAGATATAGGTTCGAGCTTTGGCGATAAGTATCACCAGTTAACTCCCGGTATAGTAGGCGGAGCTATTATTGTCACTGATATGCAAGGTGATGTTTCTAGCTTTGATCTAAAAACCGGCAAGCTGTTGTGGAAAAACTCCCTGGGAGTTTCTATAAGTAGTGGTGTTGGCGCAGGAGCAGGCACTGCGGTAGTAGGCACGTTTTCAGGTGACATGATTGCAATGTCAGCAGCAACCGGTGAGATTAAGTGGCAAGTGTCCGTCGGAGGTGAGGTTGTATCACAGGCACAAATGAATAATAAGCTTGTCGTTTTTCAGATGGTGACAGGTGATGTTGTCGCCTTAGACATAAATACTGGTGAACAGCAGTGGGTTTATGCCAGTAGTCAGCCTAGCTTAACTTTGCGTGGTACAAGTTCTCCGTTAGTTGCGTTAGACGCGACGCTGGCTGGTTTGGACAATGGAAAATTTGTTGCCCTAGACAACCAAACAGGTGCTGTACTTTGGCAGGAGCGAATTAATATTGCTAGAGGTAAGTCCGACATTGAGCGTTTGACAGATATTGACGGCAAGCCGATGTTGTATAAAAATGTAATATACGTTCCAGGCTATCGTGGCAATTTAACGGCAATAAATCCATTCAATGCACAGGTGCTTTGGCGTAAGCCCTACTCTACGTATCATGGATTAGCTTCCGGTAATGGCGCTATTTATCTCAGTTCTGATAAAGATATAGTCCACGGAATCGATGCCCAATCTGCCGCCGAAATTTGGCGCCAAGATTTATTGTTAAACAGAGCGATCACTTCGCCAGCAGCTATTTCAAATCTAGTGGTGGTTGGGGATGAACAAGGTTATCTGCATTTTCTAGCACAAGAAGATGGTCGATTTGTCGCCCGCTATAAATTAGGCGGTGCGCTAATCGGTGACATGCTAGTTAAAAATCAAGTATTATATGTATTGAGTAATAATGGTCGTTTAACAGCGCTCAATATACAATAGATATAAATCACTAGATTGCCGCTAAAACGTTAATCTAGTGCAGAAATTCACTGCTACTGAAATGAATTTAGTAGCAATAAACAAATAGTCTTCCACTGTGGAAGGCTTTTTTATTTTAGAGAAAGAAAAAATGTTACCTGTAATTGCAATAGTAGGTCGACCAAATGTAGGCAAGTCGACTTTGTTTAATCGCCTGACCAAAACTTGGGATGCACTCGTGGCTGATATGCCAGGTGTTACTCGAGATAGAAAATACGGTGAAGGCCAGTGCTCAGAGCACAGCTTTATTGTAGTGGATACAGGTGGTATCACAGGTGACGAACAAGGCATTGACTACAAAATGGCCGAGCAGTCGCTGCTGGCAATTGAAGAGGCTGATGTCGTATTGTTCATGGTAGATGGTCGTCATGGTTTGAATCCTGGTGATCAGCAAATTGCCAACTATTTACGAAAAACTAAAGACAATGTCCATTTGGTGGTCAACAAAACTGATGGTATAGATCCAGATATAGCCACCGCAGATTTTCACAGTCTAGGCATGGGCGATCCTCTGGCTATCGCCGCCTCACAAAATCGCGGTGTGACACTGCTGATTGAATATGTGCTAAAACCATTCCCTGAATCTATTCAAGATGAAGATCGTCATTTAGGTAAAGGTGTGCGTATCGCTGTAGTTGGTCGACCAAATGTCGGTAAATCAACTTTAGTTAATCGGCTGTTGGGTGAGGAGCGGGTCATTGTCTTCGATGAGCCGGGAACCACCAGAGACAGTATCTATATTCCCTATGAGCGCGATGGTCAGCAATATACCTTGATCGACACGGCTGGGGTTAGGCGCAGAAAAAATATTAAGGAAGCAGTGGAAAAGTTTTCCATCATAAAAACCTTGCAGGCCATCAATGACGCCAACGTCGTAGTATTAGTGATTGATGCTAGGCAGGGCGTTACCGATCAAGATTTACACATGTTAGGATTTGTCTTAAGTACTGGGCGCTCACTGGTTATTACGCTTAATAAATGGGATGGAATGAGCAAAGAGGCGCGCGGCGAAGTAAAAGACCAAATTCAACGCAAATTAGAGTTTGCCAGTTTCGCGCGATTCCACTTTATCTCGGCACTGCACGGCACTGGGGTTGGAGAAATGTATGAATCGATAACCGAAGCTTATGAATGTGCGATGATGAAGTGGACCACTAATTTTCTAACCACATTGCTCGGCGATATAGTCAACAGTCACCAGCCGCCTTCTCCCGGTGGACGCCGTATTAAATTACGCTATGCGCATCAAGGGGGTTCTAACCCGCCGGTAATCGTGGTACATGGTAATCAAACAGATCAGCTACCACTGTCTTATAAGAAGTATTTACAAAATAAATTTACCAAGAAGCTCAAAGTATTTGGTACGCCGATAAGATTTGAATTCAGAACCGGGATTAACCCCTTTGCTGGAGATAGAAATGATTCGACAGGCGAAAAATTAGATAAGAAAGAGCGTTTTCAAAAGCAAATTCGTAAATTGAGAAAAACTGCCTCCAAGAAAAACTCAGTCAGAAGATAAACAACTAACAGAGTTAGCTTACAGTAGTACGGCCTGCTTAAGGAGCGAGTCACGCAGTGACTCTGTTCTTTAAAGCAGGTTGAGTTATCGCTAGCTATTAAGGGTGCTATTTGGCTCGTTTGAATGACAGTTTAATATTATTTAGAAAAAATCAAATAAACAGTTGACGCCCTCGCTAGGATCTATATAATTCGCCTCCTCGCTTCAGGGAGTCCTTGAAACGACAGCGACAAGGCTGTTTAGAAACATGATAACTCATTGTTTTAAATCAGATAAAAACCTTGTTTAGCGAAAAGTTCAAACATTGATTATTGCGGTTTAGCTTCAAACACTAAATTGAAAAACAAATAAAAAATGATTGACTTACCGAGATGCAAC